>NZ_JALPSY010000008.1:0-183069 GCF_023218005.1 Gordonia sp. C13
GGGCGGGAACGCCCGTACGGGTGCCTGGCTATCCGCACCGATCGGCTCGATCAATCCGTCCACAGTTCGGGTCTCCTGATCGTTGGGGTTTGAGGCGACCACTTCGAGGTGGGTGGTCGTTGATGGCACGACATGGTGAGTCGTGCGGGTTCAGTCGATGCGGGTGCCGATGCGTCGGAAGAGTTTGGTGGCCAGGATGTATGGCGTCGCGCCGAGTGGCCATTGGGATACGATTTTGCCCCGTCCGGAATGGGCGCGGAAGTAGTTGGTGGTTCCGGCCCAGACGGTCTTGGCGAGTTGATCCTGAACCCAGTCGTTGTATGCGACGAACACCGAGTTACGCACTCGGACACGACTACCGGTCTTCCCGCGGAGCCGCCCGATGAGCGCGGCGGCGAACTTGGCCTGCGCCTGGTAGAACGACACCAGCGGGATCGAGTTCGTGTTCGGTCCGTACATGATGAAGAAGTTCGGGAAGTTGGGCACCATCAGACCGAGCAACGCCTCCGGCTCACCGGCCCACTGCTCGTGCAGGTCGACGCCATGTTCTCCATGAACGCGGAAGTTGCCCAGATAGTTCGCCGCATCAAAACCGGTTGCCAGGACGATCACATCCAGGTCGTGTTCGTCACCGTTGGCATCGATCGCACCTGACTTGGTGAGTCCTTTGACCCCGTGGGGCACAAGCGTCACATGCGGGCTTGTCAGCGCACGATAATAGGTATCACTGACAACGGTTCGGCGGCCTTCGAACGGAAACGTCGGCGTCGCGAGTTTCAGAAGTTCTGGATGATCACCCAGTTCACGCCGCATGAACTCCTGCGCCTCGGCATGCTTACGCCGATTGGTCCGCCCAGTCGATCGTGCATGGCTGGAAAAGTACTGACGCTTGTCGTAGTCGAAGTACAGACGCAGCCGCCGGTACCAGTAGACCGGCGCAAATCGATTGAGCCGACGCTCGACATCGGAGAAATCCCTGCTGTTCTTCGGAAGAAGCCAGTTCGGTTCCAGCTGGAAGATCTTCACCTCAGACGCGACCTTCTCGGCCTCGGTGACGATCTGCACCGCCGAGGACCCCGTGCCGACGACCCCGACCTTCTTGCCCTCCAGCGAAAGACCCTCGATCCAACGCGAGGTGTGACACATGGCCCCCTCGAATTCGGTCTCACCCCGCGCGAACGGCGGCACCAGCGGAATATTGAGGAACCCCACAGCACTGATCACCGCAGTGAACACCCCGTGGTCCTCACCCGAACTGGACGTGACAGTGTACTGGCGCGTCTCATCTGACCACGTGATGTCCTCCACCGTCTCGTTGAACTTCATGTGCTCCAACAGACCATGTTTCGCCGCGACATGATTCAGATACCCCAGCAACTCACGCCAATCAGCATGCGTCCGCGTCCAGTCATACCGCTCATAGGAAAACGAGTACACATGTGACTCGAGATCAACCTCGGCACCGGGATAACGATTGTAAAACCACGTACCCCCAAGCCCCGGCGCCTGCTCGAACATCACAAAATCCTCGATACCCTTGCGCTGCAGCTCGACCGCAGCAGAGATCCCGCTGAATCCGGTACCGATGATTGCTACTCGTACTGGTGTGGCCATGAAAGCTCCTGCTACTGATCGAGACGCCGACAACCGGCTGATACCTATTGGACTAGTGTTTAGTCCTTTAACGGGTTTGTCAAGGACTGCGAGCAGACGAGTTCACAACCCGCCTACTTGACTTGAGCACTCCAACCGCCATCGACGACGATGTCGGTGGCAGTGATGAACGACGCCTGATCCGACAACAGGAAGGCGATCGTATTCGCAATCTCTTCGGGGAAACCGAGCCGACGCATGGGAGTACGGGCCTCCATGTCGGTGCGCCGCGCGGGATTCTCGAGGTACAGGTGCTCGATCATCGGTGTGAGGATCGACCCGGGACACACCGTGTTGCACCGTATCCCCTCCGGACCGAGTTGCAGTGCAAGTGATCTCGAGAGGGAGACAACTGCCGCTTTGCTCACCTGGTAGGCGTCGAGAGGCGAGTCCATTCCCCTCGTCCCGGCGATACTCGCCACGTTCACAATGCTCCGCCCGCGGGCCCGCCTCAATGATGGGAGTGCTGCTGCGATGAGCATGCGAGTGGCGTGCAGGTTCACGCCGAGGGTCACGTCCCACACGGTCTCGTCAGGCTCCAGCGCTGACCCGTCGCGTTCGAAGAACGCGACGCCGGCGGCATTGACGAGGTAGTCGAGACCCTGATCCGCGAACGGCGCCAACAGTGTTGCTTGGGCGCCGGCACGCAGGTCCAGCGGGATGTACGTGGCCTCATCGGGCAGCTCGGCGGGTCGATTCGGCTTGACGTCGGTCGCGACGACGTTACAACCATCGTCGATCAGTCGTCGCGCAGTCGCCAGCCCGATGCCGCCGCCGGCGCCGGTGACGAGCGCAGTCCGTGTCATTCGCCGGCCACGCCGGAGAAGGCCGTGCGCAGGCGGTCGCCGGCGAACTCCATGGCTTCCGATGCGGACGGGAACACTTGGTTGAGACCGAAGAACCCGTGGATGAGGCCCTCGCTCTGGAAGACCTCGACCGGCACACCGGCATCGCGAAGAGCCTGTGCGTACAGCTCGCCCTGGGGACGAATCGGGTCACACTCGGCCAGGACCACGGTTGCTCCGACCAGCCCCTCGTGTTTGGCGTCGAGAACCGCGACCCGATGGTCGCTCGCCCAATCTGCACCTGGCAGGTAGTTGTCCTGGTGCCATTGGAGTTCGTCGCGCTCGAGCATGATGCCGTCGTACTCGGGGTCGAACCCTTTGCTCAGATCGCAGGTCGTCACCGGGTAGACCAACAATTGGTGTGCGAGCGCAGGCAGCGCCTGATCGCGAACATCGATGGCGACCGCGGCGGCGAGATTGCCACCCGCACTGTCTCCGGCCACCGCCACCCGCGTCACGTCGACCGGCAGGTTTCCTTTGGTCCGTGCCCACTCCAGGGCGTCGATCGCGTCGTTGACCGCCGTCGGGAATCGATAGTCCGGGCCGCGGCGGTAGTCCACAGAGAGGACCGCGGACCCTGACGCGGTGGCCAGCAGCCTGGTCGTCACATCGTGCGAATCGATGCTTCCCAGCAACCACCCGCCCCCGTGGTAATACACGGTGAGCGGTAGTCCTTCCGCGCCGGAGGGCAGGTAGAGACGGCCCCGGATCGACTCCCCGTCCTGAGTCGGGATGGTGACTTCACGCGTCGAGTGGATCTCGGGCTTGTCCAGCGCCCCGAAGGTGTCCTCGAAATTCGCGCGGGCGGTTGCCACAGGCAACAGGTGCGCATTCGGACGGCCGGAGGCCTTCGAGTCGTCGATCATTCTCTGCGCGATCGGGTTCAGTGGCATGCTTGTCCTTTCGTAATCAGCTTCGGGAGAGTGAGGAGTCAGACGCGTTCGTAGTAGCGCTTCTTCTCCCAGTCGGTGACCGCCCCTGAGTCGTAGGCGACGAGCTCGTTCTGCGAGGACGCGAGAATGTGCTCGAACTGTTCGTCGCCAAAGGCGGCCCGCAGCATCTTGCATTCTGCGAATCGATCGAGAGCCGCGTGCAAGGACGTCGGCACGGTCTCGATCTCGTGTGCCTGATCCCAGGCATTGCCGGTGAAAACCGCTGGGGTCGGCAGTTCCCGTTGAATTCCGTCGAGTCCCGCCGCGATCGTGGCGGCATAGGCGTAGTACGGGTTCACGTCGGCACCAGGGATGCGGTTTTCCACGCGGAAGGACGGCCCGTGCCCGACCAGACGGAAGGCGCAGGAACGATTGTCGGCACCCAGCGCGATTGCCGATCCGGCGAATTGATCCGGCTGAAAGCGTTTGTACGAGTTGATGGTCGGTGCGAACATCAACGAGATGTCGGCAGCGTGCTCGAGTTGTCCGGCGACGAAGGAGCCGAACTTCGTCGACATCCCACCAGGCGTCATGTCCGACCAGCAGAGGGGCGACTGAGCGGCGTCTGCACTCCACATGCTCACGTGCAGGTGGCACGACGAACCGACCTCGTCGATGTCCGGCTTGGCCATGAAGGTCACGGTGAGATCGGATTGGTGCGCAAGCTGTTTGACACCGTACTTGAAGAGTACGTGTCGATCCGCCATCTCCAGCGTCGAGCAGTAGTCCAGCGTGACCTCTTGCTGCCCCAAACCCCACTCGGGTTTGGACGATTCGATGGGGATTCCGAAGTCGGGCATCAGGTTGCGGATCTGACGGATGAACCAGTCGTCTCTTGCAGACTGAATCATCTGGTAGTCGGATCGATAGTCCGTGGTCATCTTGAGGTTCTGGTAGCCGAGATCCCACGCCTCACGTGGAGACGTCTGCGACAGGAAGAACTCGAGCTCTGAGGCGAACTGAAACGCCAAGCCGACCTCGTCCGCCCGCGCTATCTGACGCTTGAGGATCGTCCGGGGCGCCACGGAAAGGAGTTCGTCATTGTCGCTTTCGTAGGCATCGCAGATCACCATCGCGCAGTTCGGTTCCCACGGCACGTGGCGCAGTGTTGCAAGGTCCGGCACGAGCCGGATGTCGGCCCATCCGTTGGTCGCGTTCGACACCGGCAGGTTGAGTGGATTCATCTCGAGGTCGACCGCGAAGATGAAGCTACTGGCGTTGATGCCGTCGCCGTCGATCCCCAGTGACCGGAAGGCGTTCACCGTCAGGCGTTTACCGACGGTACGCCCGTACGGGTCGGGGGCGGCACAGATGACTGTGTCGATTGTGCCGTCCTCGACCAAGGCGTCGAAGTCCTCGAGGGAGAGAAGCGCCGCGTTACTCATTGATGCTCCAGGTGTCGTGAAAGCTCGAACGGTGTGATGAAATTCCGCAACCACGTCTCGTAGCGCCGCAATTCGGCACTGCGGGTCGCTGCGTACGACTCGACGAAGGGCTTGCCCAGTATCTTGGCCGCGAAGTCACTTGTCTCGAACGCCTTGATCGCGCTCCCGAGATCGTCGGGCAGCGCCGGCCGCCCCTCCGAACCCGATTCGGGAAGATCCAGTTTGTCGTGGAGACCGACCAGGCCGCCGGCCAGCAGCGCCGCAGCGACGACGTAAGGGTTGGCGTCAGCACCCGGCCGGCGATGCTCGATCCGAGCGGACTTCCGACCGCCCAGAAGGGCTCGGCAGGTGGCGTTGCGGTCGTCGCGACCCCAGAACGAGCGGTTGCCGACATACATGGCGGGATCCGCGCGCTTGAAGGAGTTCACGTACGGGTTGAACAGCACAGTGAAATCGTTCATCGTGGCGAGGAGGCCCGCGAGATATTGCGATCCGGTGTCGGACAGCATGTTCGGTTCGTCGACCATGACGTTGCTACCGTCCCGGACCAGGCTGGAGTGCACATGTCCACCGGCTCCGGAGAACTCGCCGAACGGCTTCGCCATGAAGCTGGCGCGCAGGCCGTGCTTGGCGCACAGGTCGCGCAGGTACTGGCGTGACCGTGCTGCACCGTCCGCGGCTTCTTTCGCCGGCGCGGGCGCCAGCGCATATTCGAAGAACCCTGGTCCGAGTTCGGAGTGGAACGCCTCGATCTCGATCCCGACCTGAGTCATCCGGTCGATGTATTCGGATGCCAGAGCGTCGACCTCAACCGAGCGAGTGAGGCTGTACGCGTTCTGTGTCCGCCCGAGCGGCGTCAGCCCCGTCGTCCCGTGAAACTCCGCGCCGGGGGTTTCGCGGAAGATCCAAACCTCGTACTCGTAACCGAGCACGGGCTCGAGTCCGAGCGTGCGGTATTCGTCGATCAGGCCGAGCAAGACGCCTCGCGCCGACGGTCCGAAAGGTTGCGAGTCGGGCCCGACGAAGTCGGTGATCACGGCATCAGTGCCGTCCCTCCACGGGATCGCCACGCGGGTCGACTCGTCGGCGACCACGACGCCGTCGGGGTACCCGTTCCCTGCGTTGCTGAACGTAGTGTCGGCCACGTCGTCGACCAGCGACATGCCATATGCGATGGTGCAGAAGGCCAGCTCCGCCACCGTCTTATCGGAGCGGACCAACTTCCCGCGCAGCCCGAGATCATAGTCGGGAACTTCGATCTGAGTCATCGGCCGTAACTTCGTCATGTCCGTCCTCCTGGTTTCTGCGGTGTACGCCCGACTTTGTGGTAAACGCTCTCCGGGATGAGTGACGGATCGCGGTAGACCCACCAGGTACACGCGGTAGAAGCAGACCTCCCGCTCCACAGCGGAGGTTCGATGACCCGGGTGGGAAAACCGAGTCGATCGATGGGCATCACGACGTTCAGCAGGCAGCAGTGAACGCAGTACGAGCACACACCGATCTCATTCCACGCCCAGTCATGTCGGCGCGAGGTCGTCGCGAAGTCGAACGGAGCCGCGGACCGCGGTGCGCCACCGGTCACCTCCGCATCGAGCATCCGTCCGCCGGATCCGCAGGGCGCGAACCGGAATCCGATCCGGTCCGACTCTTCGATCACTTCGATGTCACCCTGCCGTTCACCGCCGACCAGGTGCGCGTGAAAGCCGTCGACGATGGCGACCATCAGCTGATGGGCGGAGACCTCCCAGGGCTGATTGGACAAGGCGAAACGCTTCTCGTGCAGGTCGTACCAGTCCGCCATGAGGAAGTCCCATAGGTCGCCGAGAACGTCCTCCCCACAGAGTGTGACTGCGATGTCGATGTGGCCGGCCACTCGATCCACGGCACGATCGTGGATACCCAGCCAGATCTGATGCGCCAGGTCGATCAGATCGGCTGCATCCTCATCGCCCACCCTGCACCGCCTGACTGCGTGCATCGTCGCCTCGTGATACTCCGGCCATTCGGCCTGGATGCCGCCCATCGCTTTGTTTCCGATGAGCGCCGCCAGGCGATCAAGCTTCACCTCCACTGCCGCAATGTCCACACCACGGCCCACAATCCATTCCGCGATCTCGCCCGGCCAACGCTCGTAGATGTCGCGGAGCTCGTCGGCCTCCTGCAACGACACCTCGAGCAAGTCGGCGGCGGCATCACCGTCACCGGCTGCCAGCCTCTTCCGAGCTGTGCGAAAGGTGCCTTCAGAGAGTTCCTGCCAGGAGCCGACCCGCGCATGGCGACCGAGAAAGTCGCTGTGGGCGACGACCGTGGAGTTCGGAGACGGGCTCATGTGAGTTCGAATCCGCCGTCGACCAGGAGTTCGCCGCCGGTGATGTAGTCGGCCTGGTCACTCAAGAGGAAGGCCACTGCGTTGGCGATCTCGTCCGGATGGCCGAACCGACCGGCCGGAACCCGCGCATGCAGACTCTCCGGCAGCCGGGTGGTGTCGCCGTGAGCGGCAGCCATCGGTGTGGCGATGAAACCGGGCGCCACGGAATTGACCCGGATCCCACGCTGCGCAAGGGCTCGCGCCGCAGTGCGGGTGAGCATCGACAGTCCGGCTTTGCCGGCCGCGTACTGCGGTGTCGGATCTGGGTCGGTGAGTGCCACCACCCGGTGTGACTCGATGGAACTGATGTTGACGATCGCGCCCACGGTCGCCCGCTCGAGGTGGGGAGTGCCCGCGTCGATGACGTTGTACGCGCCGACGAGATTCACGTCGAGCGCGCGGCTCCACGCTGTCTGGTCGACTCCGACGAAACCGGTGGTCTCGAGAATCCCCGCGCAGTTGACTATGTAGCTGAAACCGTCGCCAGCGTGGCTGTCGATGACCGACTGCAGCACCTCTCGATCACGGACATCGACCGCAGCCGGAACATGCAGATCGGCATGGGGCCCGTCGATGGACTCGGGCTTCCGCAGATCCAGTGCGAGCGTCCGCACACCCGCCGATACGAGGAGCCGCGCGACGGCCGCCCCGATTCCCGATGCGGCACCGGTGACGATCGCTCCTCGTCCGGAGAACGACAGGGCGATGTGTGCGCTCGACTGGCTCATCGTGATTCGTACCTCTCCGCGTAGGCGTTCATGGCTTGTTCGAAACACTCACGCGGTGCGCGAATGACGCCCGCGCCGATCTGTCCGCCGTCGCGCCCTGCCAGACCCACGTCCATGACCGGGAGGATGCCCTTGTCCAGGACCTTGCGCGCATCGACCCCGGTCGGCGTGCCCTGGAACGAGAACAAGGGGATTCGGTACGTGCCGTTCTCACCGTGAGTGATTTCGTACATCTCCCGGTTGCGCTCGATCATGACGTCCGGAGAACCACCTTGGTAGTCCTGGAGCGATAGTGCACACGCCTGCGCGAAGCCACCGAGTCCAACGGTTTCGGTGATCGGACTCTCGCCGCCCATCCAGGTGATCTCGTCCTCGGTGTGACCTTTGAACAACTTGCCCTGGTGGATCGGGGGAGGCCCCTCGAACCACTGGTCACCCAGGCCGGCGAGTTTGATGGCGAACCCTCGACAGCTGAACGCCATCGCTGAGACGAGAGTCGAACCTTCGACGATCATCGCGTCGGCCGAGGCCTTCGCGGCCGCCATCGACAACCGGAGGAAGAAGTAGTCGTTCTCGGCGAGATGTAGCATTGACTCCTGTACACCCGGTACATCATCGCGAACCATGTCGAGGATGGCGGGCAGGATCTCACGGTTGAACAGAATCGACGCCGCCGCGTTACGACTGTGGACTTCATCGCCCATCCGAAGCGCGCGCGCAATGAGGGGTTTGAGGGCGACACCCTCAGTGCGCCGGATCGCTTCTCCGACCACCGGAGCCAGGACTGTGTTGACGTGGAGTAGCCGTTGGTGCACGCCCTCGTCGTAGCAACCGTAGTTCAGTCGGCGCGGTTCTTTACCTTCGTAGAAGTTGCAGAACCCGATGTTGCCGTGCGCTCGATTCTCGACGACGAACACCGGCATCGATGCCGTGTAGATCCCGGCCAGCGAGCCCACTGCCGCGTAGTCATGACAGGCGCCGATCTCGATCTCGCCGCTGTCGAATCCGGCAATAGCCTCCTCGCGCGTCGCCGCCAGACCCTCGAACAATGCTCCACCGATGAGTGCTTCGCGCTGACCGCCGACGTATTCCGCCCACTCCATCGGGGCGCCGGAGGTCAGCACGAGGTTCGCGCGGTAACCGGGGAGCACGTCGCCCGCCGGGGCGACGTCGACGACCCACGGATCAGCCGCGTCAAGCCGAGCGAACGCCTTCTCGTTGGCCGCGTCGATGAAGGTGGAGTCCACCGTCCCGGCCCGGGTGCCCGCTGCATTCACCACGCGACGACACCGCCGTCGACGAGCAGTGTCTGGGCGGTGATGAAGGAGGCACGCGGCGACAGCAGGAACTCGACGGCCTCGGCCACCTCGGAAGGTTCGCCGATGCGCTTGAGCATTGCGTAACTCGCGCTCTTCTCTTCCCCACCGGATACGCGAGCCATCGAATCACTCATAGGGGCGCGGATGACCCCCGGAGCGACATTGTTGACTCGGATTCCGCGGTCCGCCAGTTCCTCGGCAATGTAACGTGTGTAGGCTGCGATGCCCGCCTTCGTCGCGCCGTACACCGAGGCACCGCGGAAGCGGCCGAAGTGGCCGGTGAGACTTCCTACATTGACGATTGCGGTTCCCTCATCGAGCAACGGCGCCACCGCGTCCGTTACCCGCGCCATGCCCGCGATGTTCACCTGAAACATCAGTTCCAGCTTGGCTTCGTCAATCTCTCCCAGAAATGAATCACGGAGTACACCAGCACAATTGACGAGTCCAGCCAAGGTCTCACCCTCGTCGAGCACGGATTGGATGGCCGCGTCCACACTGCTGCGCTCAGCGACGTTCATCTCGACCGCGACGATCCCGTCCCGCGTGATCGTCTGCGGTTCAAGAGCATCGACAGCCGGTCGAAGGTCTGCGGCAACGGGCGTGTAACCCGATTCGTGCAAGCGGTGACAAATCGCTTGACCGATGACCCCGGCGCCGCCGGTCACGATGACTTTGTTGCCCACGAAAGCTCCTTGTAACTCCGAAAGTATCTCTGTGCGAGTAAGACCAGTGTCACGGCTAAAGGGCTATTGGTCAAGTTTTCAGACCATATTTCGTCCGACGCAGACCCGAGGGACTTTTTTCACGCACGCGCTCACCGACAGCAAGTTAAGTTCCATTGGTCGGACAAAGCGCACGTTGCGTACTTTCCATGCGATATGCTAGGTCCAAACGAAGGGAGTGCCCGATGGCTGCCAGCAAGGCATCGTTGGTTCCGGTGCGCCAGATTCCGGCTCACGAATTGGTGCTCGACCAGATCCGGCGCTCGCTCGAGCTCGGCCAGTTCCGTCCGGGCGACAACCTGCCTACTGAGCGGGAGTTGACAGAGCTATTGCAGGTGTCGCGGACCACCGTCCGCTCAGCACTGTATGTCCTCGAACGCGAGGGATTGATCAAGGTGCGTCGCGGACGCGGCGGAGGATTCACCGTCCAAGCACCCAAGTACGACCCCTCCGAAACCCGCCAGGAGATGCGCAAGAACAGAAAGGCGATCCGTGATGCCTTCGAGTACCGAATGGCCGTGGAAGTCGAGGCCACACGGTTGGCTGCGGAACGTCGGCGCGCCGGTGACGTCTCGGACTTGCGCAAACTCCTGACTGCGATGGATCACGCCCTGCAGGTTGCGATGTCAGACCAGACCGCGCATAACGTGGTGGAGTTCCAGACCCTGGACAATGCGTTCCACATGAACATCGCGAAGGCAAGCCAGAACGAGCTCCTCTTGGATGCGGTCGCAGACGCGCGCCGGAAGATGTGGCTACCGGTAGGGGCGGTGTTTGGACGACTAGAGGCCAACGCGAACGACTTCCACGAGGTCATCGTCGACGCCATCGACGATCGAGACGGCCCGCTGGCCGCCGCGAAGATGCAGGAGCACATCGAGGGCACTCGCAAGACCATTGAGTCTTGGCTACGACGCTGAGCGCATGACCCGTCATCCGGGTCTCAGAACACCGACCACTCGGTGAGTTCGGCGAACCTCTCGATGGCTGCTACGCCGCCGGCCGAGTTCCCGTCTGCGTCCAGCGGCGGGCTCCACACGCATACCGTTCCCCGTCCGGGCATCACTGCAAGGACGCCCCCGCCGATACCGCTTTTCGCCGGAAGCCCGACTCGGTAAGCAATGTCCCCCGCGGCGCCGTACATCCCTGAGGTGAGTAGAACCGCGTTGATGCGCCGAACTGTGGCCGGAGCCAGGCCGGAGGGGAGCCGCCTTCTGTCCGCGAGGAACAGCGCGGCCCTGGCGACCGTCTGCACATCGGCCGTGATTGCGCACTGGTGGCAGTACTGGGCGAGCAATCGTTCAATCCCGCAGGACAAACGCCCGTGCTCGGCGAGAACGTGCGCCAACGCCGAGTTCCGATGATCGGCAATCATCTCGGAGACGGCCACATCCTCGTCGACGCTCACCCGCCGTCCGCCGGACTCACGCCGGATCAGATCGACGGTGGCCGCAACCGCGTCGCCTGTACGTTCCAGCAGGCGATCGGTGACCACCAACGCCCCCGCATTGACGAACGGGTTCGCCGGTCGGCCGCCCGACCGCTCGAGTTCGGCGACCGAGTTGAAGTGTGCATTCGTGGGATGCCAACCGACATGAGACCACGCCGAAGGGTCTTGCTGGAGAAGGGCAGTCAAGGCAAACAGTTTCGACAGGCTCTGGATGGAGAACTCGGTCGTGCTGTCGCCGGCGTGGACGATCTGTCCCTCCACCGTCGCCACCGCGATCCCGAAACAACTCGCCGGCACTTGCGCCAGCGCTGGGATCTGGGCCGTCACGCGCCCGTGCTCGGCGGCGCCGGCGCCCACGGTCATCGCCTCTTCGAGACAGGACCTGAGTGCCTCCTCTGTGTGAGCAGGTTGCACGGGTTGAACGGTTGAACGCGACATCGCGACGACTCCATTCAGGGTACGAGGTAGGGCGACCCGGCGAGTGCCGGACATGTGTATCGCCGATGTTAAATTGGCTTAAATAGCCAGTCAATAGACCTTTTCTACCTGCGGTTATGTACTCGACTCAGATCACAACCCTACTTGGCAGCCCTGGAAGTGTGGTCCACGTCTCGTTCATGTGGTCTACTGGTCTTGTTTTTAGTCCTTTAGACCGCGGCTCGCCACCTTCCGGCGGCCCCGGTGTCAAGAAAGGTGGGAGCGATGGCTCTCGACTCGACCAGACCCTCTCCAGGATCGCCCACGGCCGACCCCCCCTCGGCCCATCGGCCCCAACTCAAACGGGGTGCCTTGGGTCTAGCGGGTGTGGTGTTTATGGTCGTGGCGTTCTCCGCCCCCATCACCGCGATGACCGGAAACCTGCCGGTGGCCGTCGGATTCGGCAACGGGATCGGTGCACCCGCCGGGTTCATCATCGCGACGGTGGTTCTGACCATCTTCAGCGTCGGCTTCATCGCTCTCGCCAAGCACATCACCGCCGCGGGCGCGTTCTACACGTTCGTGTCGAGGGGGTGGTCGCGGATCGCCGGCCTCCCGGCCGGAATCCTGTCCATGTTCACCTACATGACGATGGAAGCCGGCCTCGTCGGGATCTTCTCGGCGTTCGCACAACAGGCTGTCGAGGCGCAGTTCGGGCTGGACCTGCCCTGGCTGGTGTACGGCATCGCGTGTCTTGCCGTCATCGCCGTACTGTCACACAAGGACATCTCCCTGGCGGCGAAAGTCCTCGGGGTCGTCCTGATCTGCGAAATCGCGCTGCTGAGCGCAACATCGCTGGTGTCGCTGATGAACGCCCCCGCGGGACTATCGCTCACCTCCCTAAACCCGGCGACCGCGCTACAGACAAACGGGGTCGCAGGCGGAGTCGTCGGACTCGGACTCCTGATGGCATTCTGGTCCTGGGTCGGGTTCGAATCCACCGCGATCTACGGCGAAGAGTCGAAAGACCCGAAGCGGATCGTTCCACGCGCCACCTTGATCGCAGTGGTCGGTATCGGCGTGTTCTACACATTCATCTCGTGGGGCGTGATCGTCGGCAATGGCGGCGACCTGGCAGTCGAACGCGCAGCGAGCGACGACCCGTTCTCCCTCATCTACGCTCCCAGCGCCGCCTTCTTGGGCGAATGGAGTGTGGATGCGTATCAGTGGCTGGCGATCGGGGGGTCGTTCGCCTGTGCGCTGGCCATTCACAACTCGGCCGCCCGCTACCTCTTCGCATTCGGTCGCGATCGACTACTCCCGCACAAGCTCGGTGCAGTACACCCTGTCCACGGGTCACCCTGGATCGCTTCGATCACCCAGACGTTGTTCGCTGCCGCCATCATCGTCGCGTGCGCCATATCCGGGTCGGACCCCTACGGTGTGCTGTTCGTACTCGTCGGCATCATGGCGACCCTGTGTCTGCTGATCGTGCAGGTCATGTGCTCGGTGTCGACGATCGTCTACTTCCACGTGCGCGGCGAGCACCCGGAGACGAAGAACTGGCTGAGAACCCTGATATGTCCGATCATCGGAGCGCTGGGGATGGTGTTCGTCATCTACCTCATGGCGTCGAACATGCGTGCCGCCGCCGGTGGCGCCTCGGACACGCTGCTCTTCAAAGCCATACCATTCATCGTGATCGTCTTGCTGGTCGGCTCCTTGCTGACTGCTCTGTATCTGCGGCGGGCGCACCCAGACGTATATGAGCGCATCGGGTGCACCATTTTCGATGACCTCCCCGCCCGGGACAGCCATGTCCTCGACGATGACCCGAACCCCGGTCACCGCTCCGGCACAGCCGGTCCGGTGACCGGCCAGTAGTAGACACAACACAGCGCTGCGGGAGGCCGGTCACGATGTGGTCGGTCTTCCGCGACCACGATCCGCACCCGAAACATCGCCCGCTCGGGTCGAAAGGAACACATGTCATGACCGACTGGTCGAATAAGAAGGTTCTCGTCACCGGCGCCAGCCGCGGGATCGGCGTCGGGATTGCCGCTGCTTTTGCTCGGGCCGGGGCACGGGTTGCCATCACCGGCCGGGGCCGCGACGCTCTCATCCGAGCGCAGCGCAGCCTGTCAGAACAAACCGGCGCGACATGCGAGATCATCGAAACCGACGTGGCTGAACCGGATTCCTGCCGAAAGATGGCCGACCAGGTGGAGAGCCTCTTCGGCGGCCTGGATGTCTTGTGCGCCAACGCCGGGGTGTATCCCGAGAAGCTGCTCGACCAGATCAGACCCGATGACGTGGCACGCATCTTCGCCATCAACACCTTCGGTACGATCTTCAGCACCCAGGCATGCACCCCTTTGTTGTCCGCGAGCGGGCACGGCCGCATCGTCCTCACATCATCCATCACCGGACCGACGACGGGGTACGCAGGCTTGAGTCATTATGGCGCCAGCAAAGCCGCGCAGCTCGGATTCATGAGGTCAGCAGCACTGGAATTCGCCCGGTCATCGATAACCATCAACGCAATACTGCCCGGGAGTATCCGAACAGAGGGACTGTCCGGACTCGGCGAGGCCGCAATCGCCCGCATGATCGAGACAATCCCCTGCGGACGACTAGGGGAAATCGGCGATATTGGCGCTGCCGCACTATTTTTGGCCAGTGAGGAAGCCAGCTTCATCACTGGGCAGACCCTCACCGTCGACGGCGGGCAAACGCTACCCGAACACGCAGATGCGTTCTGACTCCCTCCCACCGACAGAAAGGTCAGTACCTACATGAATGAACGGCCGGTCATCGCCGTCACCTACAATCTCGAAGAACTTCACGTTCTGGTGCACTGGCGACAGATGTTCCGCGGCATTGTAGAAGCTGGTGCAACCCCGATGGCAATTGACACAGGATCACACCTCATCGACACAGAAACCCTGATAGCCAACGTCGACGGCCTGATCATCTCCGGTGGCGGAGACATCAGCCCGCACCTGTACGGAGGACTCGTCGATGATCCGACACTGTGGGGGGTCAATGACGTCCGAGACGCCAACGAAATCAACATGCTGGCCAGCGCCCAGCGAGTCGGCCGGCCCGTACTTGCGATCTGCCGCGGTCTCCACCTGGTCAACGCGACGATGGGCGGCACGATCTGGCAAGACCTGGACCGAGATCATCCGACGAACGTGTCTCACCGACTCGGCGAACATGCGCTTCTTCAGGCTGCTCATCCAGTCGCTCTCGACCCCGACAGCGCGGTGGCGCGCTGGACGTCGACAACTGCAATCACTGTCAACAGTCAGCACCACCAAGGAATTCGTACGCTGGCACCCAGACTGCGCGCCACCGCGCGAAGTCAGGACGGTATAGTCGAGGGCTTCGAGAACCAAGACGGATCGCTGGTCGGCATTCAATGGCACCCCGAGATCTTCTGGCCCAACGACACCCACTCACTGAATGTTCTCTCGGGATTCGCAAGCGACTGCGCCGCAGCGATCATCCCGAGACGGACTGCAGCCAGCGGCACCATGTGAGAGCCCCTCCACACTTCGTCGTCACTGACCGCCGACCTACCGGTGATCGCCGCCAGGGCGGCCCACGGGGTCACGGCGGTTCTCGTCGTCTCGGTCTGCACGAACGAACTCATGGGGCTGGCCTCTTCGGTCAATGTGGGGATGCGGACCACATTGCGCCCCGGAAACCGAAGATGGCAACTGGACTTGCGAAAGATGCAATCTGAACAGAACAGCGATCCGCCCGGAGCTGTCGTCGACAGCATGCGCGGAGCGGTCGGACCACATCTGCGGGACCTGCGTAAACGCCGGCAGATGAAGCTGTCCGACGTCGCGGACGCGACGGGCCTCTCGACCAGCACGCTCTCACAACTCAAATCCTGTCACCGCCGGCCCACTTTGGATCTGTTGATCCCGTTGACCCAGACCTACCGAGTCACGCTCGATGAGGTCGTCGGCGCCCCCCACGGGGGATCCGCGCATCCATCCGAAACCCATCCGACGACACGGCCGCGTGTATCTCCCCCTGACCCTGGCAGGAGCTCCCGTGCAGGCCTCAGTAGCCGTCGGACCCGCACGCCGTGGCCGGTGAACCACCTCAACGCTCGGTGCAAGAATCCTGCACTCGTGAGGTCTTTCGCCTCGGACACTACTTCGCTGCACGCCAACCGAGTGCGGTCGTCGATCGCGGTGTGCACGTTGTCATAGCCGATCTTAGTCTTCTTGTGTCGGTTGGCAACTGAGATCGCGGCGTCACGGCCGTGCAGGCGCCACCCGCCGCCGGTGGGGGATGCGGCCGAGCTCTTTGACCTCGACGTGGACCATCGATCCCGGAGTGCGGTGTTCATAGCGGTGGGGGTCGCGGCGCGAGTGCCCTCCATACTGGGTTGGGTCTCGCGCTCCTCGCCTATCGCCCCACAATCGACACCTCGGGAGCATTCAACAATCCTGGACGCTCAAGGCGTGAAGGACACTCACCCGACGCTGGCATCTGTATGACTGGCGGTCGGTGACAAAGCAGCTGTCGTCGGCGATGTGCCGCCCTCATCAAATCGGCTGGTCACAATCATGGTCCGCCCGCCGCTGCGCGTATCCGGCCTCCATGAGCCGCATGAGATTCCCGGCCACGGCCACCGCGACGTGGTTCAGATCACGGGCCGTGGTGATCAGCAGGGCGAGCGGCAGCGAGGTCGACGTGGTCATCTCACAGTACCACCGGAACCGAGCCGGCGCGGCAGCCCGACCGGTCGAGCAACGAGCCCAGTCGCTTCGGGGTCTCGAGCGTGACCGAGCGGTCGGCGACGACGAGCCCCGGCACCCGACTCTCGAGCTGCTGCTCGAAATCGGAGAGTTCGCCGACGGTGTGCAACCAGACGCCCATCAGGATGTTCGCGGTGCCGGTGACCTCGCAGCAGACACGGACCTGGGGCAGTTCGTCTAGCGCGTCGACGAGCGTCGAGATCGATCTCGACGATGCCCGTGCCCACACGTTCGCGGTGACAGGCCATCCGCTGATCACATGGGCCACCTCGCATCTGATGGACAGGACGCGTTCGGCGACGAGCGCGGTCAGCCGGCGCCGGACGGTCGGCGCACTCAGTCCGCTCACGGCCGCCAGATCGACCGCGGAACGTCGGCCGTCCTCGGCCAGGGCGGCGATGAGCCGCAGATCCATGTCGTCGGGTTCGTGCGCCAGCGGACGACGCTCGGGACGGTGCTCGGCGAGCACCGACTCGTCGGCGTCGGAGAGCGTGTGCACGCGCCAGCGTTCGCTCTCGCCGAAGACCCGCATCACCACCCTCGTCCGGGTCCGGGCGACGCCCTCTGTCTCGGCGAGGCGCTGCACCCAGTCGCCGAGGAAGCCGAGGTCGGGAACCATCACGGTCAGCAGTAGGTCGCTGTCGCCCGCGGTGCGCTGGATCGTCGCCACGTGCCGGTCCCGGGACAGACACTCGACAAGCGCCTCGCGTCGCGACGACGCCTGAACTTCGACGAAGGCGCTGCAGCGGGTGTTGAGGTACGCGGCCCCGGGGTAGGTCACGATCCAGGCGAGCCCGCGGTCGACGAGCCGTTCCCAGCGGCGGGCCGCGGTCGCCGCGCTCACGCCCACGACGTCGCCGACCACGCCCCACGGCGCCCTCGGGGCTACTTGCAGAGCGTGAACGATCTGATAATCGAGGTCGTCCGGCACGCAACAATCCTGCATCATGCGGGGAGATTTTTTCGGTATCGGCAGACACCGGGACAGTCCCCGGACGCGCTCTTACGTTTCCTTCCAACACCCCAGCGGCCGCCCCGGCGGCCCGAGATCGAGGAGGACGATTCGTGAAGGTCTGCATCATCGGCGGAGGTCACGGCTCTTACGCAGCCGCGGCGGAGCTCAACGAGAAGGACCACCATGTCACCTGGTGGCGGCGGGATGGCGCAGCGTTCTCGTCCCTGGTCGAGCGCGGGACCCTCGACATCGATGATCACCGCGGACGTAGGCAGGTCGGCGTCGACGGTGCCGATCATGTCGAAAGCGGTTCGGGCGGTGGCATCTCGATCGTCGCCGACCTCGCCGAGGCGGTGTCCAATGCCGAGGTCATCGTCGCGCCGGTTCCTGCCTTCGCCCACGAGTCGCTGGCCCGGCAGCTCGCCCCACACCTGCGCGACGGTCAGGTCGTCTACCTGCCGCCGGGCAGCTTCGGGTCCATCGTGTTCGCGCGGGCGGTGCGGGCCGCGGGCAACCCCGCCGACGTCGCGTTCGCCGAGACCGGGACGCTGCCCTACCTCGCTCGCAAGCACGGCGACACCCGCGTCGTGGTCAGCGGATACGCCACGCGTCTGCCCACCGGCGTCTTCCCGGCGCGCCACACCGATCGGGCGCTGGCGGTCCTCGGGGAGGTCTACCCCGCCGTCGAGCGCGTCGAGGATGCGCTCAGCGGTGCCCTGATGAACGCCGGCCCGATCATCCATCCGCCGCTCATCCTGATGAATGCCGGTCCGCTGGAACACTTTCCGTCCTGGGACATCCACAACGAGGGTACTCAGGACTCCGTCCGTCGCGTCACCACTGCGCTCGACGCCGAGCGCATCGCGGTCCGGGAGGCGCTCGGTTACGGCGCGCCGCACTTCCCGCTCGCCGACCACTACACCGCCGACGGTGACGAGTGGATGTACGGCAACGCCGCCCACGAGAAGCTCACCGACAGCGGCGACTGGCGGGAGAACATCGATCTGCACACCCACCGCTACATGACCGAGGACGTCGAGATCGGGCTGGCGCTGCTGAGCTCCGTGGCACGGTGGGCGTCGGTGCCGTCTCCGGTGGCCGACGGTCTGCTCGCCCTCGCCGGTGCGGTCACCGGCCGCCCGGCCGCGACCGGCGGGCGGACCCTGGAGAACCTGGGACTGGCCGAACTCGACTCGTCCGGCATGCGCGCACTGCTCCACGACGGATCGGCACGGTGACGGGCCGCCACGTCGCCGTCGTCGGCGCCGGCCGGATGGGCCAGGGCATCGCCGCGGCACTGGCCTTCGGAAACGTCTCCGTGACGCTCGTCGACCTCCGCGACCGCGGCGCCCACACCGCCGCCTATCGCGACGGGGTCCGCGCGTCGGTTCGGCAGGCACTGGAGCACAAGGTCGCACTCGATCTGCTGGCGGTCGAGGACCTCGAGAACGTCGCAGAACTGGTGACGGTCGTCGGCGAGGTCGACGCCCTCGCGCCGATGGCCGGGGCGGAACTCGTCTTCGAAGCCGTGCCCGAGGTCGCAGAGGTCAAGCGCGACGCGCTCGCGTGGATCGAGGCCATGGTCGGCGGCACCGTCCCCATCGCGTCGACGACGTCGAGCTTCCTCGTCGACGAACTCGCCGGTGCATTGTCGGCGCCGGAGCGCTTCCTCAACGCGCACTGGCTCAACCCCGCTGATCTCATGCCCCTCGTCGAAGTGGCGTCCGGCACGGCGACGAGTCCGGTGGCCGTCGACGCCACCCGCGACCTGCTGCTCGCAGTCGGCAAGGTACCCGTGGTGTGCGCCCCGTCGCCCGGGTACATCGTGCCCCGGCTCCAGGCACTGGTCATGAACGAGGCCGCCCGCATGGTGGCCGAGGGCGTGGCCAGTGTCGAGGACATCGACACCGCGGTCCGCATCGGATTCGGTTCGCGCTTCGCGGTTCTCGGTCTGCTCGAGTTCATCGACTGGGGCGGTTGCGACACCCTCTTCCACGCGTCGAACTACCTCAGCCGCGAGCTCGGGGAGAGGTTCGCACCCGCGCCTCTGGTCGAGACGAACATGACCTCCGGTCGTCGTGGGATGACCGACGGCGCGGGCTTTTACGAGTTCGACCCGGCGACCGTCGCCGACTACCGGGCACAGCGGATCGCCGACTTCGCGCGGGTGCTCGACGCAGTCGGGCGCCTCGCCCGCCACGAGGAGTTCAGCACGGTCGACTGAGGTATCGGGCGACGACCACACCCCGCCACCGGAATCGCCCGGCGGCGCGGTGCGGCACGCCCTGCTGCGTCCGATTCGAATGACCCAAAAGATCGACGCGGTAAAGCTTTTCCCGATTCCCCGCCTGGCGCGGGTTCGACACAATCGATCCATCCACGAGTACAGCCAACGAACGCAGGCCCGCCGGCCCGTTCGCCCACCGATGAGGAGTGATCCGTGGTAACTCTCGACAGTTCTGCACCGCCCGACCCGTCGGCATCGAGCGCCGCCGCGCCCAGGCGGGAGCGAACCACTCGCGTCGCCGTCGCGTCCGGCGTCGGTACGATCATGGAGTTCTACGACTTCGCGATCTACGGCACCGCGACGGCGCTGGTGTTCAACAGGGTCTACTTCAACGTCGACGATCCCTGGTTCGGCACCTTCCTCGGATTCGCGACCTTCGCGGTCGGTTTCGTGATGGCGCCGATCGGGGCCCTGATCTTCGGGCACTTCGGGGACAAGTTCGGTAGACGCAAGTCGCTGACGGCGGCGTTCCTGCTCATGGGCGGGTCGACCCTGGCGATGGGTGTCCTGCCCGATTACCAGGCGATCGGGATCGTGGCCCCGATCATCCTGATCTTCCTCCGCATGGTGCACGGCGTTTCGCGCGGCGGTGAGATCGGCGGCGCCGCCCTGCTCGCCGCCGAGCATGCCCCGACGCACCGGCGTGGTCTGTACGGTTCCTTCGTCACCCTCGGTTCGCCGGTCGGCGGCATCCTGGCCAACCTGTCGTTCGCACTCGTACTGCTGATGCCAATGGAGCAGGTCTTGGCCTGGGGCTGGCGCATCCCGTTCCTCATCGGCGGCATCGTGCTGGCCATCGGGGTGTGGACGCGGTCGAGGGTGAGCGAGACGCCGGACTTCGTCGAGTCCAAGCGGGCCGAGGAGAGTTCGCCGCCGGCCTTCGCCGTCCTCCGGCAGAACTGGCGCCGTGTCGCCCTGGCCGCAGGGATCAACGTCGGCCAGAACTGTTACGCCTTCCTGTTGTTCACGTTCATGCTCTCCTTCTTGACCGAGACCGATCCGGGACGAGGGTTCGATCGTTCGCCGGTGGTCTTCGGAAGCACGCTCGCACTCGCATGCCATGCGGCCACCGTCGTACTCGGGAGCTACCTGTCCGACCGACTCGGCCGCAAACCCGTGATCGGGTTCGGGATGATCACCTCCCTGCTGTTCGCACCGATCTTGTTCTGGGTCACCGCATCCGGGTCCCTGGCCGCCTGCGTCACGGTCATCTCGATCGGGTTCGCGCTGACCGGCTTCGTCTACGGCCCGATGCTCACGACCTTCGCTGAGCTGTTCCCGATCACGCAGCGCTACAGCGGAATCGGCATCGGCTTCCAGGTCGGCGCGGTGCTGGGCGGCGGGCTCGCCCCGATGATCGCGAACCGAATCGTCAGCGCCACCGGCAGTGTGATTCCCGTCGGGATCTACGCCGCGGTACTGATGGCGATCAGCCTCTGCTGCCTGATGATCATCCGGGAAACGGCACCGGCCGTCGCCGGTCGGCCGTCACTCGGGGAGCGTCTTCACAGTTGACGCAGCTTGTTCGACCCCTGACAGCATCCTGTCGTCAACGACAGGATGCTGTCATCACCATGGTGTCCACGGGGGTATCCCCGCCGCGGCGGTCGCACCCGTCGACCAGCGGTGATGTCGAATTGTTGACAATCGTACGATCTGCCGTCACGGTGTACCCATGACTGCCGGCGTCGACTCCTCCACCCGCACCCACCAGACGGCCTCGCTCAGCCCAGCGCTCAAGCAGGCGACGCCCGTCGTCGTCGACCATGCGCTGGGGTCCTGGATTCACGGCACCGACGGTCGCGACTACCTCGACTTCACCACCGGCATCGGCGTCACCAGTACCGGACACTGCCACCCGCATGTGGTCGCAGCCGCACAAGCCCAGTGCGCCAAGGTGATCCACGCCCAGTACACAACGGTGATGCATCCGCCGCTGCTCGAGCTGACCGATCGGCTAGGTGCGGTCCTCCCAGCCGGGCTGGACTCCGTCTTCTACGCGAACTCGGGTTCGGAGGCCGTCGAAGCCGCCGTCCGTCTCGCCCGGATGGCCACCGCCAAGCCGAACATCATCGTCTTCCAGGGCGGATTCCACGGCCGCACGGTCGCGGCCGCCAGCCTCACCACCGCGGGCACACGCTTCTCGGCCGGTTTCTCCCCGCTGATGAGCGGCGTCCACATGGCGCCGTTCCCCTACGCCTTCCGGTACGGCTGGGACACCGAGACCGCCGTCGACTTCGCGCTGCGCGAGCTCGACTACCTCCTGCAATCACGCGTCGCACCCAACGACACCGCGGCGTTCCTCATCGAGCCGGTCCTCGGCGACGGCGGTTACCTGCCGACGCCGCCCCGGTTCCTCCAAGGACTGCGCGAGCGCGCCGACCGGCACGGCATCCTGCTCATCCTCGACGAGGTGCAGGCCGGCTTCGGTCGCACCGGCAAGTTCTGGGGTCACCAGCACGCCGACGGCTTGACCCCCGACATCATCGTCACCGCGAAAGGTCTGGCGTCGGGGTTCCCGATCTCCGCCATCGCCGCGTCGACCGAGCTGATGAGCAAGGCCTGGCCGGGCTCGCAGGGCGGGACGTACGGCGGCAACGCCGTGGCCGCGGCGGCCGCGATCGCGACCCTCGAGGTCATCGAGGCCGAGGGACTCGTGGAGAACGCCCGCGTGCGCGGGGAGCAGCTGCTCGCCGGCCTGCGTGAGGTGTGCGCGCCGTTCCCGGGCATCGGCGACGTCCGGGGCCTCGGCCTGATGGCGGGCATCGAATTCGTCTCCACCGATGCCGCCGGCAACAGGGTGCCCGACGCCCCTGCCGCTGTCGCGGTGCAGCAGGCCACCACTGCACAGGGGCTGCTGACGCTCACCTGCGGGCCGTCGGCCAACGTCGTACGACTCATCCCGGCGCTGGTCGTGACGGCCGACGAGATCGATCTCGGTGTCGCGCGGTTCGGCGCGGCGCTGCACGCCGCACTAGGTTAGGCCGGTGGACATCGCAGACGAACTCGCCGATCTCGGCATCGATGCCGACGCCTCACCCCGACGTCTGGCTGAATACTCCTACGACGCCTCGAATTACCGCATCCCGCCCCGGGCCGTGACCTTTCCGCGGTCCGGGCGCGAGGTCGCCACGATCGTCGCGCGATGCCACGACCGAGGCGTCCCGGTGATCGTGCGCGGCGGCGGTACCTCGATGGCGGGTAACGCCATCGGCGACGGCGTGGTCATCGACCTGTCCCGTCACCTGGATCAGGTGGTGTCGGTGGATGCCGAGACCTCCACCGCCGTCGCCGGTTCGGGCATCGTGCTCACCACTCTCGCCGCACAGGCGCGGACGGCGACGGACGGCCGACTGACCTTCGCCCCCGACCCGTCGTCGGCGTCCCGGGCGACCCTGGGCGGGGCGATCGGCAACGACGCCTGCGGAAACCACTCCGTCCGATACGGACGCACCAGCGATCACGTGATCGAACTCCAGCTCGTCACCGCCGACGGGATGCTGCTGACCGCGACACGCGACGGGTTGTACGCCACCGATCCCCACGACCGCGAGGCTGTGGCGCGGGCCGCCGAGATCACCGCCGCGCTACGAGAACTCGCGTCGGACAACATGGCGATCCTGCGCACCGAACTGGAGACCATCCCCCGCCAGGTTTCGGGCTATCACCTCGCACAGCTGCTGCCGGAGAACGGATTCGACGTCGCCCGTGCGCTCGTCGGGAGCGAAGGAACCTGCGCGATCGTGGTGTCTGCAAAGGTGCGCCTCGTCCCGGTCGCCACCTCCCAGCTCCTGCTCTGCGTCGGCTATCACTCCCCCGCCGACGCCGCGCGCGACGTCCCGGCGATCCTCCCGTTCGCGCCGTCGGCCATCGAGGGCATCGATCGCAAGATCGTCGCGACGATGGCAGCCCGCCGCGGCCGGGACACGGTCGCGGGCCTTCCCGAGGGTTCGGCCTGGCTGTTCATCGACGTCGACTCCGAAAGTGCCCAGGCACAGGGCGAATCCGATGTCCCGGCAACCGCCAAACGGCTCCTCGACCACTTGCGCGGCCAGGGTCGGATGATCGACGCCACCGTCGTCGACGACCCGGCTCGTCGTAAGGCACTGTGGCGCGTCCGCGAGGACGGCGCCGGGTTGTCCTCACGTCTGGCCGACCCCGACGACGAAAGCGTCGGTGGCAACTACGAATCCTGGCCCGGCTGGGAGGATGCGGCGGTCGCCCCCGAGCGTCTGGCCGATTACCTCGACGACTTCGCCGAACTCCTCGACCAGCACAGTCTCACCGGTGTGATGTACGGCCACTTCGGTGCCGGCTGCATGCATGTCCGCATCACGTTCGACCTGCGCACCCCCGAGGGACGCACCGTGATGGACAACTTCTGCACCGACGCCGCGAGACTGGTTGTGCGTCACGGTGGTTCGTTGTCAGGTGAACACGGCGACGGCCGGGCCCGCTCGGCCCTGCTTCCGGTCATGTACTCGCCGGCGATGATGGGCGCCTTCACCCGCTTCAAGTCGATCTGGGACCCGACGGGGAACCTCAACCCGGGCAGCATCATCGACCCGCCGTCCATCACCGCCGACCTCGCTCTCGCCGACGTCCCCCGGCGGACCTGGCCGACCACTTTCGACCTCGGCCACGGCTCCGGAAATGCGCCCCTGGAATCCGCCCTCAGCAGCGACGCTGCTGACGATACGTCGGCGGCGGCCCCCTCGGGGGCGGATGTCAGGGGCGGTTTCGAGGCCACGCCCGAACTCCCGCTCCTCGATCCCTTCGTCCACGCCGTCCAGGGCTGCATCGGTGTCGGCCGGTGCCGCGCCGACAGCGGCGGCGTCATGTGCCCGAGCTACCGGGCGACCCGCGACGAGAAGGATTCGACGCGAGGGCGTGCCCGCGTCCTCCAGGACATGGTGCGCACGGCCCCATCGGTCGACGAGGGCTGGCGCTCACCCGAGGTCGCCGACGCCCTCGAATTGTGCCTGTCCTGCAAGGCATGTTCGACGGATTGCCCGACCGGCGTCGACATGGCCACCTACAAGTCGGAGTTCCTTGACCACCACTACCGCCGCCGTCTGCGCCCGCTGTCGCACTACTCCCTGGGCTGGATGCCGGCCTGGCTGTCGGCGGCCGGAACGGCTGCGCCACTGATCAATCGCGCGCTGTCGTCGAAGATCAGCGGTCTGGCCGCGCGCGCCGGTGGCCTCGACCCTCGCCGGACGATGCCGGCCTTCGCGACCCGGCGCGCCCGCAAGGCGCATCTCGACGACCTCACCCCGGTGACCCCGACCTCGCAGATCATCCTGTTCGTCGACTCCTTCACCCGCGCCTTCCGGCCGCAGGTGGTCGCCGCCGCCGCGGAGGTGCTGGGCGCGACGGGCGAACAGGTCGGCTGTTCCGCGGAGAACTGCTGCGCCCTCACCTGGATCTCCACCGGGCAGTTGGGCAA
The DNA here is from genome assembly GCF_023218005.1 of Gordonia sp. C13. Classification (NCBI taxonomy): domain Bacteria; kingdom Bacillati; phylum Actinomycetota; class Actinomycetes; order Mycobacteriales; family Gordoniaceae; genus Gordonia; species Gordonia sp. C13. The sequence continues at coordinate 25,301 of NZ_JALPSY010000008.1, forward strand.
GGCGCGCAAGACTCTTCGACGCACCGCCGCGAATCTCGACGACGGCACCGACCGACCCATCGTGGTGCCCGAGCCGAGTTGTGCTGCTGCACTGGCCAAGGACCTGCCCGAACTCGTCCCCACCGACAGCGCACGTCGTGTGGCCGCCCGGGTACGCAGCTTCGCCGCCCACCTCCCGACCCTGCTCGACGCGGGATGGCAACCGCCGTCCCTGCCGGACGAGGTGACCCTCCAGACCCACTGCCACGAGTACGCGGTCTTCGGCGCACGCACCGGCACCGCGGTTCTCGAAGCGCTCGGCGTCAGCGTGCGCGCCGCCGACGGATGCTGCGGTGTGGCGGGTAACTTCGGCTTCGAGAAGGGCCACTACGAGGTCAGCATGGCCGTCGCGGAGAACGGACTCGCACCCGCGCTGCGCGACGACCCGAGTCGTCCCGTCGTCACCGACGGGTTCAGTTGCGCGATGGCGGTGGAACACCTCGCCACGGTCGACGACGGACTGGCCGACGCACGCGAGATTCGCGGCGTCCACCTCGCCGAACTTCTCACCTCCACGACCCGACCCCCGACAACGCCCGACGAACCGAGGAGAGCCCGATCATGACGGCCATCGCCACCACCCAGGTCCCCGACGCCATCTCGTCCATCCACACCGATCTGTTCATCGACGGTGAATGGGTGCCGGCCGCCGCCGGCGACCGGTTCGACGTGCTCAATCCCGCGACCGGCGAGGTGCTCGCACAGGTGGCCGACGCCGACGCGGCCGACGCCCGCCGCGCACTCGAGACCGCGGCCGCGCATCAGGCGGAGTGGGCGGCCACCTCGCCGCGCAGCCGCAGCGAGATCCTCTACCGCGCATACGAGATCATCATGAACCGGGTCGACGAGATCGCCTCGGTGATGACGGCCGAGATGGGCAAGCCGCTCGCCGAGGCGAAGGGTGAGGTCGCCTACGGCGCCGAGTTCTTCCGGTGGTTCGCCGAGGAGGCCGTGCGCATCGGCGGCGACCACACCACCACCGGAGACGGCGGGACCCGCATCGTGGTGAGCAAGCAGCCCGTCGGCCCCTGCATCCTGATCACGCCGTGGAATTTCCCGCTGGCCATGGGAACCCGCAAGATCGGGCCGGCCGTCGCGGCCGGCTGCACGATGGTTCTCAAGCCCGCCGAACTCACCCCGCTGACAACGCTTCTCCTCGCCGACATCCTCGTCGAGGCGGGTCTACCCGCCGGCGTGCTGAATGTCGTCACCACCACCGATCCGTCGACGGTGGTCACCGAATGGATGGAGAGCGGACTGGCCCGCAAGGTCAGCTTCACCGGCTCGACCGAGGTCGGCAAGACGCTGCTGCGGCAGGCCGCGGGAACGGTCATGCGCACCTCCATGGAGCTCGGCGGCAACGCCCCGTTCATCGTGTGCGCCGACGCCGACATCTCCCGCGCGGTGGACGGACTCATGCTGGCCAAGATGCGCAACACCGGCCAGGCGTGCACCGCGGCTAATCGGATCTTCGTGCACCGCAGCGTGATCGGCGAGTTCACCGAGCAATTCACGGCAAAGATGGCCGCACTGAAGGTCGGCGACGGCGCCGCCGACGGAACGCAGGTCGGGCCGCTCGTCGAGCCCAAGGCCGTCGCGAAGGTTGCCTCACTCGTCGACGACGCGGTGTCCAAGGGCGCCTCCGTGGCCTGCGGCGGAGAGGCGCCCGAGGGCCCTGGCTTCTTCTACCCGCCGACCGTGCTGACCGGCGTCGGGCTCGACGCCGACCTGGTGCGCAACGAGATCTTCGGTCCGGTCGCGGCGATCATGCCGTTCGGCGACGCCGACAATCCTCTCGACCCGGCTGCCGACGACGAGGTGATATCCCTCGCGAACGACACCGCATGGGGTCTGGTCGCCTACTTCTTCAGCCAGGACGTCGACCGTTGCGCTCGCCTGTCGGCAGCGTTGGAAGCCGGTATGGTCGGGGTCAACACGGGCATCGTGTCGAATCCGGCCGCACCGTTCGGCGGTGTCAAGGAGTCCGGTCTCGGCCGTGAGGGTGGCCGCGTGGGCATCGACGAGTTCCTCGACATGAAGTACACGGCGACGCCGATCCGCCGCTGAAGACGTTCGCTGACAAGTCAATCGCCGAATAGATCGGCCCTCGAACCACCGACGTGTGAGCAAGGAGTAGCAAGCCCATGTACCTCGGTGCTCAGCTGTTCACCGACAGCGAGTACGAACAGCGCCTGACGAAGGTCCGTGAACTCATGGACCGTCAGGGGTTGTCGGCGATCATCGTCACCGACCCGGCCAACATCTTCTATCTGATCGGGTACAACGCGTGGTCGTTCTACACCCCGCAGATGCTGTTCGTCCCGATCGAGGGTGAGATGGTCTTCTACGCCCGGGAGATGGATGCCCGTGGCGCGCACCGCACGACGTGGTTGCCCGACGACCAGATCGTCGGCTACCCGGAGAGCTATGTGCACCGACCCCACGTGCACCCGTTCGACTGGGTCGCGTGGTCACTTCGTCAGCGACACGCGATCGCGCCGGCCTCACGCGGCGGTTCGGTCGGCCTGGAGATGGACTCGCACTTCTTCTCCCCCAAGGCCTATCGCGCACTCCACAACGCGATCCCCGAGTGGAAGCTCGTCGACAACTTCGAGCTCGTGAACTGGGTGCGGTCGGTGAAGTCCGAGGCCGAGGTCCAGCTGATGCGTCAGGCCGGGATGGTGTGTTCGGAGGCGATGCGTGCAGCGATCGACACGATCGACGTCGGTGTGCGGCAATGCGATGCGGCGGCGGCGATCTCGCAGGCACAGATCACCGGGACCCCGGATTACGGCGGTGACTACCCGGCGATCGTGCCGATGATGCCCACCGGCGCGGCGGCCGACACCCCTCACCTCACCTGGCATCAGGGAACTTTCGTCGAGGACGAGGCAGTGGTCATCGAGCTGACCGGCGCCCACAACCGGTACCACTGTCCGCTCGCACGGACGGTGTCGTTGGGTACTCCGCACAAGGAGCTCGACTATGTCGCGAAGGCGACCGCCGAGGGCCTGAACAACGTCCTCGAGGCGATCAAGCCGGGGGTGGCGACGCGCGAGCTCGCCTCCACCTGGAATTGGACCCTGGCCAAGTACGGCCTCGAAAAGCCCTCGCGCCTGGGGTATTCGATCGGTATCGGGTACCCACCGGACTGGGGCGAGCGCACCATCAGCATCCGCTCCGAGGACGAGTCCATCCTCGAGACCAACATGACCTTCCACATCGTCTGCGGAATGTGGATGGAGAACTACGGTTTCGAGCTCTCCGAATCGGTGCGGGTGAGCCCGACCGGCGTCGAGTGCTTCACGTCGTTCCCGCGCGAACTGATCCAGAAATGACCATCGACAACCCAACTGCTGCCTGAGGTGCGAGAAGCCCACGACAACCCAACTGCCGCCCGAGGTGCGAGAAGCCCACGACAACCCAACCGCCGCCCGAGGTGCGAAAAGCCCACGACAACCCAACCGCTGCCTGAGGTGCGAAAAGCCCACGACAACCCAACCGCTGCCTGAGGTGCGAGAAGCCCACGACAACCCAACCGCTGCCTGAGGTGCGAGGAGCGCACGACAACCCAACTGCTGCCTGAGGTGCGAGGAGCGCAAGCGACGAGCCACGAAGGCCTCGAGAGACGAGGTGCACGACATGACCACAACGACCGAGACTGTGAACGACGTACGGCATTCCGGCCCCACGCTGCCTCTGGCCGGGCGGTCGAAGGACCTGGTCGGGTCGATGATCGACTCGTCGACGTCCCTGCTGGCCGCCCAGTCCCATGACATCGTGCGCTTCGCGATGGGTTCACCGGCCGACGAGGCCGTTCCCGCCGACGAGTTCCGTCAGATCGCAGGCGAGATCCTCGACCACACGTCGTTCACCTACGGCGCCACCGAAGGCGAACCGCGGCTGCTGCAACTGCTCGTCGACTACCTCGCCACCACACCCGACCCGTCGACCCACGACCGTCTGGTGATCACCACCGGCGGCATGCAGGGCCTCGACCTCGCCTGCAAGCTGTTCGTCGACCCCGGCGACCTGGTCATCGTCGAGTCCCCGACGTACACCAACGGGAGCGCGACCGCGCTGTCCTACGGCGCTCAACTACTCGAGGTGCCCGTCGACGACGACGGTATGCAGGTCGACCAACTCGCCGATCTGGTGGCGCACACCCACAAGACCCCGAAGGCGATCTACACGATCCCCACGTTCCAGAACCCGTCCGGCGTCACGATGTCGGAGGAACGCCGCCGCGAGCTGTTGCGTCTGGCCCACACCTGGGGTTCGGTCATCATCGACGACGATCCGTACGGACTGCTCCGCTTCGCGGGCACCGACATCCCGACCTTCCAGACGCTGAGCCCCGGCGATCCGCTGATCTTCTCGGTGCGGACCTTCTCCAAGATCCTGGCTCCCGGCTGGCGCGTCGGCTGGGTCGACGCCGATCCGTCGTTGCGGCAGCTTCTCATCAACGGTAAGCAGGGCATGGACACCTGCACCAACGTGCCCAACCAGCACATCGTGGCCGAGTACATCGCGCGCGGTGGCCTCGAGGACCACCTCGCCGGCATCCGGTCGCTGTACCGCGAGCGCAAGGATGCGATGCTCGCCTCCATCGCCCGTCATCTCGGTGACCGCGTCGTCACCACCAACCCGGAGGGCGGCTTCTTCCTGTGGGTGACGCTGCGGGAGGAGTTCGCCGAGATCGACACCCGGGAGCTGTTCGAGATCGCCCTGGCCGACGGCGTCGCCTTCATCCCGGGCCCGGCACTGTCGCCGGGTGGCCGGTTCCGCAACTCGATGCGCCTGTGCTTCGCATCGAGCACGCCGGACCGGATCGACGAAGGTATTCGACGCCTCACGTCCAGTCTTGAGAAGATGGCACGGTGAGCGGTGAACACAAACCTGAGCTGAGTCCGGCCGAGCAGTCGCTCGTCGATCTGATCGACGAGGCCGCGATCACCGCGCTCACGACGGCGCTGGTGGAGGCCCCGAGCGAGAATCCCGGTGGCACCGAGGGCGCCGCCGTCGAGGTCTTGGAGAAGGCGTGCCGCGCGCTCGGATTCGACGTCGACACCCACGAGGTGGCCGCCGGGCGGCCGAACCTGATCGCCACCCTCCCCGGCGGCGACGGCCCGGGCCTGATGTTCCTGGGCCACTCCGACGTGGTCCCGGCGGGCCCGAACTGGACCGCCGACCCGTACATCGTGCGGAACCGCGACGGCCGGCTCTACGGGCGCGGCACCACCGACATGAAGGGCGGGATCGCGTCCGTCGTCGCCGCGATGAGCGTGCTGTCGCGCGCACGCGACCACGGGGTCGAACTCTCCGGCCCGGTGCGCCTGGTGTGCACGGTCGACGAGGAGGAGCACGGCATCGGCGTGCGCGACTTCGTCGGCCGTCCCGCCGATCACGACTTCCTCGGCTGCATCGTCGCCGAACCCACCGACATGCAGATCGTCCGCGGCTGCCGCGGTGCGTCGTACATCGAGATCGACGTGACCGGTCGCGCCGCGCATTCCGGTCGTCCCGCCGACGGACGCAGTGCCATCAATGCCGCCGCGGCGATCGTCGAGATCATCCGCGCCGACCACGAACACCTTCACGAGACGCTCGACGACCTGCTCGGCTGCGGCACCTGGAACGTCGGCACCATTCAGGGCGGACAGGGCATCTCGGTTGTCGCACCGACCTGCTCGCTCGGCATCGACCGTCGCCTGATGCCCTTCGAGGACCCACATGCGATCGCCGAGGATCTTCGGAAAACCTTTCGCGACAAGAACATCGACACCGACGGTATCTCCGTCGACGTCCGCGTCACCATGGAGATGCCCGGTTTCGCGACCGCGGCGGATCACCCGCTCGTCACCGCTGCGGTCGGCTCGGTCACCGACGCCGGCACCGCGACCTCGGTGGGCGGATGGAGCGCTGCGTGCGACGGCGGTTTCGTCAGCCGCGACCTCGGTATCCCGTCGATCGTCCTGGGCCCCGGCAACATCAACACCGACGCACATCAGCCCGACGAGTCGGTCGCCATCGCAGATCTCGTCACTGCGGCAAAGGCGTACACGCTCGCCGGGCTGAGGTTGCTCGGCTAGGCCTCCGACTCCGCCAGCTTCTTCTGCAGCTCCCGGAAGTCGTTCTCCTTGCTGGGGATCTCGGTGCCGCGGATCGAGCAGCCCGCGGTCTCCTTCAGGAACAACAGCGCGACCATGCCGATGGCGCAGGCGCCCATCATGTACACGGCCGGGAAGAGGTTCCAGTCGGTGCTCTCCACAACGGCATCGTTGACCAATGGCGCCGTACCGCCGAAGGCAGCGGTCGCGACGTTGTAGGAGATCGCGAAGCCCGCGTACCGAACCTGGGTCGGGAACATGGCCGGGAAGGTCGCCGAGATGGTGGCGAGCTGCGGAATGTAGAGCGCGCCGAGGATCACGAAAGCCACGATCGCCCAGACGAATCCCTGGCCCATCAGCCAGTACAGCGGTAGCGCAAGGACGAACAGGCCAACCAGCGATCCCCACCACATCGGTTTACGCCCAGTCGAATCCGACCACCACCCGAAGAACGGGATGAGCAACATCATCACGAGCTGCCCGATCAGGTTGACGACACTCGCCGACGTCTCGGTCAGGTTGATGGTGTTCTGCAGGTAGGTCGGCTGGTATGCCAACAGTGTGTAGTTGGCGACGTTGAGCGCGATGACCATGCCGAACATCGTGATGATCGGTCGCCGGTAGTTGACGAGCAGATCCTTGAACCGGGTCCATGCCGAACCCTTGATCTCGTCTTCCTGCTCGAGCTCCTGGAAGACCGGGGTGTCGTCCATCTGCGAACGCAGATACAGACCGATCAGGCCCATCGGCAGCGCGAACAGGAACGGGATGCGCCATCCCCACTGGTCCATCTGCGAATCGGAAAGCCCAAGCTGCAGGAGCAGGACGAATGCCGTACCGCTGCAGAAACCGGCGAGGGTGCCGAACTCGAGGAAGGAACCGTACTTGCCGCGCTTGTTGTCCGGCGCATACTCGGCCATGAATGTTGCCGCACCGCCGTATTCTCCACCGGTCGAGAAACCCTGGATGACGCGGAGGAGGATCAGCAGGATGGGCGCCCATACACCGATCGACGCGTGGGTGGGCAACATGCCGATGAGCGCGGTGGCACCCGAGATCAGCAGAATCGTCATGGCGAGAACCGATTTGCGGCCGATGCGGTCGCCGATGGGTCCCCAGATCATCCCGCCGAGCGGACGGAGCACGAAGGAGATCGCGAAACCCAGCATGGTGCCGATGGTTCCGAAATCACCGGGGAAAAAAGCCTGGGTCAGGTAGACCGAGGCGGCGGCGTAGACGCCGTAGTCGTACCACTCGGTGGCGTTTCCGATGGCCGAGGCACCGATGGCCTTGTGGAGTAGTTTCCGTCCCTCGGGTGACTCCGGGTCCGGGGCGAGCTGCTCATAAGTGTCCGCTGGTGTCGTGTCGCTCATCTGCGCTTCCTGAATGTCATCGGGGGCCGTAACCCGCCCCGCGCTAGGTCATTCCCCGTTGGTGGACCCCTGTGCACGGACGGCAGGCTGCTCGACCATCCATGGACATCCGGATCGCAAGCGATCAGCTTCCGGACGCGGTGAGATCGCCGGCGTCGTCGCCGTCACCGATCAATCGACGCAGCCCGTCGGCCATGTGCTCGATCATCAGCGCATCTGCCTTGGCAGAATCCCCCGCAGCTATGGCGTCCACCAACGCCTGGTGTTCGTCGATCCGTTCCTTTCCCGATGAATATGTTCCTCGCATGGCTCGCAAGCACATTCGTGTCTCCACGAGGATCGTCTCGTGCAGACGCGAAAGGCGCTGGCTTTCCGCGAGTTCCACCAGCGTCTGGTGGAATCCCATGTCCGCCTCGGCCATCCCGGCCCCGTTCGGCTCGTCGACGAACGCGCGCATTGCGTCCACGGCCTCGTCCAGCGCAGCCACCGCCTCTGACTCGCGGTGCGCGATGACCTGTTGTACGGCAGCGCGTTCCACCGCCGTGCGCGCGACGTACATGTCGCGGATGTCGTCTCTCTCCATCGAGACGACGAACAGGCCCCGATTGCGATGGCTGACGAGCAGCCCCTCCGCGGTGAGACGTTGCATCGCCTCACGCAACGGGCCCCGGCTGACGCCCAGGTCTGCAGCGAGACCTGACTCCGTCAACTGCGACCCGGGTGGGAAGTCGCCGTTCGCAATGGCATTGTGCAACTTACGCGCGATGATCGCCGGTGTCGACTCCTGCACCAGTGGCGTGAGCACGCGGCGGCGCGTCGAACCTCCACGTTTCCCCTGGTGAGAAGTGGTACGTCGACCTCCCGGGCCGTCCACGCCCGGGTCGTCCCCATCCACTGTGATCGCCACCGTCATTCCTTCTTTCTTACCGCTCCAAGCGCGCATAGGTGAGCGTTTCACCCCGCGCGCCGCCCATCCAGACGTCGTTGCAAGCCGCCGCAAAGTCTTCCAGGCCCTCCGTGATGGTGGCGAACACGTTCCCCGGTACCCAGCCGACATCGCCGTTGACCAGCAGGTTGTTTCTTCCGTAGAAGACTGCGAGGTCGATCAGCAGCCGATGTTCGGCCGGCGCGGATGTGGGATCGTACCCATATGCGGGGTTGTCCAAAACACCGTCGAAGGTGAAGTAACACAAATCGCCCGGGATCGGGGTGATGGTAGTGTTCTCGGCACCTGGTTCCATCGGCGCGAATGCCGGTAGCAGCGTGTAGATCTCGTTGCGCGCGAATTTGCCGTGGAACACCTGGCCGCCGAGTGGCAGCGCGTCCCAGACCGCGGCGGCCGTCCGCGGCGCCTCGGCGTCGAGCATCCTCGCCACCGCCGTCACGCCTCGTTTCTCGAGTGTCACGGTGATGAATCGTTCGGCTGGCTCGGTCACGGACGATCTCCCAACATCGTGAAGCCAGCGGCCGCCTCGTAGGCCGCCGCGACCCGTAGCACGGTCGTATCCTGGTGTCGCGCAGCGACGAACTGCGCACCGGTCGGCAAACCGTCGACGAATCCACTGGGTACCGTGGTCGCCGGTTGCCCCGTGAGATTGAACGGATAGCTGTAGGGCGTCCATGACGTCCAGTCCGGTGACGCAGACTCTTCCGGAACGGTGCGTCCGGCCTCGAAGGCAACCGTGGGCATCGAGGGTGTGACGAGCAGGTCGAACTCCTCGTGGAAGAGACCCATCGTGGTGCCCATCTCCATACGCAGCGCATTCGCGCTCACGAAATCGCCTGCGGTGAAGTCCCGGTGGCGTTCTAGCGCCTGGAGAAGCAGCGGATCGACTTTCTCCTCCACGCCCGGTCCGAGCCCTCGCACCACCACGTCGGCCCCGGCGAACCAGATGATGTGGTACGCCCACGCCGGGTCGTCCCAGCCGAGGTCCACCTTCTCCACCGTGGCTCCGAGCTGTTCGAGCACCGACACGACGCGATCCGTATTGGCCTGCACTCCAGGATCGTTCGAGCCGAAGCCGAGATCGGAGCTGTACCCGATCCGCAGATCGGAGAGGTCCCGGACATCGGCGATGGCGGCCGCTGTGCTCTCGGTCGGGGTCGGCAGCGCGGACCAGTCCCGCGGATCGTGCCCACTGAGGACGTCGAGCAGCAGCGCGCAGTCGCCGACGGTCCTGGTCATCGGCCCGACGTGCGCGACCGGGGCAAACGGACTCGGCGGGTACATCGGTACCCGGCCCAGCGTGGCCTTGAATCCGACCACGCCGCAGTACGCGGCCGGTATGCGTATCGATCCGCCTCCGTCGGTTCCCACCGACAGCGGGCCGAGTCCGGCCGCCAGGGCCGCGGCAGAACCGCCGCTCGATCCGCCGGATGTCCGCAGCGTGTTCCAGGGGTTCCGGGTGATTCCGGTGCGCGGACTGTCGGTGACGCCTTTCCACCCGAACTCCGGCGTGGTGACCTTGCCCAGCATGACCGCGCCGGCCTCGCGGAGTCGCGCGACCGCGGGGGCGTCGGTGTCCCAGACCATCTGATCCGGCTCGATCATCAGCGAGCCGCGCAACGTCGGCCAGCCACGGGTGAGCAGCAGGTCCTTGATACTGACCGGCACCCCGTCGAGCGGGCCCAGTGGCGTGCCGGCCCGGAAACGCTCGGTGGAGTCCCGCGCGGCGGCGAGTGTCGAGTCCCGGTCGACGAGGCAGAATGCGTTGACGGACGGGTCGACCTGGTCGACGGCGTCGAGCAATTCGAGGGCCACCGCCTCCGGCGTCAGCTCGCCGGTCCGGTATCCGTCGGCCAGTTCGATCGCGCTGAGCCAGCGTGCCGTTCCCGACATACGCCCCCTCGTCTGTCGAAGTTGGTAGATTGTTGACAATCTACCTTGGAGGTGTGCGAGTGACAACCACCGTCGCGATGCTCTATCCCGGTCATGCTGCCGAAGACGACTACACACTCATCGAGTCCGCACTTGTGGCCTCCGGCGCAGCGGTCCGACTGCCGGTGACCATCACCGAGATCGAGTCCGACGACCACACCGTCGATGCCATGGCCGCGGTCGGCGAGCAGGAGCGTCTCGCCGAGGGCCTCCGACGCGCTCAGGTCGACGAGCCGGCGTCGGTGATGTGGGCCTGTACCTCAGGGAGTTTCGTCTACGGCCTCGACGGCGCCCGCCGCCAGGTCGCCGATATCGCCGTGCTCGCCGACCGTCCCGCGTCGTCGACCTCACTGGCCTTCGTCGAGGCATGTCACCATCTCGGCCTGTCCCGGGTCGCGATCGCCGCGACCTACCCCGCTCCCCTGGCCTCACGGTTCATCGGCTTCCTCGGCGACGGCGGGATCGAGGCGGTCTCGCTACGTGCCAACGACATCGAAACCGCTTCCGAGGCCGGAATCCTCGACGGCGACGGCCTTTTCGACATGATCGCGGCCGCCGACCATCCCGACGCAGAGGCAATCCTGATCCCCGACACCGCCCTGCACACCGCGATGTGGATCATCGGACTCGAAGAGAAGTTCGCCAAGCCCGTGCTGACCGCCAATCAGGTCACCGCGTGGCAGGGCCTGCGTCTCGCCGGGATCTCCGCGGTCATAACGGAATTGGGGACTCTGTTCGCCCGTTGACGGTCAGTCGATGACCGCCTTGGCCACCGTTATGCAGGTGGTGATCCACTCGCGATCGTCGGCGGTGAGATTCCGCGACGCCTTCTCCGCATCGTCGATCGCCCAGTGCGCGTTGAGGATCATGCGGACGGTGACCCAGTCGCGCGTACGGTCCGGGTCGAGGCCTGCGGCGTCGACGATCGTGTAGAAGCGCGATCGGATCACCCACCGCGGGTCCCCGTGTCGGCGATCGAGCAGGTTCCACAGCATCGGCGCGGGTTCGTAGTGTGGGTCCCCCGACATCGGTTTCGGATCGATCGCCAGCCACCGCTGCCCGCCGGACGGCGCCGCCAGCACGTTCTCGTGGTGGAGGTCGCCGTGGACGACGACGCCGACCGTCGCCGCGTCGGACAGGAAGTCCCGACCGAGCGAGAGAGCCTGTTCCACAAACCTTCTCGGGACCGGCGCATCCCGGGGCATGGTCTCGAGCCCCGCGAGCCACCGCTCGAGGTGTCGGGTGAGGGGCGTCATCCGTCCGGGAGCAGGTATGTGCAGGACGCCGTACAGGCCGGCGACGACCCGACACGCCTCGTCGTCGTCGACAGAGGTGAGGTCGGTCCGGTCCAGCCGTTCCAGGAGCAGGGCACGTCGCCGTGGGTCGGCGCGCAGCATCCGCACCGCACCACGACCGGCCCAGTGCTGCAGGCCGAGTGCTTCCTGGGCGCCCTCGTCGTCGCCGTCGAAGGCGACCTTCAGGACCGCATGCCGGCCGTCACGACCGATCACCGGGATCACCAGTGACTCGAACCCGTGCCACAGTTCTTCCCCGTCGCGGCGGAGTTCCCAGTCGGCGAGAAGGGCTTCCGCAACGGCCGGCAACCGGCGGAGCCAGTCCACCCAGGCCGGCCCCAGCTCCGACTGGCGCGCCAGGTCCGGCGGGATCCGAAGGACTACTGGTCCCCCGCGGTGATCGCGAGACCGATGGTTCCGCCTGCACCCCGCCGCAACTTGCTGCTGAAGATCAGGACCCGGGCCAGGAGACCGTACTTCTCGATGAGCTTCTTGCGAACATGCGCGGTGCCCTCGGCGTCGAGCACCACCCCGGTGCCGGACACCGGTTCACCGGAGAGTTTGCTGCCGCGCGCATCGGTGGCCTGGACCACCACCTTCGGATTCCGCTTGAGGCGCTTCACTTTCCACGACTCGCTCTCGGTCCACACGAGTAGTCGGTCGCCGTCGAGCACCGCCCACACCGGCGAGGACACCGGGGTGCCGTCCTTGCGGTAAGTGGTGAGCTGCACGTACTTCGCAGATCCTGCCTCGCCGAATGTGTTGGTCGAATCCTGTGAGGTCATGCCGCAATGCTACGGGCGAACAATGACTGAGCGTGGGCTGTCGACCAGTCCGCGGGTGTGATCTCCCCGCCGAGCACACCGGCATCGCAGAGCGTCGCCCACGCGGTCACCTGGTTGGCGGAGAGGACCGGTTTGCCGAGCTCGGCCTCGAGGTCGGCGAGGATGTCGTAGGTCCACAGATTGGTGCAGGAGACGAAGACCGCATCGGCGTCGGGATGGTTCGCGGCACGGATGAGGTCTGCCGTCACGTGGTACGGGATCTTCCAGATCTCGTGATCACGGCCGAGGCCGGCCTGGGCCACGACGCTCCGGCCGGATTCGGCGAGGAAGTCGCAGAGCAATCCGGTGAGCGCCGCGGTGTACGGCGTTGCGACGGCGAGGGTGCCGATGTTCATCGTGTCGAGCGCCCGGATCAGCGCCTCCGATGTCGTGACAGCCCGCTCCGCGCCGGCGGCGAGCATGCAGTTGGAGATCTCGATCGCGCCCGCCATCCCGTAGACGAAACTGCCCGACGCACATGCGTAACCGAACGTCCGCGGCCCGACCGACGAGACAGCCCTGACGGCCGCCGCGATCTCGGCGTGGTTGTTGAGATCCCGGCACAGTTCGACGTCGACGGGCGCGTCGATGTAGCCGGTCCGCGTGAAATACAACGAGACCGAGTCCGGCATCCAACGCCACAACTCCCGGTCGAGAGCCATGTCGAACGGGCACACCATCCCGATGCCGATTTGGGCGTTCATGCTCCGGATGATGGCACATTGTTTGATTGTCTACAATCGCTGCCGGAGTGCGACACTCACCTCGTCCCGAATGACGCATTCATAGGCGTGATCGTTGACGATCCCGGTCGCCTGCATCAGTGCGAACATCGTGGTCGGCCCCACGAAACGCCAACCACGCTTCTTGAGGTCCTTCGACATCGCGATCGACTCCGGCGAGGTTGTCATCGAGTTCGGTACGTGATCACCGGCGGGGGCATATCCCCAGAAGTACGACTCGAGCGAACCGTATTCGTCGATGAGGTCGATGGCCCGCTGTGCGTTGTTGATCGCCGCCTCGATCTTGCCGCGGTGCCGGATGATGCCCGCGTCGCCCAACAGACGCATGACATCGGCGTCGGTGAACCGCGCGACCTTCTCCACGTCGAAGCCGGCGAAGGCGGCCCGGAAGTTCTCCCGTTTGAGCAGGATCGTGCGCCAACTGAGGCCCGACTGGAAGCCTTCGAGGCACACGCGCTCGAACAACGACGTATCGTCGGTGGTCGGGAATCCCCATTCGGTGTCGTGGTAGGTGGTCTCCGGCTCGCGGCCCGCCCAGAAGCAACGCAGCCGACCGTCCGGCCCCGCTATCGTGTCCTCGGACATACGTCTCCTCTCGTGGCGAGGAGGCTACGGCACGGTCACGACAGATGGCCGCCGTTATCGTTCCGTTACCAAAGATTTCGAAAGCATCCCGTTGTGTCTCTCGATGGTCACTTTCTGCCGGCGCCCGCATAGCGTTGAACTCATCGCACCGAGAGCACTCCGGCACCGACGCCCAACCCCGCTCCGGAAGCGTGACAACCCCACTGCGCCAAGGAGTTTCGTGATGCATGAATCCGACCTGAACAACCTCCTTGCCCGCGTGGCGACCGGAGACATGGACGCCTTCGCCCAGTTCTACGACGCCACCTGTGACCGGGTGTACGGCATGACACTGCGAGTGTTGCGCGACCCCGGCTACAGCGAGGAAGCCACACAGGAGACCTTCCTGGCCGTCTGGCGCAACGCCGAGACCTACGACCCCCGCTCCGGTTCGGCACTGTCCTGGATTCTGACACTGGCTCACCGTCGGGCCGTCGACCGCGTCCGGTCGGAGTCCGCCGCGACCCGACGCACCGTCGCCTACGGCATCGCCGACACCGCCCGCGAGGTCGACGACGTCAGCGAGTCGGTCGAACGTCGCGAGATCGCCCGCCTGATCCACACCGGGCTCGAGAGCCTCACCCCCATCCAGCGGCAGGCCATCGAGCTGGCCTACTTCCACGGCCTCACCTACCGCGAGGTCGCCGAGCACCTCGACGTCGCGCTCCCCACGGTCAAGTCACGCATCCGCGACGGCCTCATCCGGCTACGTCAGACCGTGCCGGGCCTGGCCGCGACCGGCTAGTCCCGCCGTCCGCGCTGAAAAGCACCCCTGAGAAACGCCCCTGAAGAACGCCCTCCACGGGACCGCCGTCGACATGGTGTCGACGCCGCCTCTCTGGAGGGTTTCTTTCAGGGGCGTTTTTCGTCGGGCGGCCGAGTACGCGGCGGTCACACCTGCCCGTACGGATGCCATCCGTTGTAGTTCCACTTCCCACCGCGGCGTTCGCGGACCTCGCGCAGACTCATGCCGACGTACCGCTGCTCCAGTTCGGCATCCGGCGCGCCGGTGTAGACCCACCGTTTCGGGTCGAGGTTTCCGTCGGCGTCCTGGTACGCCTCCCAGTAGTCGACGCGGTGCACCGCCCGCACGATGTCCTCGGCGAACACCAGGACCGGGAGGTCGGGCACAGTGCGATGCGGCCCGGCCCGCCAGCCGCTGCGCGCCCACTCGTAGATCTGTTCGGCGCCGGCGTCGGGTCGCGCGGAGTCGTCGACCTTCACCAACACGCACGGCTCGGGCAGCGGAGGTGCGAGCGGCGCCGCGTACTGCAGCACCATCTCGTCGAGCTGGATCGCGCCACTGTGCACGCTGTTCGTCAGCGGGAGTCGTGCCAGATCAGCGAACTCGACCGTGAACTTCTGCACATACGATGCCAACGCCTCGGCAGAGTCGACGACGTCGTCGCCGTGGCGGAGAATCCAGTGCTCCACACCGAAACCATCGGCGTCGATGTCGCGGATGCGGTCCTCGGTCGAGGTCCAGATCGCCGACGGGTCGGCCTCCCCCACCACTTCCGCGGCATCCGGCGGGATACCGGCCAGCGCCGCGCGGGCGTGGTGATGGACGCGGTTGCCGCGTCCTGCTCCCACGTAGAACACGGAGGCATCACGCGGATCGACCAGTGCGTAGATGTAGACGCCGAGCACCGACTGGACTTCGAGGGGAACGGGTTTCGGGGCGCCCGGCGCCGCGACCCCGACCGGCCGCAAAAGGTTGAGGACCGCGTCGACCACCGTGGGCCGCACACCGAGTCCGCCTCCGCGCAGACCACCGATGATGACCTCGCCGGCGCGCTCACGGTCGACGAACCGTCGACCCGCGTGGGCGTCGATCGCGCGCACGACGTCGACGACCTCGGCCTTCCGCGCTCGCGCGTCCCGGGAGGCGGATCGCTCGTCCTCCGGGTCGAGCATCTCGGCGAAGGCCGTCGACTCCAGGAATTCGCCGAGCGCGGTGACCGGTAGCTCGACGGCATCCATCCTGCTCATCGCACGCCCCCGACGACGTGGAGAGTGGGTGGCTTTCGGTTCATGGTGGCGATGATGCCAGTACGCACCTCCCTGGAGTGGTTAGACTCGAACTCGTGCCAGCCTTCAGCCCCCTCGAATGGCCGGTGTTCCGCCAGCTTCGGTCGGGCGACGTCTTCGGACGCGGACCGGCCGTGACGTCGGCGAAGACACGGGCCATCGAACCGCGCACGGCCACCGCCGACCGGGTGGTGCAGAGCGTGTGCCCGTTCTGCGCGGTCGGTTGCGGGCAGAAGGTGTACGTGAAGGACGAGCGCGTCGTCCAGATCGAAGGCGACCCCGACTCCCCCATCTCGCGCGGCCGACTGTGCCCGAAGGGTGCGTCGAGCGAGCAACTCGTGAACAACCCGCTGCGTCAGACCACCATCCGGTACCGCGCGCCCTACGCGACCGAGTGGCAGGACCTCGACCGCGACACCGCGATCGACATGATCGCCGATCGCTTCCTCGAGGCGAGGCGTCGCGGCTGGCAGGAGCGCGACGACGAAGGCCGCCTGTTGCGTCGGACGATGGGCATCGCGTCGCTGGGCGGCGCCACCCTCGACAACGAAGAGAACTATCTGATCAAGAAGCTCTTCACGGCGGCGGGCGCGATACAGATCGAGAACCAAGCCCGCATATGACACTCCGCCACGGTTCCCGGTCTGGGGGCCTCGTTCGGACGCGGCGGCGCAACGCAATCACTGCAGGACATGGCCAACGCCGATTGCATCATCCTCATGGGTGGAAACATGGCCGAGGCACACCCGGTGGGTTTCCAGTGGGTCGCTGAAGCAAAGTCCCGCGGTGCGCGCATCATTCATGTCGACCCGCGGTTCACCCGAACCTCGGCGGTGGCCGACAAGCACATCTCGATCCGTGCCGGCTCCGACGTCGTCCTGCTCGGCGCGTTGATCAACTACGCCATCACCCACGGGAAGTACTTCCGGGAGTACGTGGTCGCCTACACCAACGCCGCGACGCTGGTCTCCGAGGACTTCCGCGACACCGAGGACCTCGACGGCCTCTTCTCCGGGTTCGACCCGGACACAGGCGAGTACGACGCCAGTTCGTGGGCCTATGAGGAACCGGGCGGTTCGAGCCGATCGGAGCACGCGTCGGGAACGGTGGAGTCGCCCGGCGAACCGGACACGGGCCCCTCCGCCGGGGATCGAGCCGTCGGCCACGAACACGGTTCCGGCGGTCCGCCGCTCGAACACGGGGCAACGGTGCGCGACGACTCGCTGGAGCATCCGCGGAGCGTCTTCCAGATCGTGCGCCGGCACTATTCGCGCTACACGCCCGAGATGGTGCGCGACATGTGCGGCATCTCCCTCGCGGACTTCGAGTACCTCGCCCGGTCGGTCACCGACAATTCCGGCCGCGACCGCACGACCTGCTTCGGCTACGCCACCGGTTGGACCCAGCACACCTTCGGCTCCCAGTTCATCCGCGCCGCATCGGTGTTGCAGCTCCTGCTCGGCAACGTCGGGCGTCCGGGCGGCGGCATCATGGCGCTGCGCGGCCACGCGAGCATCCAGGGTTCGACGGACATCCCCACGCTGTTCAACCTGCTGCCCGGTTATCTGCCGATGCCGTCGGCGGGTAAACACGACACCTTCGCCGACTACATCGAGGCGATCACGTCGAAGAACGAGAAGGGCTACTGGGCCCACGCCGAGGATTACATGGTGAGCCTCCTCAAGGCGTGGTTCGGCGACGCCGCGACCGCCGAGAACGACTGGTGCTTCGACCACCTACCGCGCCTGACGGGTCCGGCCGGCACCTACCAGACGACCGTCGACATGCTCGCCGGCAAGGTCGACGGGTATTTCGTCCTGGGGCAGAACCCCGCGGTCGGCTCGGCGAACGGTCGCCAGGCACGGATGGCGATGTCCCATCTGAAGTGGCTCGTGGTGCGCGATCTCAACATGATCGAGTCGGCGACCTGGTGGAAGGAGGGGCCGGAGATCGAATCCGGTGAGCTGCGCACCGAGGACATCGCCACCGAGGTGTTCTTCCTGCCCGCCGCCACCCACGTGGAGAAGGCCGGCTCGTTCACCCAGACCCAGCGAATGGTGCAGTGGCGCCACCAGGCTGTCCAACCGCCCGGCCAGTGCCAGAGCGAGATGGACTTCTTCTTCGAACTAGGGCGTCGCATCCGCGAGCGTCTCGCCGACTCGACCGACGAACGTGACCGGCCGCTGCTCGATCTCACCTGGGACTATCCCGTAGACGAACACGGGAACCCCGAACCCGAGGCCGTGCTGTCGGAGATCAACGGGTACCACGTCTCCGGACCCGATGCCGGCAAGAACCTGACGTCGTACACCGAGATGGCACGGGACGGCTCGACCGCCGGCGGTTGCTGGATCTACACCGGCGTCTATGCGGACGCCCACAACATGGCGGCTCGACGCACTCCCCAGGGTGGCGGCGGCGTCACGCAGCACGAGTGGGGCTGGGTGTGGCCGGCGGACCGTCGGATCCTCTACAACCGCGCCTCCGCCGACCCCGACGGCAGACCGTGGAGCGAGCGTAAGCGGTACATGGAGTGGGACGCCGACGCCGGCCGCTGGGTGGGACCCGACGTGCCGGACTTCCCGGTCGACCTCGCCCCTGACGCCCAACCGGATCCGTCGCTCGGCGGCGTCGCCGCGCTGTGCGGCGACGACCCGTTCATCATGCAGGCCGACGGCAAGGGTTGGCTTTTCGCGCCCCGCGGACTCGTCGACGGCCCGCTCCCGACCCACTACGAACCCCAGGAATCGCCGGTGGTCAACTCGCTGTATCCACAACAGCAGTCGCCGGCGCGGGTGCTCTTCCCACGCGAGGACAACCTCGACGCCCCCAGCGGCGAGATGCCCGGCGCCGATGTGTACCCGTTCGTCTTCACCACCTACCGGCTCACCGAACACCACACCGCGGGCGGGATGAGCCGCTGGACGCCGTATCTGTCGGAACTCCAGCCCGAGATGTTCTGCGAGATCTCCCCGCAACTGGCCGCCGAGCGCGGACTGAGCAACGAGGGGTGGGCGACGATCATCTCGCCGCGCGGTGCCATCGAGGCGCGTGTCCTGGTGACCGACCGGATGACACCGTTGACCATCAACGGCCGTCAGGTGCACCAGGTGGGCCTTCCGTACCACTGGGGCGTCGGCTCCGACGCCGTGGTCAGCGGTGATGCCGCCAACGACCTGATCGGGGTCACACTGGATCCCAACGTGCAGATCCAGGAGTCGAAGGTCGGTTCGTGCGACGTGATCGCCGGCCGCCGCCCCCAGGGCGCAGCCCTGATCGAACTGGTACGTGCGTACCAGGAGCGTGCCGGAGTGACGACCGAGACCGACAACCAGCACATCACCGGAAAGGCGGAGGAGTAGATGGGGCAGCTGTCCGGACCGACCGATCCGACCTCCGACGTCGGATGGCACACGCACGAGAACCGGAAGGGATTCTTCACCGACACCTCGATCTGCATCGGCTGCAAGGCCTGTGAGGTCGCCTGCAAGGAATGGAATTCCAACCCTCGCGACGGCGACCTCGAACTGACCGGCATGTCGTATGACAACACCGTCGCGCTGGGTGCCAGCACGTGGCGACACGTCGCATTCATCGAACAGAGCGCCGAGCGTATCGCGGAGGCCCGCGAGTCGGGCCGTGCACTGGTCGGGCTGGGCATGCCGTCCATGCCGGGTCGTGAGGGGTTCGCTGGTGCCGACCGGCAAGACCCGCCGGCCGGTACCACCGGAGACGAAGACCTCACGCCCCCGGACACCCCCGAGTTCCGCTGGCTCATGTCCTCCGACGTCTGCAAGCACTGCACGCACGCCGGGTGCCTCGACGTGTGCCCTACCGGGGCGCTGTTCCGCACCGAGTTCGGGACCGTGGTCATCCAGGACGACGTCTGCAACGGGTGCGGAACATGTGTCGCCGGATGCCCCTTCGGAGTCGTCGAACGCCGCGCCGACGGCACCGCCGCGCCGACGACCCGATCCGGGGAACGCAAGGGCGAACAACCCGAGGTGCCGAAACGCGGTGTCGCACAGAAGTGCACGCTCTGCTACGACCGACTCCTCGACGATGAGACGCCCGCCTGCGCGAAGACCTGTCCCACCACGTCGATCAAGTACGGCGACCACGACGACCTCGTCGCGGACGCCGAGCACCGCGTCGCCCAACTCCACGAGCAGGGTATGACCGAGGCCCGTCTCTACGGCGCCAACCCCAACGACGGGGTCGGCGGTACCGGCTCGGTCTTCCTGTTGCTCGACGAACCCGAGGTCTACGGTCTGCCACCGGATCCGCGTGTGTGCACCGCCGATCTCCCGTCGATGTACAAGCGGGCCGGCGTCGCCGCGGTGGGCATGCTGGCCGCGGCCGCCGTGTCGTTCCTGCGAGGTGGCCGGTGACGTCGTCGGAGTTCGACTCCTTCCGGCCTCCGGAGCCGCCACGGCGTCGCGGACGCGGACTCGGCGGTAAACGCAAGCGGCGCAGTGGCTTCGGCCAGGGCGAGGGCAACCGCGAGATGTCGATGGTGCCCGACGCCGAATTCACCTCGTACTACGGCCATCCCGTCGTCAAGCCACCGCCGTGGGACGAGAAGGTCGCCGCCTACCTGTTTCTCGGCGGCGTCGCCGGAGGCTCGGGCGTGCTGGCGGCGGGCGCGCAGCTCACCGGACGGGACGAGTTGCGCCGCAACGCGCGGCTCGGCGGACTCGGCGCAGTGGGGCTCGGCGCGATCGCACTCGTCGCCGACCTCGGACGTCCCGACCGGTTCTACAACATGCTGCGCACGTTCAAGGTGACCTCGCCGATGAGCGTCGGTTCGTGGATTCTCTCGGCGTTCAGCGGCGCCCTCGGCGTGGCCGCGGTCGGCGAGATCGACCGGATGACCGGTTCCCGGCTGCCCCTCGGCGTGCTCCGCCCGATGCTGCGCGCGGTCGAGGCACCGGCCGGTCTGGCCGCCGCGGTCGCCGGTCCGCCGCTGGCCGTGTACACGGCGGTGCTGCTGTCGGACACCGCTGTCCCCACCTGGAACGCCATGCACCGCGACCTGCCGTTCGTCTTCGTGAGTTCCGCGAGCCTGGCGTCGAGCGGTCTGGCACTGGTCACCACCCGGACGTCGCAGGCCGGACCCGCTCGCACCCTGGCCGCGCTCGGTGTCGTCGGCGACCTCACCGCGATGCGGGTCATGGAGAGTCGGATGGACCCGGTGACGGCCGAACCGCTACACGACGGCAAGGCCGGAAAGCTCCTGCGGTGGAGCGAACGGCTCGCCGTCGCGGGCGGCGTCGGCGCCCTGGTCAGCGGACGCTCCCGCCCGGTGGCGGTCGCGTCGGGTGTCGCTTTGCTCGCCGCGTCGGCCTGTACGCGCTTCGGCGTCTTCGACGCCGGGATCGAATCCGCGAAGAATCCGCGCTACACGATCGAGCCGCAGAAGCGACGCCTCGCCGCCCGACGCGCAGCCGGGATCACCGACGACTCGATCACGACCGGACCCGCTACCGAATCCTGAGCCCCGCCCCGCGGCTGCTCCCTGATCCGAAAGAACGCGTCGTACCCAGGTCCGAAAGAGCGCAACAACGGCACCCTCCGCTGCCTGAGGTGCGAGGAGCGCAAGCGAGGAGCCACGAAGGCCTGGTGAGACACCGTCGCCTACCCAACCATCGGTCGAGTCGAGGTTCGGCAGTCGGGATCCAGGCGCTCTTCAGGGAGCGGACCCTTTTCAACCCTCACGACGGCCGGTTCACCGGCCGCGGGTACTTCAGGTGCGAGGAGCGATGGCGACGGGCCTCGAAGGGTCACCGAATACGAATTCCCAGCCCGGCCACGGTCTCCCCGATCACCGGATACCCCGGCACCTCCCCGATGACCAGCAACCCGCCGGAGGTCTGGGCGTCGGCGAGGAACAGCAGATCATCCTCGGAAACGCCGTCGTCGGTGCTCAGGTGCGGTCGTACCCAGTCGAGGTTCCGTCGGGTGCCGCCGGAGACGTATCCGTCCCGTAGGGCTTCACGGGCGCCGCTCACGGCCGGAACCGCGCTGCGGTCGAGCACCGCGCCGATGCCTGATGCGCGGCACATCTTGTGCAGATGCCCGAGGAGCCCGAAGCCGGTGACGTCGGTCGCCGCCCGGACACCGGCGTCGACGGCGGCCATGGACGCGTCGCGGTTCAGCGTCGTCATGAGCGCGATCGCCTCGTCGAACACCTCCCCGGTCTGCTTGTGCCGGTTGTTGAGGAGCCCGACCCCGATCGGCTTCGTCAGGGTGATGGGCCGACCGGGCTCCGCGGCGTCGTTGCGCAGCAGCTTCTCCGGTGTCGCGACGCCGGTGACGGCCATGCCGTACTTCGGTTCGGGGTCGTCGATGGTGTGCCCGCCGATGACCGGGCACCCTGCTTCGGCGCCGATCGCGAGACCACCGCGCAGGACCTCGGTCATCAGTTCCATGGGCAGCACACCGCGCGGCCAGCCGACGAGGTTGATCGCGACCACCGGTGTCCCGCCCATCGCGTAGATGTCCGAGAGCGCGTTCGCGGCGGCGATGCGCCCCCATTCGTAGGGGTCGTCGACGACCGGCGTGAAGAAGTCGGCGGTGGACAGCACGGCGAGGTCGTCGCGGATCCGGACCGCGGCGGCGTCGTCACCGTCGTCGAGCCCGACGATGATGTCGTCGCCGGACTGGCCGGTCAGTCCGGCGACCGCCTGCTCGAGCTCGCCCGGCGGGATCTTGCAGGCGCAACCGCCGCCGTGGGCGTATCCGGTCAGTCGGACTGGGGTTTCGCTGCTGACAGTCACCCTGCCGACACTAGCGCCGATCGGATCGCCCATGGGGCGGCCCGACGATGGCTACCATCGGGGAGATGAGGCAAGCAGACGGCGAGTACTACGTCACGGCCGACGAGCTGCAGGCGTTCTGGGAGTCCGGACACGACTACTGGTACATGCGCGAGGACGGCTCCACCGATCTCTACTCCGACGAGCTCGACATCACCCACGGCTGGCCGATCTTCCTGATGAAACGCGATGAGGAATGGCTGGCCAAGTGGCACAACGACTTCCGGCGCGCCGTCGAGGACGACCTCAACCCGAAGCTCATCCGCCATTTCGAAGAGCTGATCACCGAGGGCAATTGGCCGCACCAGCAGGACTGACCGCACTCGAACACAACACGCGCTAGGTTGTAAGTCGCACGGAGGCGTACGGGTCCTGGTGGGCTCCCCGGTCTTCAAAACCGAGGAGGTCGAGTATCTCGGCCTGGCGGGTTCGATTCCCGTCCGCCTCCGCCAGAATTCTCAGGAGGCTGCGTGTCCGACCCACGTCGACGGATTCCGCGCACCGACGCCCTGTTGGCGCTCCCACCGGTGGCGGAAGCGCGGGAGCGACTGGGTGACACAGCTGTTCGGGAGATCATCCGGAATGCCCAGGAGTCGGCCCGACGCGGCGAGCTCTCGCCGGATGACGTCGGACGCCACGTCGCCGACGCGGTGAATGCTCACCGGGTGTCGTCGTCCCGACCGGTCCTCAACGCCACCGGCGTGGTGGTGCACACCAACCTCGGTCGCGCCCCGTTGTCGGCTGCGGCGCTCGACGCGGTCGTCGCCGCGTCGGGTTATGTCGACGTGGAACTCGATCTGCACACCGGTCAGCGATCGAAACGTGGTGCCGCCACCCGCGCCGCGCTGTTGCGGGCCTGCCCCGCGGCGGACGACGCCCTGATGGTGAACAACGGGGCGGCCGCCCTGGTCCTCGCGACCACCGCGCTGGCCGCCGGGCGCGCCGTGGTGATCAGTCGCGGCGAGATGATCGAGATCGGTGCAGGATTCCGGCTCACCGAGCTCATCGCCTCCACCGGGGCCCGCCTGCACGAGGTCGGCACCACCAACCGCACGCATCTGCGCGACTACGCTGACGCCGTCGCCGGGGACGATGTCGGCGCCATCCTCAAGGTGCATCCGAGCAACTTCCGTGTCGAGGGCTTCACCAGCGAGACCTCGTTGGGCGAACTGCGGGATCTGGGACGGGCTCATGGCGTCCCGGTGATCGCCGACATCGGCAGCGGGCTCCTGCAACCCGATCCCCTGCTCCCCGACGAACCGGACGCCACCTCTGCGCTGTCCGCCGGCGCCGACCTCGTGATCGCGAGCGGCGACAAGTTGCTCGGCGGTCCCCAGGCCGGTCTCCTCCTCGGCGACGCCGAACTGATCCAGCGACTCGCCGGACACCCGCTGGCGCGCGCTGTTCGCGCCGACAAACTCGCCCTCGCCGCGATGGAGGCGACAGTCAGCGGACCCCGTCCCCCGGTCCACGAGTACCTGCACGCCGACACCGACCGCCTCCGCGTGCGTACCGAGAATCTGGGCGCCGCAACCGGGTTCCCGATCGTCGAACACGACGGGCGAGTCGGCGGCGGTGGCGCACCAGGTGTGCCCCTGCACGGCTGGGCGGTGCGTCTGCCGGTGAGCACCGCACAAAGTCTTCGACTCGGCGACCCCGCCGTCCTGCCACGTGTCCACGACGACGCGTGCCTCATCGACCTGCGCTGCATCCCCGAAGCCGACGATCCTCTGGTCCTCGCCGCGATCAAGCAGGCGACATTCGACGCGTGAGGTCTCGCCGATGACGTACGTGGTGGCCACCGCGGGGCACGTCGACCACGGCAAATCGACGCTCGTCCGCGCTCTCACCGGCATCGAACCCGACCGCTGGGAGGAGGAACGCCGCCGCGGTCTGACGATCGATCTCGGTTTCGCCTGGACCACACTGCCGTCCGGTGCCGATGTCGCCTTCGTCGACGTCCCGGGGCACGAGCGGTTCATACCCAACATGCTGGCCGGACTCGGTCCCGCACCGGTCGTGTTGTTCGTCGTCGCCGCCGACGAGGGATGGAGCGCCCAGTCCGACGACCACCGCGACGCGCTGGCCGCGCTCGGCATCGAACACGGACTGCTGGTCATCTCGCGTGCCGACCGGGCGACCGACACCCGCATCGACGACGTGATCGCCTCCGCCCGCGTCGAATTGGCCGACACCGGGCTCGCCGAAGCGCCGGTCGTGGTGGTGTCCGCACCCGAGGGCCGGGGTCTCGACGAACTCCGCACGACCCTTGACGCGGTCCTCGCCCGGACGCCACGACCTCCGACGTCGGGTCGCGTGCGTTTCTGGATCGATCGCGCATTCACCCGCACCGGGGCGGGCACCGTGGTCACCGGCACGCTGGCCGCCGGAGCCATCGGTGTCGGCGACACCCTCGAGTTGGTGGGTGCCGACGGGTATCGGGCGGTCGACGTCCGCGGATTGCACAGCGAGGGAACCGCTCTCACGACCGCGGCGCCGGTCAGCCGGGTCGCGGTCAACCTCCGCGGCGTCGGCGTCGACACTCTGAACCGGGGCGACGCCCTCGTCACTCCGGGCGCGTGGCATTCGTCGGCCCAGGCCGACATCAGGCGGGTGGGCGGTGTCGCGTTCGATGATGTGCCCGAGCAACTCGTCGTCCACCTCGGCTCCGCGGCACTCTCGGCCCGGCTCCGCCCCTTCGACGCCGATCATGCGCGTCTGACATTCGCGCGTGCTGTGCCGCTTTCACGGGGCGACCGCCTGGTACTGCGCAATCCCGGGCAACGGATCGTCGGCGGTGGGATCGTCCTGCATCCCGACCCGCCGGAACTCCGCCGACGCGGCGATTCGGCTCGTCGGGCAACGGCTTTGGCGCGGATGAGCGACGCCGACGGGGCCGCCGAGGAGGTCGCGCGACGCGGCGCGATGCGCGTCGCGGAGCTACAGCGGCTCGGCCTCGTCGGCGAGGGGGACGCGGCACCGGCGGGTGTTCGTGTCGTCGACGACTGGTGGGTCGACGAATCAAGCTGTGCCGCATGGGCCGAGCGTCTGCGCCGCGCTGTCGTCGAAGTCCATGCGCGGGACCCGATCGCGGCCGGTCTGTCGAGGTCGGGAGCTTCGGTGATGCTCGGGCTTCCGGACGGGGCGCTGTTGCCGACGGTGGTCGCCGGCGCCGGGCTCGTGTCCGTGGACGGGCACCTCTCGATCCCGGGTCATGTCCCGGATCTCGGTGACGCCAAGGAGGCGATCAGCGCTCTGGAGCGACGTCTGACCGAGCACCCGTTCCGCGCCCCCGAGGCCGACGACCTCAGCGCGCTCGGCTTGGGGGCCAGGGAACTCGCCGCCGCCGAGGGCACCGGCCGCATCCTCCGACTTCCCGACGGCGTGGTGTTGTTGCCGACCGCACCGGCACTGGCGATGCGAACCCTGGCCGCCCTGCCTCAACCCTTCACGACGAGCGAAGCGCGCCAGGCACTCGGTACGACGCGGCGCGTGGTGATCCCGCTGCTCGAACACCTCGACCGCCGGGGGTGGACCCGACGCATCGACGCCGGCCACCGTGAGGTCGTCCGCTGAGCTGCTGACCCGTACCGCCGAACCGGTCAGGCAGGTCACCGATACAGCAGAGGGGCCCACCCCCGGAGGGATGGGCCCCTGTGTGGCTGCGGCCGGTCAACCCAGCACCAGCGACTCACCGTCGGCACTGACGTTCACCGGAACGATGTCGCCGTCGCGGATATCGCCCTTGAGCAGCTGCTTGGCGAGCTGGTCGCCGATGGCCTGCTGCACCAGGCGGCGCAGCGGACGAGCACCGTACAGCGGATCGAATCCGCGTGCGCCCAGCCATTCCTTGGCCTTCGGCGAGACCTCGAGGTCGAGGCGACGCTGGGCCAGCCGCTTCTTGAGCTGTCCGATCTGGATGTCGACGATTGCCACCAGCTCCTCGGGGCTCAGCGGGTCGAAGATCACCACGTCGTCGAGGCGGTTGATGAACTCGGGCTTGAAGGCCGAGCGCACCGCGTTCATGACGTGTTCCTTGTCGCCACCGGCGCCGAGGTTCGAGGTCAGGATCAGGATGGTGTTGCGGAAGTCCACCGTCCGTCCCTGGCCGTCGGTGAGACGACCTTCGTCGAGCACCTGCAGCAGCACGTCGAACACGTCCGGATGCGCCTTCTCGATCTCGTCGAACAGGACCACCGTGTACGGCCGACGCCGCACCGCCTCGGTCAGCTGACCACCGGCCTCGTACCCGACGTAACCGGGTGGAGCACCGACGAGCCGTGCGACGCTGTGCTTCTCGCCGTACTCGCTCATGTCGATGCGGACCATCGCCCGCTCGTCGTCGAACAAGAACTCGGCGAGCGCCTTGGCCAGCTCGGTCTTGCCGACACCGGTCGGGCCGAGGAACATGAACGAACCCAGCGGCCGATTCGGGTCGGCGACGCCGGCCCGGGCACGACGCACCGCGTCGGAGACGGCCTCGACGGCAGCCTTCTGCCCGATGACGCGCTTGCCCAGCTCGTCCTCCATGCGCAGCAGCTTCGCGGTCTCACCTTCGAGCATGCGTCCGGCCGGGATTCCGGTCCACGACGACACGACCTGCGCCACGTCGTCGGGTCCGACCTCCTCCTGGAGCATCACGTCCTGGCCGGGATCGGTACCGGTCTTCTCCAGCGCGGCCTCGAGTTCCTTCTCCAGGCCGGGGATTCGGCCGTACCGCAGCTCGGCAGCGCGTCCGAGGTCACCGTCGCGCTCGGCGCGCTCGGCTTCCCCGCGGAGACGATCCAGCTCTTCCTTGAGGTCGCGCACCGCATCGATGGCGGTCTTCTCCGACTGCCACCGCGCGGAGAGCTCGTTGAGCTTCTCCTTCTGGTCGGCCAGTTCGGCGCGAAGCTTCTCGAGCCGTTCCTTCGACGCCGCGTCCGTTTCCTTCTGCAGCGCCACCTCTTCGACCTCGAGCCGACGGACGATGCGCTCGACCTCGTCGATCTCGACGGGGCGCGAGTCGATCTCCATCCGCAGCCGCGATGCCGCCTCGTCGACGAGGTCGATGGCCTTGTCGGGGAGGAAGCGTGAGGTGATGTAGCGATCGGAAAGCGTTGCGGCGGCGACCAATGCGGAGTCGGTGATGCGCACACCGTGGTGTACCTCGTACCGATCCTTCAGGCCGCGGAGGATGCCGATGGCATCTTCCACCGACGGTTCGCCGACGTACACCTGCTGGAAGCGACGCTCGAGTGCGGCGTCCTTCTCGATGTACTTGCGGTACTCCTCGAGCGTCGTGGCACCGACCAGCCGCAGCTCACCCCGGGCGAGCATCGGCTTGATCATGTTGCCGGCGTCCATCGCGGAATCGCCTGTGGCACCGGCTCCGACGATGGTGTGCAGCTCATCGATGAAGGTGATGATCTGGCCGTCGGAGCTCTTGATCTCGTCGAGTACGGCCTTCAGCCGCTCCTCGAACTCACCGCGATACTTCGCGCCGGCGACCATCGAACCCATGTCGAGGGAGATGACGGTCTTGTTCCGGAGCGATTCGGGCACGTCACCGGCGATGATGCGCTGGGCGAGGCCCTCGACGATCGCGGTCTTGCCGACGCCGGGTTCACCGATGAGGACCGGGTTGTTCTTGGTCCGTCGGCTGAGCACCTGCACGACGCGACGGATCTCGGTGTCGCGACCGATGACCGGGTCGAGCTTGCCCTCGCGGGCCGCTGCGGTCAGGTCGGT
Organism: Gordonia sp. C13; assembly: GCF_023218005.1. NCBI lineage: Bacteria > Bacillati > Actinomycetota > Actinomycetes > Mycobacteriales > Gordoniaceae > Gordonia > Gordonia sp. C13. The sequence goes on from NZ_JALPSY010000008.1 coordinate 53,766, forward strand.
CGAGTACTTCTCGAGCGCCTGGTAGGTCGACTCCGGGTCCTCGCTCGTGACACGCCGGCTACCGCGGACTGCGACGAACGCATCGCGCAGCGCCTGCGGTGTTGCTCCGGCGTTGTGCAGCAACTTGGCGACATCGGAGTCACCGGTCGCCAGACCGACGACAACGTGCTCGGTCGAGACGTACTCGTCGCCGAGTTCAACGGCCAGCTGCTGAGCAGCACTGACCGCCGCGATCGATTCGCGGGAGAGTTGCGGGGTGGCACTGGCCTGCGCGACCGTCGGCATGCGGTCGACCAGCATCTGGGCCTGCGCGCGAACATTCGACGGGTCCACGCCCACTGCCTTGAGCAGCGGCGACGCGATGCCGTCGGACTGATCGAGCAGTGCCACCAGGATGTGGGCGGGCCGCACGTCGGGGTTGCCAGCACTGGCCGCCGCCTGCACAGCAGCGCTCAATGCCTGCTGAGTCTTCGTGGTGGGGGTGAAGCTGTCCACTCGCGTGCACCTTTCTCTTTAGTCCAACAGGCTCAAGTATGAGCCATACGGAGGATGCAACGCCAACAAAGTTGAGTCCATTCCGCTCATGCCTACTTAGTTTGTGATGTGCGTCACTCATTCCAGAATCACCGTTCCTCGGAGGAAGCGCCAGTCAGAAGCGGCGCATCTGCTGCCGGGGTCGCGATTTTGTGCATCTACGGGACCTTCGTACTGCCAAGTGAGAAGAGCCTCAGCGATGCGGACTCACATTTCAGTGGACAGACGTACACTGAAATCATGTCTGTCGATCCTGCCCGCACTCGCGAATTGCCGGCACTGGCGGCTCTGGGTCGCGATGAGCTGAACAAGGCGGTCTCGGGCATCGCGGCCGTTCATTCATCCGTCGCCGATACCGTGTTCGCGGGTCTGCGCGTGGCGTTGGGCGCGAGGGCCCGTCCGGCTCAGATGGTGCACGACGCGATCAGCACATCCGTCTATTCGGCGATCACGTCGACGGTCGACGTGGCCGGCGACCTGGCCGAGTCACTGACCGTTCACAGCAACGGTGTCCCGTCGGAGACCAAGCGAGGCGCTTTGGCCCTCGGCATCCTCGACGGGTTGATCGGTGATCAACTGACCGCCGAGCGTTCTCCCCTGGCTCCGGACGCCGCGGTCCGCGTGAACGGGGCGGTCGTTCCGATCACCCCGGACGGTCTGGCGATCGCTTTCCCCGAAGCGTCGGGCCACCTGACGGTTTTCCTGCACGGCCTGATGGAGACCGAGTTCGCCTGGGCGCTCGGCGACAGACCCACGTACGGCGCTCGTCTCGCCGACGATCTCGGCAGCACCGAGGTTCAGATCCGGTACAACTCGGGACGCCACATCAGTGACAACGGCCGCGATCTCGCACGACTACTCGACGATCTCGTTCTGCTGTGGCCGGTTCCGGTCACCGGCCTCACGCTCATCGGCCACTCCATGGGCGGCCTGGTCATCCGCAGCGCGTGCCATCAGGGTGTCGCCCGTGATGCGTACTGGCCCAAGCTCGTCCGACACACCGTATGCCTCGGGACTCCCCACCTCGGGGCCCCGCTGGCCCGCGGAGTCCACCGCGCGACGGCGGCCCTGCGCCTGTGGCCGACGAGCCGACCGTTCGGCACCCTGCTCGGGCGTCGCAGCGCCGGGGTTCGCGACCTGTTCCGCGGGGCGGTCACCGAGGAGCACTGGCGCGACACCGACCCGGAGGCCTTCTCCCAGCCCGCCGTCGACTATCCGCCCCTGATGGAAGGTGCGCGACATCTCTACGTGACAGCCACGGTGACCCAGCGCCCCGACCACCCGTTCGGCCGCATCGTCGGCGACGGACTGGTGCTGACCAACAGCGGAGGTGGTCGAGATCGGAAACACCACCTCGGCTTCGAAGTCGACGACGGCTTCCACATCGGCGGTGCCCATCACTTCACCCTGCTCAACAGCGATGCGGTCTACGACTGGATGCTCCCACTGCTGAAACCTCGGCGCGCGCTTCCGCCGGGCACCCTCTGATCTGCGAGCGCGTTGCACCGGTCGTGCGCTGTCCCTGAAAACCGCCCCCGGGAACCGCCCTCCAGACGGCGGCCGACTACATAGTGTCATCGGTGCCGTTGCACGGGGCGCCTTCTGGGGGCGGTTTTCAGTCATTGGTGACATCTGGGCCCACCGCTGCGCGCAAGCTTCGGAACCGCTCCCACTTCGGCCCAACCCCCACGCGCAAGCCGCAGACGGCACCTCTACCCGGAACTCGCGACTCTCCGTCGGTGCGAGCCGGTGCGCACCCGCCACCACAACCCCACCCACGACACGACGACCAGCGCAGCGACCAACCCGCGCACCAACCCGAGCGCTGATTCCGGATAGATCACCCCGGTCAGGTAGTTGTCGATGAATCCGGTGGGCGGCAATCCTTTCTCGCCCGCCTGGTGCCGCGCCCAGTTCTCGGCGTCGGTCAACGGGCAACCCAGGCCAAGGCCCACCGACGCGATCCCCCACGCGACGGCGACGAGGTGCAGCAGAACTGTGCGCGGCCACCGCCAGGCGATGAACCCGCCGAACATCACGTACAGCAGGAACATCATGTGCAGGACCGCTATGCCGTCGGCCAGGACCCGATATGGCATGTATCCAGCGTAAATGGGGCGGGTTCGTCATTCTGCGGATCCGGCACACACCTATATCGGACACTCGAAGCGAGAAGCATCCGCTCGACGGAAGGACGCCATCGGTGAGCACGAGCATGACCGACTAGGCCGCCAACGTATTCGCCGACCCGACGGCGTACGCCGACGAGCCGCGACTGCACGCGGCGATGGCTCACCTCCGGGCGCACAACCCGGTCGCGTACGTCGACAAGGCGCCGTACCGCCCGTTCTACGCGATCACCAAGCACGCCGACATCATGGACATCGAGCGCGATCACAATCTGTGGCTCAGCGAGCCGCGACCCGTGCTGGTGACCGCCGTGGCCGACGACTTCGCCAAGTCGCAGCTCGACTCCGGCGCCGGTCTGCGGACGCTGATCCACATGGACGATCCCCACCACAAGAAGGTGCGGGCGATCGGACAGGACTGGTTCCGGCCAAAAGCATTGCGCGATCTGCAGATCCAGGTCGACGCACTCGCCAAGCGCTATGTCGACAAGATGGCCGAGATCGGCCCCGAATGCGACTTCGTCGAGGACATCGCCGTCCACTTCCCGCTGTACGTCATCATGTCGCTGCTCGGGCTCCCCGAAGAAGACTTCCCCCGTATGCACCAACTCACCCAGGAGATGTTCGGCGCCGACGACAAGGAGTACCAGCGCGGCACCACCATCGAGGAGCGGATGGCAACGCTGCTCGACTTCTTCGACTACTTCAGCAAGCTGACCGCCTCCCGTCGCGCGAACCCCACCGGCGACCTCGCATCGGCAATCGCCAACGGCCGCATCGACGGTGAACCCCTCTCCGACGTCGACACCGCGTCCTACTACGTGATCGTCGCCAGCGCCGGCCACGACACCACCAAGGACGCGATCTCCGGCGGTCTGCGCGCACTCATCGAGAACCCCGACCAACTCGACCGCCTCCGTCGCGAGCCCGACCTCATCGGCACCGCCGTCGAGGAGATGATCCGCTGGACCACACCGGTCAAGGAGTTCATGCGCACCGCCGCCGCGGACACGACGGTACGTGGCGTGCCCATCGCCAAGGGCGAATCCGTCTATCTCGCTTACACTTCCGGGAACCGTGACGAAGAGATTTTCGACGACCCGTTCACCTTCGACGTCGGGCGCTTCCCCAACAAGCACCTCGCCTTCGGTTACGGCGTGCATTTCTGCCTCGGCGCAGCACTGGCCCGGATGGAGATGAGAAGCCTGTTCAGCGAGCTGATCCCGCGTCTGGACTCAATCGAGTTCGCCGGCGAACCCGAGTTGGCCGCAACCGTGTTCGTCGGCGGACTCAAGCACCTGCCGATCCGCTACTCGCTGCGCTGAGACGCACGCATCGAAGCCGACCGAATTGGGTACACCGACTTCCATGACCCACTTCGACTTCTACTTCGATCCGGTGTGTCCGTTCGCTTGGGCCGCGTCGCGATGGCTCCATGACCGCGCGGCCGCACACGACGCCGAGGTCGACTGGCATCTCATGAGCCTCGCGATCCTCAACGAGAACGAGGAGCCCGAGTCCGACGAACAGCGCCGCCAACTCGAGACCGCCCGCCGGCTGGGTCGCGTCGTCGCAGCTGCGACCGCGAAAGCCGGTGCGGACGCGATCGACCCGCTCTACACAGCACTCGGCAAGCGAATCCACCATGCCGGCGACGAGATGACACCCACCGTCGTCGCCGAGGTGCTGACCGAGGCCGGTCTCCCCGCCGAACTGGCCGACGCCATGGACGACGCATCGTTCGACGACGCGGTGCGCGAATCCCACCAGCGCGGTCAGGATGCACTCGGCGAGGACGGCGGCAGTCCCATCCTCGGCATCGACGGCACCTTTTTCTTCGGTCCCGTACTCGCCGACCTCCCGACCGGCGACGAGGCCGACGCCCTCTACTCCGCGCTCGTCACCCTCGCGGGCACCTCGACCTTCGCCCAGCTGAAGCGCCCCGCCGACCCCCCGGCATTCTCGTGATCAGCGGATCTCCAGGTCGACGCGCTCGTCGTAGAAGCAGATGAGGTCCCGCACGGGCTCCGCGTCGTGCAGCGGATCGGTGTAGGTCCACGCGACGTCGGGGATCACCTCGTCGCCGACGATTGCCGACCAGTACGTCGCCTGACCCTTGTAGGCACACACGGTGACGGTGTCGGACCGCTGGAGGACGTCCATCCGAACGTCCTCGCGTGGGATGTAGTGCCGAACCGGCAGGTGGGTCTCGAGGAGCAGCGTCGGGTGTCGGCTCTCGGCCAGCACGGTGTCACCGATCCGCACGACGACGTGTCTGCTGGTGGGCAGGCAGTCGATGCGTTGGTACGGGTCGTGCGCGTGTCCCATCACGGTCTGCTCCTCTTCGCGCCATTCGTCGAAGGCATCCCAGTCGAGCAGCGCGTAGTCCGCGAGATCGGGGTCGTCGACCCGGAAGCCGGCCCCGGCGAGGGTCCGCCCGTCGGCCACGATGTCGTACGCCGCGCCCGGAGCGGTGTGCAGCGCAAACGGATGGGCCGGGGTGAGGATCGGCGGGTGCTGTGCGGGCGGCACCGTCGGTGTGTGGTGTTCGAGCTGTCCGACGACGTCGGCCAACGGCACCGCATAACAACCCACCACCCGGTACGGTTCCCAGACCTGGATCGGCGCAGTCGAATCGACGACCACCCGACCGTCGACGAATGCCCGGACACGACGACGCATGTCCGTCCATCGAAGCAGACCCATCTGGGACTCCGTGACTTCATCCAGTGACGTGGCCATGGACCGATGGTCCTCCGGCTCGCAGACATTCGCCAGGGGCTTCACCGGTGACCGCACTGCAACGCGGCCAATCCGGATATCGGACCCACCTGGTGCCACGATGAGAGGGTGGCCGACGCACCAGACAGCGAATCTCCCGAACGGCGATCGGGCGATGCCGACTGGAACCGGGCGGAACGCGACGAGACCGAGACACAGCGCCTCGACCGCAACTGGAATTCCCTGCTCCAGGAGTTGCGCGTGGTGCAGACCGGAGTGCAGATCCTGACCGGGTTTCTCCTGACGTTGCCATTTCAGGACGGCTTCGAAGAGTTGGGCGGTGCGCTCCGCGTCGTCTATCTGGTCACCGTCTCATTCGCCGTCGGGGCAGCCATACTCCTCGCCGCACCGGTCGCTCTTCACCGCGCGCTGTTCCGCCGGCACCAACTCGGACTGCTGGTCAACCGCGCGCACCGTCTGGCCTTTGCCGGTCTCGCACTGCTCGGTCTGGCACTGTCGGGTGCGATCACCGTTGTGTTCGGAGCCACCGCAGGGCCCGTGCCCTCGGTCGTCGCCGGCCTCTGCACGTTCGTCCTGTTCTCCCTGGCCTGGATCGTCCTGCCGCTGACCGCCCGGGCGACGACCCCCGCTCCCGGCGACGACCGCCGTTGACAGTCCAGGCACCACGCAGGTAGGCAGACGAGGTGACCACTGCGCCGAGCTTCACCGAAACCCGCTTCGACGAAGTCACGGTGTTGGAACCCGCCGGCGGCGGAGCCTTCCCGCGCGGCAACACCGTGATCGCGCACGGCTCCGAGGCGACGCTGGTCCTCGACCCCTCCCTCGACGTCGACCACGACCCGGTCGGCGCGGATGCCGTCATGATCAGCCACGCACACGAGGACCACATCGCCGGACTGCGCCACTTCGACACCGCCAAGTTCGCGCATCACGACGAGGTCGGCGGGGTGCGCTCACTGCAGGTGCTGCTCGACGGTTACGGGCTCACACCGGAGGAGCGCGCCGCAGTCGACGCCCAGATCGGCGACACCTTCGCGCTCACGCCCGGCTTCCCCGAAGCCGAGGGCGTCGGCGACGGGCACGTCTTCGACCTCGGGGACATCACCGCGACCGTCATCCACCTTCCCGGGCACACCCGCGGACACTGCGGCGTCCTCGTCGAGCCGACCGGCTTCTTCTACATCGCCGACATCGATCTCACATCGTTCGGCCCCATGTACGGCGACGTCGGCAGCAGCGTCGACGACTACCTGGCCTCCATCGCGCGGGTGCGCGAGGTCGACGCCCGCTGGTACGGGACCTTCCATCAGAAGGGAGTCGTGGAGGGTGCCAAGGACTTCCGCGAACGTCTGAACGCATACGAAGGTGTGATCCACCGTCGTGAGGAACGTCTGCTGGAGTTCCTGGATCGGCCACGACGACTCGACGAGATCGTCGAGCACCGTCTCGTGTACCGGCCGCATGTGCAGCTGCCGTTCGTCAACGCGGTCGAGCGTCGTACGGCCGGACTTCATCTCGAACGTCTCATCCGCCAAGGGCAGGTCGCACACTCCGACGACGGACGGTATCACCCTCTCTGAGAGCATTTTTCGGCCGGCGTCGATCAACTCACCACTGCCGTAAGGAGCCCACCACTTCCGCCAGGACTCGTTCGGTTCGCTCCCGGCCCAACGCCTGCTCGGCGCCGACGACCCGGATCACGAGTGCACCATCCGGCCTGGGACACCCTTCGATCTGCAACAGCCACCGCGTCAAGCGGGGCGGGAACGCGTGCAGGGCTCCACCGGAGGACGGCGGCTCGACGACGGGTGACCATCCGAGCAGGACCGGAACCGGGAACAGGTGGTCACCATCGGCCGCTCGACCCGCCAGGTCCAGGACCTCTTCCAGAGGTTGCGACGCCTCACGAATACACCTGCGGCGCAGCGTGACCGAATCCTCTGGCTTGTGGTCTACCAGGGGTGTGACGACAGCGAGCACATGGTTTGCGACGACGCCTTCTGAGCCCGGTGGTCGAGTCGACACGGCGGTGGCAGCCATGACACCCTCCTTTCCGGAGGACCCGCGCAGAGCGATGGCAACCACGTGGCCGAACGCCTCGAACGGCGTCATGCGTTCGGCCGAAGCCCGAGCCCGGAAGCGGCGGTAGGTGGTTGAGTCAACCACTTCGCGTCGACGCAGGGCGACATCGATCCGGCACTCCCCCGGATCGATGCCATCGAACTCGAAGATCGAGTCGTACTGGGTGAGTAGTTGTTTCCAGAATCGGCGTCGCTCGAGCTCATCCGGTCCGTTGGCTACATCCGGGTCGCGCCGAGGAAGGGGGCCGGCGGGCAGTTGCTCTCCGTTCAGCAGCATCTCGGCGTCTCGTGCGAGCACAGCCAGCGACTGCCCATCTATCGCGATGTGATGCAACACGGCCACCGCGCCGAACAACGAATCGCCCGGCCCGACGAGAAGTCTCACCGCCAGTGGCGGCGAGTTCCGGACATCGAGAACTTCCGCCATCTGTCTGGCCTCGGATCGCAACCACTCGCGGTCCGGCTGCTCCGTGACCGAGACCCGAGTGACCACCGATGCGAGCGCGACCTCGGGCAACGTGCGGCACACCGGCCCCGACGGGGTGTCCGGAAAGGTGGCTCGCAGAGCCGGGTGCCGATCGCGGAGTGCGGCAACAAGCGCCGCCACCTGGGTCGCGAGCGGACGGGCATCTGGGTCCGGGACCCACGCCACGCAGATCAACTGTGCGAGAGGGTCACCCGGCAACCGCACGACGGTCCGTTCAGCAGCGGTCAGCCTCCGGTCACCGACTCCGTCCCGGGTTGACGACGGCGTCGCGACATCCGTCGGAACCGACGACGACTCGGTCATCCTCTCCACGAGGGACGCCAGATCGGGCGCGGTGAGTACATCATTCGGGCCGATCTCCGGATGCCCCTGCGCCGCCAGTCGTCGAGCAACTTCCACGACCCCGAGTGAATCACCGCCCTGATCCACGAAACCGAGGACCGGGTCCGGTGATTCGATGCCGAGGACATCTCCGATCACCCGCATCAGCAGTTCTTCGACAGGCCCGGACGCCGCTCGCGTCGACTCGAAGACCGGCAACGGATGGTCGCGCAGCGCCGCCAGGCCGAGCTTCCCCGTCGCGGTGCGGGGGATCTCGTCGATCATGACGATGATCGCCGGAACCGTGTACGACGGAAGGCGCTGCGCCAGCGCGTGCCGGAGTACATGTGGTTCGGGCGGATTCGCGGGATCGTCCGCGACGACGAAGGACACGAGACCCGGCTTCCCCGAGGGCAGCTCCCGCAAGGTGGTGACGCAATTACGGACTCCGGCACAGCCGGACAGTGCGACGTCGACCTCGCCGAGTTCGATTCGCACGCCGCGTAGTTTCACCTGCCCGTCACGCCTACCGAGAATCCTCAGCTCCCCGTCGCTGGTCCAGGCGGCCACATCCCCGGTCCGGTACATCCGCGCGTCGTCGGACATGGTGCACGCGACGAAGGACTGCGCCGTCGACCCGGGATCGTCGAGGTACCCGTCGGCCAGTGCGACCCCCGCACAATGCAACACCCCCAGCGCCCCGGGTGGTTGCGGCCGACCCCGCCGATCCAGAACCGCTTCCACGACGCCGACCATCGGCGGCCCCACCGTGATGGTCCCGCGTGACGGCAGCGGACGGGAGATGTTGATACTGCATCGGGTTTCGGTGGGCCCGTACGCATTCCGGATCGATACCCGATCCGCCCAGCGTTCGACGAGATGCCGCGGGAGCGTCTCCCCGCCGACGATCACCTGGGAGAGCCCGTCGGCGACCTCAAGCGGTACCGTCTCGAGCACCGACGGCGTGACGATCATGTGCGAGACATGCCCCCGACGAACGACGTCACCGAGTTCGTCACCACCGCGAACCGATCCTGGGGCGACCACCAGTGCCGCGCCGGTGGCGACCGCCGCCAGCATCTCCACGATCGCGGTGTCGAAGGTCGGCGAGGCCGCGTGCAGCAATCGCGACCGAGGTGACAGCCCATATGACGTCCGGATGTCCGCGACCAGCGCGGGGATACCGCGGTGCGGCATGACCACGCCCTTCGGCTCTCCGGTGGAGCCCGAGGTGAAGAGAACATAGGCCGCGTCGTCGGGTCCTCGATCGAGCCCGCGTAGGCAATCATGTTCAGCAGCTTCGGAAGCCACGAACCCTGGGTCCCCGACGTCGGGGGCCGGCGACAGCCAGCGCACAGCGGCGTCCACACCGGATCCGTCGGCGCGCAACCCGACTCGTGCGCCCACGCGCGCGACGAGCGACCGCACCCTTTCCTCGGGGATGGCACCACCACCCAGCGGCACCCAGACCCCACCGGCCATCAACACTGACCAGAACGCGACGACCGATTCCGGCGACCGTTCGGCATGCACGACCACCGGGTCACCACCGACCACGCCGGCAGCGGTGAGCACCCGCGCCCCACGGTAGACCCGTTCGGCGAGTTGGGATCGCGACCACACCTCGCCGTCGAAGATGACGGCGGGAGCCGACGGATCGGCGTCGCAGTACTCGGAGAACAGCGCCGCAGTCGGGGTGTACGACGGTGCGGGAGGCCCGCTGCGGTACCGGAAGCGATCCCACTCCCCCTCGAGAAAGACCGCGTCGTCAGGAATCGGCACACCGTGGTCGATCTCGCGCAACAACGCGGTGAGGTAGGAGTCGAAACGCAACGCCAGTGCCGACAGCGTTGCCTCGTCGAACGAGGCTGCGGGCGCCTCCCAGGTGATGGCGCGACCGCCGGTCTCATCCGCCGGATGAATGGTGACGACCACATCGACGACCGGTCCGGTGCGCATCACCTCGAGAGACCAGTGCAGACCGTCGACAACCGGCGGAGAGAAGGCGGGCAACAGATTGACCACCACGCCGAAAGCAGTGACATCGTCGCGGTCGCGCAACATGTCCTCGCGAGGGTAGAGCTGGTGCCGGAGGGCACCGATGATCGCCGACGACACCGCTTCGACCGCATCGGGGGCGGTCAGGTCGCCGATTCCTCGAAGATCCAGCGGTACGACGTTCGAGAGCGGCTGGACGGCGCGGCGTCGAACTGCCGAGGTCCGCGCAGCCACGGGAAGCGCGATCCCGACGTCGGGAGAATCGAGCAGTCGAGCACACAGACCGGCCAGTGCCGCGACGAGTTCGTTCGCTCCGGCCGGTCGACAACCCGCCGAACGCCTTGTCACGCGGATGATCTCGGATGTCATCGAGGTGGCAGTTCCCGACAGCGATGACGGTTGATAACCGTCGAGGACGCGATCCCAGTACTCCGCGTCGACTCCTCGACGTCGAGAGTCGGCATACCTCGTCTCATCGGACGCCAACTCGTCGGCGTACGCGACAGCGAGGTCTCCGGGAACTGCCCCGCCGCCGTACACATCTGCCACATGACCCATCACGCGGAGAAGCCCTGCGCCATCGGTCAGGACGTGGTGAGCCCGTATCACCCACCTGTGCAGGTTGTCGCCCAGGAGGTGCAGTTCGCTGCGGAACAATGGCCGGGCCAGGTCCGCGCCGTCCGCGGCGTCGATGAATTGTTGTGCCCGACGCTCGCTTTCGGTATCGGGATCATCGCATCGACACAGATCGACCTGCTCGATGACCTCGACCGACGAGGCAGCGGCGCGGAGCGGTTCCAGCGCGCCCGCACGGCCTGGAACTGCGTCGACCGGCGAGTACCCAGGCGGAATGTGTACATCGAGCCAGCCCACGTGGGCGAGGACGTCACGCGTGGTGTCGATCAAACGCTGAACGCGCAGTGGGCCCTCGAGCGTGAGCCCGAAGGCGACGACATGGGAGACCTCCGGATGCAGCGTCTGCGACACCCACAACGCTCGTCGCGTCGTCGTCACCGAACGTCCTCAACCGCGCCCACAACTCGAACGTAGCCCCGTGCAGATGAAAGGCTCCTGAGGAAAGAGACCCTCGGCCTCTGCGGTCGACACAACCGCAGAGGGGTCACGCCCCCAGCGCCCTGGCGAACAGGGGCCAGGACTGGTGCATCTGGTCCTGCCAGTAACCCCACGAGTGGGTGCCGACCGCCGGGAACCGCACGACGGCCGGGATACGAAGGGCCGCAAGGCGCTGGGCCAAGGTGACCGTGCAGGTCCGGGCCGCGGCCTCGCTGACTCCGCCGGCCGTCACCTGCGCGGCAAGCTTTCCGACGTCCCCGCGGACGGAGCGGTCGCCCGGATTGTCGTGCCCGCCCGGAATTCCGGTGGCGGCACTGATCCACAGCGCCGGGGTGCGTCGGGCCAGCTTGTGGGCGTTCAGAACGGGATCCTGCGCAGCCCACTGCGGGTCGCCCGGCAGCCCGTACATGTTCGTCGCGTCGGCCCCGTACGGCACGAATGCGACATTTCTCAACAGCAGCTGTCCGGTCGGCGTCGCGGTATCGGCACAACCCGAGTAGGCACCCACGGCGCGGTACAGACCGGGATGGTTCTCCGCCAGGCGGATCACCGAGTTCCCGGCCATCGAGATCCCGGCGATGCCACGGGACCGCCCGAATCTGTACCCACCGTGCCTCCCCTCGAACGTGGCAGGCAATTCAGAGGTCAGGAACGTCTCCCAGCGCAGCGGTCGCGGCGTCTTCACCTGGTATCGGAAGTTCGCCGCCGGGTCCACGCGCCGCCAGTCGGCGTAGTAGCTCGCCGCCCCGCCGATCGGGGTCACGGTCCAGACGTTCTTGTTGAAGTAGAAGGCGTTCGCGTCGGTGGCGTGGGTCCAGTCGTCGTCCTCCTCGCCGCCCGACGACCCGTTCAGCATGTACATCACCGGCGCAGCCTGGTTGCCGTTCGCCGGCGTCTGCACCAGCAGCGGAACCTGCGTCTGCATCGACGGGGACCACACCGAGGCGACGAAATTCCGTGGCGACGTCCAGGTCTGGCGATAGGGCGCCCCGGGGCTCGCGTGTGCATACCGGACGCCGTCGAGCGTGCGGGCCTCCGCAACGCCGGCTCCGCCTACGAACAGTCCGGCGACCAGCGACACCACGGCGAAGATCGAGACGATGACGGCGCGTCCGGCCGGTCGCGTGCGATTCATTCGGTTGCTCCCGGGTCGAGACACCGGGGCTACCGCTCCCGGCTGAGGCATCGTAGGCACGCTCGGTTGTACCCGGGGCCACATCGCGCAAACGCTGTGGACACCGGAATCGTGCGGTGACAACCGAATGCGAAGATACCGGCATGCTCACTCCTGACGACGTCCACAACGTTGCCTTCGGAAAGCCGCCGATCGGAAAGCGCGGCTACAACGAGGACCAGGTCGACCAGTTCCTCGACGACGTGGAGGCGACCATGCGGGATCTCTATGACCGTCTCGCACGCTACGAGGGCCGCCCGCCGTGGTGAAACCGGTTTCACCTTGACGTTCATCTGACCTCGACTCCGCCGGGCCGAACCGACGTACTACCGTTTGTCGTGTAACTCGACTCGGAGGTTTTACTGTGCAGAACATCGGCGTCATCGGCGGCGGCACCATGGGAGCTGGCATCGCGGAGGTGTGCGCGAAGTCCGGCAGCGATGTCGTCATCATCGAGGTCAAGCAGGAGTTCGCCGACGCCGCGCGGGCGCGCGTCGAGAAGTCCCTGTCCCGCGCCGTGAGCAAGAACAAGCTCAGCCAGGAGGACGCCGACGCCGCGCTCGGCCGTCTGCGCGTCAGCCTCGACTACGCCGACCTCGCCGACCGCGACCTGGTCATCGAGGCCGCCCCCGAGAACGAGCAGCTCAAGCGCGACATCTTCGCGCGTCTCGACGAGGCCGTCGGCGAGAACACCATCCTGGCCACCAACACCTCGTCGATCCCGATCATCAAGGTCGCCACCGCCACCAAGCGCCCCGAGCGCGTCGTCGGTGTCCATTTCTTCAACCCGGTCCCGGTGATGCCGCTGGTCGAGATCATCTCGACCCTGGTCACCTCGCCGGAGACCGCCGAAGCTGTCAGCGCGTACGTCAAGGACGTCCTCGGCAAGAACCCGGTCAACGCCGGCGACCGTTCGGGCTTCATCGTCAACGCACTGCTCATCCCGTACCTCTGCCAGGCCATCCGGATGTACGACTCCGGTTACGCCTCGGCCGAGGACATCGACACCGCGATGAAGGGCGGTTGTGGTTACCCGATGGGCCCGCTGACCCTCGTCGACACCATCGGCCTCGACATCACCCTCGCCGCCGCCGAGTCGCTGTACGACGAGTTCGCCGAGCCGCACTTCGCGCCGCCGGCACTGCTGCGCCGCATGGTCGACGCCGGTCACCTGGGCCGTAAGTCCGGACGCGGTTTCTACACCTACTGATCTATCGGGACGATCCCGACAGAACGCCCCCGCGGCGGCGCACCAAGCGTCGACCGGGGGCGTTTTGTCGTCTTTGGGTAGAACGCCCCCGGCGTCAAACCCGGTTGTGACCCACCTCACTTGACCTGTAAGCGACTGTGGCACAACAGATATCGGATCGCCGCTGTCGCGGATATCGGCAGGGAGGTTACGTACCGGGTCATCGAGGCAACACTCTGGTCGTACACATCCCAACGCGGATGAGAAGGGAGCGAGACCGAATGACTGTTTCGACCACCACCGTCCACCAGCAACTTCGTGCAATCCTCGCGATGACGCACACCGAGATCCAGATCGCCGAGACGCGTCAGGCCCAGGCCCGGACCGACGCGATCCGCAAGGAGCTCGCTCAAAATGCCGAGAACGCGCAGCTGCGCGCCGTCGCCATCGAGGAGGCCCTCCGCGAACGTGGCGGCCTCGTCGACGTGATCCGCCCCGTGATCGGCCGGGTCGGCGCCCTCGTCAAGACCGTCGTCGAGCAGGCCCAGCCGCTCGACGAGGCACTCCTCGACGACCTCGCGCTCGAACAGCGTCTCCTCGCGCGTTCGACGTACCTCAAGGCACTCGCGACCGGCCAGGAGGACAAGGCTCTCGTCGACCTCGCCGAGAAGCTGATCGTCGCCCACACCGCGACGGTCGACTGGCTGACCACGGTGCTCGCCGAAGAGGCACTCGGCGGACCCACCGCGCTACGTCGAGGCCCGACCCAGTGGGTCAGCGGGCTCGCCGCGCGCGCACTCACCGCACCGGCCAACGGCGCGTCGTGGGCCATCGACCGGACTGCCGACTTCGCTCGACAGATCCCCGATCCGATCGCGTTGGTACGCAGCCGATTCGCGACCGCCGTCGACGACGCCGCAGATGCCGCAGCGCGCGCCGGTGACGCCATCGAGAACGCCGGCACCGCTGTCTCGAAGACCGTCGCAGCCGGACGCGATGCAGCGCTCGAAGCCGTCGAGGACAGCGCCCGCGACAACGGCGCCAAGGGTGCCGCGGACGCGCTCCACCAGCTCCGCGAGATCACCGGGACCGTCGAGGCCGAGGACCTGCCGATCGAGGTTTACACCGACCTCAACGTCGGCGATGCCGTCGCCGCGGTCAAGGAACTCTCCACGCCGGCCGATCTGCGGGTGACCCTCGCCTACGAGGAGACCCACAAGAACCGGCAGCGGGTGGTCTCGGCAATCGAGATCCGTTTCGCCGAGCTCGCCAAGGAACTGGTCGGCATCGACAGCTGATCTGACTCAAGGCAACACGACGGCCGTCATCCTCTCGGATGGCGGCCGTCGTATGTCCGCACCCGCTCGTCTGACTTCACGCTCACGGGATCCGTTCGCGCTCACCTTTATCCGCTGGCTGCCAGCCTTGTCGTGAGACAGGTTGGTAGCCAGGGTGGGAATGGAGCCGTTATCGTGTGAGCGCGAACGGATGCAGTGAGCGAAAGTCGTGACCGATTCGCCGAAACCGCAGTTCACACGCGCAGCGCCGTCGTAGTGTCGCGCGATGACCTTCCGCACCACAGCAGTCACCGCCTTCGCCGCGGCTGCACTTCTCACGCCCGTCCTGCTGGGACCGGCCGCCGCGAATGCGACACCCTCCACGGGGGTTTCGGCGGTCACCCTCGCCCACACCGACATCCCGGCCGGACTCCTGCCGTTCATTCCGCAGGGAGCGCACGTCGAGGTTCGCGAGATCACCATCGCCCCCGGCGGCACCACCGGTTGGCACTACCACGACGCCCAGATCTACGGCCTCGTCCGGCAGGGCACGCTCACCCACCCGGGCGCGGACTGCAAACCGGTCGTCTACCGGGCGGGCCAGATCATCGAGGAGCCCGGCGGGAAGGCCAACACCCACGAGGGGACCAACCTCGGCACCGTCCCGGTGATCCTCGACGTCCTCTACGTGATGCCGCCCGGCAAGCCGCTGTCGGAGGATGCCGACGCACCGGCCTGCGCCCAGCCGTAGGCACCCATTGCCCTAACGAAACGGGAACGAATCGGTGTAACCGCAGGTCACAGGGCCGGGGTGGACGTACCGTCGCCCGATGACCCCTACGATCCGCACAGTCACCGGCGGCGTCGTCGCGGCGGCTGCCCTCCTGGTGCCCGCGCTCGTCGGCCCCGCCACCGCGAATGCCGCGACCTCGACCGGGGTCTCGTCGAAAACGCTGGCCCAGACCGAGATCCCGGCCGGGCTCCTGCCGTTCATCCCGCAGGGAGTGGACATCGAGGTCAAGGAGACGACCATCGCGCCCGGCGGCACCACCGGCTGGCATCATCACGACGGCGAGACCTTCGCATTCGTCCGGCAGGGCACGCTCACCCACCCGGAGTCGGACTGCACACCGACGATCTACCCGGCCGGAAGCATCTTCAGCGATCCACCCGGCGAGAAACACGTCCACGAGGGCAAGAACGTCGGCGACGTCCCGGTGGTCATCGTGTTCCTGTACCTGACGCCACCCGGCAAGCCGCTGTCGCAGGACGCGCCGGCGCCGGCCTGCGCCGAGTCGTAGGCGGCATCGGGGCCTCGATCCCGGACGACTCACGTCGCCGCAGCCGTAGACTCCTCAGCCATGCACCGTCGCGTCGTACTGGTTGTGTCGCTACTCCTGGCCATCGTCGCCACCTCACTGCCGGGCGTCGGCACCGCCCGCGCCGACTCAGCACTGGTCTCCGCCCGATCGGCCGTGTTCGGCACCCACAACGTCGACCAGGCCACCGGCGCGGTCCGGAACGACCGCGTCATCTTCTCCTGGTTCGGCGTCTCGAGTTTCGCCGTTGCCATGGCGGGTCAGGTGTTCCTCACCGACGCGTGGGTGCCCAACGCCTACCGCAACCAGGTCCCGACGACCCGCGCGCAGATCGCTGCGATCAAGCCGTCGCACATCCTGATCGGGCACGGGCACTTCGACCATGCCGCCGATGCCGCCGACATCGCGAAGGCGTCCGGTGCTCGCCTGGTCGGGTCGGCCGGTCACTGCGCCTTCTTCCGCCGGCCCGGCGTCGCCTGCGACGCGGTGGCCGCGACCGGCGCACGTCCCGGCAGCACCCAGATCTACCACGGCATCCCGGGAATCACGGTCACCGCGATGAGCAACATCCATTCCACTCTCAAGGCGCCCACTGGGCAGCATCCCCCGCTGCTGCCCATCCCACCGAGCGACCGTCTGGTCACCGACCCGCCGCATGCGGACGAACTCGGCCGTCTCGCCGAGCATCTCGACGATCCGGAGGGCGGCGCCGTCCTCTACGCCTTCTCCGTCGGCGGCCGCCGGATCGTCTGGAACGATTCGGTCGGTCCGGTGAGCCAGGATCCCGGCGGTCGGGCGATCCTCGCCGGCCTGCGCACTCTCGGTCCCGTCGACCTGCATGTCGGGTCCATCCAGGGGTTCAACGAGATCACCAACGGCCTGGGCGACCCGATGCGCTACATCGACGCGTTGCAGCCGAAAGTCTTTGTGCCCAACCATCACGACGACTGGTTTCCGGTGATCGCGACCCCCGCCGTCAACCGCGAACGGGCCTTCTTCGACGCCCTGAAAACCATCGACGCCCGTCCCGAGGTGCGCTACCTCCGCGACCCGGAGGACTACCTTCGTCCCGACCGCGTCACGCTTTCCCTGCGCTGACCGGGCGTAAACCCGCTGTTCCCGCGGAGTTTTGATCAGATCCAGAAAAACGACGTGAACTCGTAGGCGGTGTGCCTATGGTGGTCGCGTGGCATCGACATCGGACTATGCCCAGCAACTCCGGGCCGCGGACCTTCGAGTCACCCAACCACGGGTGACGGTCATGCATGCCGTCGACGAACATCCCCACACCGACACCGAGACCATCTACGGCATCGTCCGCCAGACGCTGCCCAACGTGTCCCGCCAGGCCGTCTACGACGTCCTCCGGGCACTCACCGAGACCGGTCTCATCCGGCGAATCCAACCGTCGGGTTCGGTGTCCCTCTACGAATTCCGCACCGGCGACAATCATCATCACGTTGTCTGCAGGTCCTGCGGAACCGTCGAGGACGTCGACTGCGCGGTCGGTGAGGCACCCTGCCTCACCGCCTCCCAGGATCACGGTTTCGTCCTCGACGAAGCCGAGGTCATCTTCTGGGGACTCTGCCCGGATTGCGTCAGTACGGCCCCGACCTGATCACATCCGTGATCGCAGCCCAACCGGTTCCACCATCGAAAGGAATGTCGTGACCTCCGACAGCCGCCCACCGAATTCCGCAGAAGACACCCGGAGCAACAGCGAGAGCGAGAACCCGGCGATCCCGTCGCCGGAGCCGAAAGCGCATGCGCCGCTGACGAACAAGGACTGGTGGCCCGAGCAGATCGACCTGTCGGTCCTGCACGCGCATTCCCCGCTGTCCAACCCGCTGGGCGAGGACTTCGACTACAAGAAGGAATTCGCGAAGCTCGACGTCGAGGCACTCAAGGCCGACCTCGTCTCGCTGATGACCCAGTCGCAGGACTGGTGGCCCGCCGACTACGGCCACTACGGCGGCCTGTTCATCCGCATGAGCTGGCACGCGGCCGGCACGTACCGCATCTTCGACGGCCGCGGTGGCGGCGGTCAGGGTGCGCAGCGTTTCGCCCCGCTCAACAGCTGGCCGGACAACGCCAACCTCGACAAGGCACGACGCCTGCTGTGGCCGATCAAGCAGAAGTACGGCAACAAGCTCTCGTGGGCGGACCTGTTGGTCTTCGCCGGCAACGTCGCGCTGGAATCCATGGGATTCAAGACCTTTGGCTTCGGCTTCGGTCGCGAGGACATCTGGGAACCGGAAGAAGTGTTCTGGGGCCCCGAGGACCAGTGGCTCGGCACCGACAAGCGCTACTCCGGTGAACGCGAACTGGCAAAGCCGTTCGGCGCCACCACCATGGGCCTGATCTACGTCAATCCCGAAGGGCCCGAGGGCAAGCCGGACCCGATCGCGGCCGCCTACGACATCCGGGAAACCTTCGCGCGGATGGCGATGAACGACGAGGAGACCGCAGCTCTCATCGTCGGCGGCCACAGCTTCGGCAAGACCCATGGTGCCGGCGACGCCGACCTCGTCGGTCCCGAGCCCGAGGCCGCACCGATCGAGCAGCAGGGCCTGGGCTGGAAGTCCAGCTACGGCAGCGGCAAGGCGGAGGACGCCATCACCTCCGGCCTGGAGGTCGTCTGGACCAACACGCCGACCCAGTGGGACAACAGCTTCCTCGAGATCCTCTACGGCTACGAGTGGGAGCTGCAGAAGAGCCCGGCCGGGGCATGGCAGTACGTCGCCAAGGACGGCGCGGGCGCGGGCACCATCCCGGACCCGTTCGGCGGACCGGGACGTGCACCGACCATGCTGGTCACCGACGTCGCCCTTCGCGAGTCGCCGATCTACGCCGACATCACCCGCCGCTGGCTCGACCATCCCGAGGAACTCGAGGTGGCCTTCGCCAAGGCCTGGTACAAGCTGCTCCACCGCGACCTGGGGCCGGTCACCCGCTACCTCGGACCGTGGGTTGCCGAGCCGCAGATCTGGCAGGACCCGGTGCCGGCGGTCGACCATGAGCTCGTCGACGACTCCGACATCGCGTCGCTGAAGGGCAAGCTGCTCGAGGCACTCTCGCCGACCCAGCTGCTCAAGACCGCGTGGGCGTCGGCGGCGAGCTTCCGCAGCACCGACAAGCGCGGCGGCGCGAACGGTGCACGCATTCGCCTCGAGCCGATCAAGAACTGGGAGGTCAACGAGCCGAGCGAGCTCGCCAAGGCCCTGCCGGTCTACGAACAGATCCAGAAGGATTTCAACGACTCGGCGTCCGGCGGCAAGAAGGTGTCGGTGGCCGACCTGATCATCCTCGGTGGCGCCGCCGCCGTGGAGAAGGCCGCCGAAGCAGCCGGTTTCCCGGTCACCGTGCCGTTCACACCGGGCCGCACCGACGCCTCGCAGGAGGAGACCGACGTCGACTCGTTCGAGGTGCTCGAGCCCGCGGCCGACGGCTTCCGCAACTACAGCCGTGGCGGTGAGAAGGCCCCGCTGGAGCAGCTGCTGCTCGAGCGCGCCTACATGCTCGGCCTCACCGCTCCGGAGCTCACCGTGCTGATCGGCGGACTCCGTGCACTCGACGTGAACTACGGCGGTTCCAAGCACGGCGTGTTCACCGATCGTCCGGGCGTGCTGTCGAACGACTTCTTCCGCAACGTCGTCAGCATGGACTACGAGTGGAAGTCGGGCACCGACGAGAACGTCTACGAGGTCGTCGACCGCTCGTCGGGCCAGACCAAGTGGACGGCGACCGCCGCCGACCTGTCCTTCGGTTCGCACTCGCAACTGCGCGCGCTGTCCGAGGTCTACGCTCAGGACGACAACGCCGAGAAGTTCGTCAATGACTTCGTCAAGGCGTGGGTGAAGGTGGCGAACAACGATCGTTTCGATCTGGGCTGATCCAGCCTGATCGATCGGGAGCACCCCGCGGACCAGGGCCGCGGGGTGCTTCCGTGTCCGGGGGCGGGTTATAGTCTGGATTGAGCAATTGACCAATCCGTCAATCCGTCAACTGAACCGTGAGCCCACCCCGACCGCCGCTGGAGTGACCCGTGACCGATACCGGCCCAGACAAGCCGCTGTACGAGATCAAGGCCAACTTGTTCAAGGCCCTCGCGCACCCCGCTCGCATCCGTGTCCTCGAGGTGCTCAGCGCCAACGGTGACCCGACGCCGGTCAGTGAGCTCCTCGCGGCCACCGACCTCGAACCGACGCTGCTGTCACAGCATCTGGGCGTCCTCAAGCGCCACCGGGTGGTCACCGCCGACCGCGTCGGCAACGCCGTCTTCTACGAGCTCGCCCATCCGAAGATCTCCGACCTGCTGGTCATCGCGCGCACGTTCCTGATCGACACCCTCGACGCACAGCGTGAGCAACTCGACGCCATCTCGTCCCTTCCACCGGTGACCCGCCGGTGAGTACCGACGCCGTCACCGGCACTCTCTCCCGGGTCAAGGGGTTCGTTCCTCGACGCAGCGACTACGCCGACCTCCCCCGGAGCTGGAAGACCGACATCCTCGCCGGTGTGACCGTCGGTATCGTCGCCCTCCCGCTGGCGCTCGCCTTCGGGATCAGCTCCGGCGTCGGCGCCGCCGCGGGCCTGATCACTGCGGTCGTCGCCGGTCTCGTCGCCGCGGTCTTCGGCGGCTCGCACGTCCAGGTGTCCGGACCCACCGGCGCGATGGCCGTGATCCTGGCACCGATCGTCGCCGAACACGGCCTGAGCAGCATCGCCTTGGTCACCGTCCTAGCGGGACTGCTGGTGCTGATCGCGGGCGTACTCGGCCTCGGGCGAGCAGTGACGTTCATCCCGTGGCCGGTCATCGAGGGCTTCACCCTCGGCATCGCGGCGATCATCTTCCTGCAGCAGGTGCCGGCCGCGTTCAACACGGCAGCCCCGGCGGGCATGCGAACCCTCAACGCGGCGATCGACGTCGTCGTCCACGCCGACTGGTCGAAGGCCTGGGCCACCCTGGCCGTCGTCGTGATGGTCGCGGTGATCATGGTGGTGCTGCCGCGTATCCATGCCTCCATCCCCGAATCCCTCACCGCCGTCATCGCGGTCACCCTGGTCGTCTACTTCACCGATGTCTTCGACGTGGCGACGATCGGACAGCTGCCGTCGTCGCTGCCCGCGCCCTCGATCCCGCACGTCGACTCCGAGGCACTGCGTGCGATGTTCGGCGCGGCGGTGGCGATCGCCGCGCTCGCCGCCATCGAATCGCTGCTCTCGGCGCGGGTCGCGGCGACCATGTCGCCGACCGGCCCGTACGAACCCGACCGCGAGCTGTCCGGGCAGGGTCTGGCGTCGATCGCGTCGGGTCTCTTCGGCGGCATGCCCGCGACCGGGGCGATCGCCCGTACCGCGGTCAACGTGCGGTCCGGCGCCCGCACCCGGGTCGCGGCGATCGTGCACTCGCTGTTGCTGCTGGGCGTCGTCTATCTGGCCACCGGCCCGGTGTCGGAGATCCCGCTCGCCGCGCTCGCCGGCGTGCTGATGGTGACGTCGTTCCGCATGGTGTCCGTCGGTACCGTCCGCGCGATCCTGCGGTCGACCCGTTCGGACGCCCTGATCTTCGCGGTCACCGCGGTCATCACCGTGACGCTCGACCTCATCGAGGCCGTCGAGATCGGCATCGTCGTCGCGGCGTTCTTCGCACTGCGCCAGGTCGCCCAGCGGGCGAGCGTGACCCGCGAGCCGCTGCCCGGGCCCGCACGACCCGGCGACGAGCGCATCGCCCTGCTCCGCCTCGACGGCGCGATGTTCTTCGGCGCTGCCGAGAAGATCTCGACCACCATCTCCGCGGGCGCCGACCGCAACGAGTCGGTGTCGGTCGTCATTATCCGGATGTCGCACCTCGGCATGCTCGATGCCACCGGTGCCCGTTCACTCGCCGAGATCGTGACCGATCTGGAGAAGCGCGGCATCACGGTGATCATCAAGGGCGTGCAACCCGAACACCTCGGGCTGCTCGAAGGTGTCGGTGTCGTCGACTCCCTACGCCACGACAACCATCTCGTCGACACCCTCGACGAGGCGATCGCCCACGCGCGGAGTCACGTCGAACGCGAGAGAATGTGAACTACCTGCATCGACGCGGGTTCCGGAGGTACCGGGACGTCCCGGCTCCGGCGGCATCAAACCACAAGACCCGAGGCCCCTGAACGCGAGGCTGATCACAGGGGGCAGAATCGGGGAGTAGTTGTCACACGAGCACACCGCAAGCGTGGTATCGGTGAAGCCTGACTCACAAGGTCGCCGGCGACACCGGTTAATACAGACAGAATCGAGAACATTAGGCATGAGCACCCAGAAGCCGACCATCATCTACACGTTGACCGACGAAGCCCCCATGCTCGCCACCCACGCGTTTTTGCCGGTGGTGCGCACGTTCGCCGGAGCGGCCGGCATCGAAGTCGAGACCAGCGACATCTCGGTCGCTGCGCGCATCCTCGCCGAGTTCTCCGATCTCCTCCCCGAAGACCAGAAGGTCACCGACAACCTCGGCGAACTGGGCAAGCTCACCCAGGAACCCGACACCAACATCATCAAGCTCCCCAACATCAGTGCCTCGGTGCCGCAGCTCCTCGCCGCGATCAAGGAACTGCAGGAAAAGGGCTACGACCTTCCCGACTTCCCCGGCAACCCGAAGAACGAGGAAGAGCAGGCGATCCGCGACCGGTACACCAAGTGCCTGGGCAGCGCGGTCAACCCGGTTCTGCGTGAGGGCAACTCCGATCGCCGCGCGCCGAAGGCCGTGAAGGAGTACGCGCGCAAGCACCCGCACAGCATGGGCGAGTGGTCGATGGCATCGCGTACCCATGTCGCGCACATGCGCGAGGGCGACTTCTACCACGGTGAGAAGTCGATGACCGTCGAAGGCGACCGCAAGGTCAAGATGGAACTCATCCCGGACGACGGCAGCGAGACGCTGATCCTCAAGCCCGAGGTCGACATCACCGACGGCGACGTCATCGACAGCATGTTCATGAGCAAGAAGGCGCTCATCAAGTTCTACGAAGAGCAGATCGAGGACGCCTACAAGACCGGCGTCATGTTCTCGCTCCACGTCAAGGCGACGATGATGCGCGTCTCGCACCCCATCGTCTTCGGCCACGCGGTCAAGGTCTTCTACCGCGACGCCTTCGAGAAGCACGGCGCACTGTTCGACGAGCTCGGCGTCAACGTCAACAACGGCCTGTCGGATCTGTACGACAAGATCGAGTCGCTCCCCAGCGCCCAGCGCGAGGAGATCATCGACGACCTGCACAAGTGCCACGAGCACCGTCCCGAGCTGGCCATGGTCGACTCGGCCCGCGGCATCTCGAACTTCCACTCCCCCAGCGACGTCATCGTCGACGCCTCGATGCCCGCGATGATCCGCGCCGGCGGCAAGATGTACGGCGCTGACGGACGCCTCAAGGACACCAAGGCGGTCAACCCGGAGTCGACCTTCTCCCGCATCTACCAGGAGATGATCAACTTCTGTAAGACCAACGGGCAGTTCGATCCCACGACGATGGGCACCGTTCCCAACGTCGGCCTGATGGCGCAGAAGGCCGAGGAGTACGGCTCGCACGACAAGACCTTCGAGGTCCCGGTCGGCGGCACCGCCAACATCACCGACATCGAGACCGGTGAGGTCCTGCTGACCCAGACCGTCGAAGAGGGCGACATCTGGCGCCTCTGCATCGTGAAGGACGCCCCGATCCAGGACTGGATCAAGCTGGCCGTCAACCGATGCCGCGACTCGGGCATGCCGGTCCTGTTCTGGCTCGACCCGTACCGCCCGCACGAGAACGAGCTGATCAAGAAGGTCCACAAGTACCTTCCCGACCACGACACCGAGGGTCTGGACATCCAGATCATGTCGCAGGTCCGCGCCATGCGTTACACCCTGGAGCGCGTCGTCCGCGGCCTGGACACCATCTCGGCCACCGGCAACATCCTCCGCGACTACCTCACCGACCTCTTCCCGATCCTGGAGCTCGGCACCAGCGCGAAGATGCTGTCGATCGTGCCGCTGATGGCCGGCGGCGGTCTCTACGAGACCGGTGCGGGCGGTTCGGCACCGAAGCACGTCAAGCAGCTCATCGAGGAGAACCATCTCCGCTGGGACTCGCTGGGCGAGTTCCTCGCCCTCGCGGTCAGCCTCGAGGACGTGGGCAAGAAGTTCGACGACCAGCGTGCGGTGATCCTGGCCAAGGCACTCGACGCGGCGACCGGCAAGCTGCTCGAGAACGACAAGGGCCCGTCGCGCAAGACCGGTGAGCTCGACAACCGCGGCAGCCAGTTCTACCTCGCCCTGTACTGGGCGCAGGAGCTGGCCGGCCAGACCGAGGACACCGAGCTGGCCAAGCAGTTCGCGCCGCTGGCCGAGACCCTCGCCGCGAACGAGGAGAAGATCGTCGAGGAGCTGAACTCCGTCCAGGGTCAGCAGGTCGACATCGGCGGTTACTACTACCCGGACTGGGACAAGACCGCTTCGGTGATGCGGCCGAGCAAGACCTTCAACGAGGCGCTCGCTTCGCTGGACCTCTAGTCCTCGCTGTACCCATCGAAACGCCCCGGGTGATCCGTTCACCCGGGGCGTTTTTCGGCACTACCGTCGACCCCATGACCGATGCCGACATCAACTACTACTTCGATCCCGTGTGTCCGTTCGCGTGGATGACGAGCAAATGGGTCCGTAAGGTCCAGGCGCAACGCGACTACGGTGTCGACTGGCGGTTCATCTCGCTTCGGCTGCTGAACTCGCACATCGACTACGCCGCGCATTTCCCGCCCGAGTACGAGGCGGGGCACACGGCCGGACTCCGGCTTCTCCGCGTCGCTGCGAGCATCCGCCGAGAGCACGGACGGGACGCTGTCGATCCGTTCTACGTCGCACTGGGCACCAGGTTCTTCGAGGAGCACACCGGCACGTACACGGTCGACAACACCGACCACCGCGGCACCGTCGACTTCCTCACCCCGGTACTGGAGGAGCTCGGGTTACCCACCCATCACGTCGGTGCGCTGGAGGACACCGGCTTCGACGCGGAGATCCAGGCCGAGACCGACGAGGCACTCGCCCTCACCGGACGTGATGTCGGCACGCCGATCATCCACTTCCAGCCGCCGAACGGCGTGGCGTTCTTCGGGCCCGTCATCAGTCGCCTGCCGAGCGACGAGGACGCGGTCACCCTGTGGGACCATGTGATCGGGCTGGCGAGCTTCCCCGGGTTCGCCGAACTCAAGCGGAGCCTGCGGGAGAAACCGCAACTGCGTGCCTTCGGCGTGACCGACGACGAGACGCCCGAGCAGGAAGACTGGCACGCCGGCAGCCGACGGACGAAGAAGGGCTGAAACCGCCCGGGTCTCATGCTTGACTCGAGTGCATACGGGTACCCGACGCGCATGGCACACGCACAAGCACGTCTGGCACTGATCACCGGCGCATCGAGTGGCATCGGCCACGAACTGGCGGAGCTGTTCGTCGCCGACGGGTTCGATCTGATCATCTGCGCTGAGGATTTCGCGGTCGACGACGTCGCCGACCGGCTGCGGGCACGGGGCCGTGAGGTCACTTCAGTCCGTGCCGATCTGCGTACCGCCGAGGGCGTCGAAGCGCTCTACGCCGCTGTACAGAGCACCGGTCGGCCCCTCGCTGCGGCAGCACTCAACGCCGGTATCGGACACGGTGGCGCCTTCGTCGACACCGACCTCGCCGAGGACCTGTCGATCATCGACCTCAACGTCCGGTCCACCGTCCACCTGGCCAAGCTCGTGCTCCGCGACATGGTCGAGCGCGACTCCGGCCGGCTGTTGATCACCTCGTCGATCGCCTCGATGATGCCGGGTAGCTTCCAGGCCACCTACAACGCGTCCAAGTCGTTCCTGCAGTCGTTCGCGGAGGCCCTACAGAACGAGTTGAAGGAGTCGGCGGTCAGCGTCACCTCGTTGATGCCCGGGCCAACCGAGACCAACTTCTTCCATCGCGCCGAGATGGACGACACCCGCATGGGCCGGATGTCGAAGGACGACCCGGCCGAGGTCGCCAGGCAGGGTTACGAGGCGATGATGAGCGGCGAGGCCCGGTCGGTGGCTGCGTCGGCGATGACGCGAATCATGGCCGGGGCGAGCATGATCACCCCTGACGCGGTGAAGGCTGCACTCCATCGCGTGCTCGCCGCACCGGGGTCCGGCTCCAAGAGCTGAGGGACGTCAGGAGCCGGAGCCCTTGACCGGCACCGCCGACCTCCAACGCTCGGTGTAGTCGGAGATCCGGGTGTCCTCGGTGTACGTGGAGTCGATCAGATACAGACCGGGCAGCGAGCACACGGCGCCGAGTTCGACGAGCACCGGCTTCAGCAGCAGGTCGGGGGCCATGGCGTGCGCCGGTCCGGCGCCGAGCATCAGCGGCACCGCGGTGACGTCGCGCAGACCGTCGCCGGTGGCGAACTGATCCAGGAAGAGCTTCAGGACGCCGGTGTAGGTCGCCTTGAAGGTCGGGCTCGCGAAGACGACGAGATCCGACGACGCGACGGTTTCGACGGCCACCTTGACCTTCGCGTCGCCCCAGCCGAGGAGACCCGGACCGAGTTCGATGACGTCGACGATGTGGTCGGGTGCGGAACCGGTCAGCGATTCGGCGAGCCGGTTGGCCGCGTCGAGCGTTCGCGAACCGGGTTTCGGATTACCGACGACGACGGTGGTGGTCATGGCGATGCCTCTCGTTGTTTCAGCCGTCGGTCGACGGCGCGGTCAGACGGCCTAGGAATTCCTGGGTCCTTGCCAGCGACCACATTTCGGCCATCTTCTGTTGCATGTCGAAGAGGTTGGCATGGTGGATCGCCGGATCGCGATCTCCCACAGCATCTTCGACGACGATCGGGATGAAGCCGTGCTGCATCGTATCGAGTGCGGTGGCCCGGACGCACCCACTCGTCGACAGTCCGGCCAGGAAGACCGTATCGATACGCAGCGAGTTCAGGTACGAGTTCAGGCTCGTTCCGAAGAACACGCTCGCGTTCCGGCGCGGTTCGCCGCGATCACCCAGGTTTGGGATTCCAGTGCGCGCGTCTGCAGTTCGGCCAGGAAGAGGTCCTCCCGTGATCCCAACGACGAGACGATGGCCAGCATCACCTCGGCCCCGAGTGCACGGGCGACCGCCCAGTATTCGGGGAAGGTCCGGTCGTAGCAGATGACACAACCGAAGCGGGTGCCGAGCAGATCGGCGGTCGCGGGCGCCGGGCCCGGTACGAAGTGGTACTTCTCGTCGATGTCGATGCCGCTGACCTTGCTCGCCGGCAGCGACAGTTTCCGATAGGCGGGCATCCGGCCGCCGTGCGGGGTTCGCCAGTCGACGACCTCTCCCGCGCCGTCGATCAAGACGACCGAGTTGTGGAAGGTGCCGTCCGTCGTCCGCTCATAAGTGCCGAAGGCGAAGGCGCAGCCACGCTTTCGTGCAATCGCCGCGAATCGTTGCGTCGCCTCCCCCGGGATGGTCTGCGCCCATCCGGTCCGGTCGGTGTCGTGGCTGGTGCAGAAGTAGGGCGCGGTGATCAGCTCCGGCAGGACGACGAGGTCCGGCGCATCTCCTGACGTCACACCCTCGACCGCGTCGACGAGCCGTTCCAGATTGTGGTCGACGTTGTCGGTGAGCTCACCGATCTGCACGACCACGACATCCAACGATTGCAGCATCACTACCCTTTGTCAGTTGCCGTCTCCTCGCCGGTGAGTAGGTGAGGAGCTTGCGACGAGCCGCCCCCCACCGGTTGAAAAGGCGAGGAGCTTGCGACGAGCCGCCCCCTCGCTGGTTGAGTAGGCGAGGAGCTTGCGACGAGCCGCCCCCTCGCTGGTTGAGTAGGCGAGGAGCTTGCGACGAGCCGTATCGAAACCACCTGGCGAGCAGGCACACTCGATGCCCGCTCACCAGGCGCCTGCCTCACGCCGCGGCGGCGTTCTCCTGACGGCACTTCATCAACGGCTGGATTCGGGTGCCGAACGTGTCCACGCCCTTCACGAAGTCGTCGAAGGTCAGCATGATGCCCTTGACGCCTTCGAGTTCGGCGACCTGGTCGAGCATCTCGGCCACGGTCTCGTACGAACCGACCAGGGTGCCCATGTTGAAGTTCACCGCACCCTCGGGCAGCGAGATCGTCTTGGCGGTAGAGCTGTCGTCGGCAGTCGCGTCGGCGGCGGACTCGTCGGCCATGTAGCCGAGCGCGGCGAGGTCCGCGTTGTCGTGGTAGTCCTGCCACTTCGCCTGTGCCGCTTCGTCGGTCTCGTCGGCGATGATCATGAACAGGACCATGGCCCCGACGTCCCGCCCACTTTCCTTGGCGGCGGCGACCAGTGTCGACGTCGATTCCTCCACGGCCAGCGGGGTGTTGATTCCCGAGCCGAGGATGAACTTGAAGTCGGCGTTCTCGGCGGCGAACTTCATACCGGTGTTCGATTGTCCCGCAGCGACGATCAGGGCCGCCTTGGCCGCCGGCGGCGGCGACAGGACACAGTCGTCCATCGTGTAGTGCTTGCCCTTGAAGTCGCTGGAACCTTCGGCCCACAGTTCGCGAAGGACCTTCACGTACTCGCCGGCCTGTTCGTACCGGTAGCCGAAGTATTCCTCGCCCGGCCACAACCCCATCTGGGTGTATTCGCCCGGCGCCCAACCGGTCACGATGTTCACTCCGAACCGTCCCGGGGCGATCGAGTCGATGGTGCTGGTCATGCGCGCGACGATCGCCGGCGGCAGGGTGAGGATGGCGGTCGAGGCGAACAGTTTGATCCGATCGGTCACCGCCGCGAGACCTGCCATGAGCGTGAAGGATTCGAGGTTGTGGTCCCAGAACTCGGTGTCGCCGCCGAAGCCGCGGAGCTTGATCATCGACAGCGCGAAGTCCAGCCCGTGTTCTTCGGCCTTCTGCACGATGGTCTTGTTCAACTCGAATGACGGCATGTACTGGGGCGCACTCTTGGAGATGAGCCAGCCGTTGTTGCCGATGGGGATGAAGACGCCGATTTCCATGTCACTCCTACGCTGCGTGGTCATGAGAACCTGCGCGTGGCATAGCTGCGCCGCGCATGGTTTTCGCCGTTGGTTTGCGATCCAGTGGCGGCCCCGCTGCCACCCTCCGGCCGTACCGGCCGGGTGTCCCCGAACTGGATGCATTCGAATGTATGCAGGGTTTTTGCGTGACGGTGTTCCTCGGGTTACCGAGATGTTGCCGAGGGGATGCTCGGTTTCAGACGCCGTCGGGGCATGGTCCGGCACTGCCGCGGCCGACCCATTCGACACCGAAGGCGCGGTGGACCGGGGTGCCCGCGGCGCCGTCGATCCGTGCGAGGAGAAGCTCGGCCGCGGCCAGCGCCATCTCCTCGAGGGGCTGGCGTACCGTCGCGAGATCGAAGATCGACCAGCCTGCGAGGTCGAGGTCGTTGTAACCGACGACCGAGACATCATTCGGCACAGCGAGTCCCAGCCTCTTTGCAGCGTCGAGGGTTCCGAAGGCCACATAGTCGGTGGCGCAGAACAAGGCGATTGGCCGGTCAGATCGGCCGAGCAGGCGCAGGCCGCCGTCGAGTCCGGTCTTTGCGTCGACCTCCCCGCGGTACACCAGCGTCTCGTCGAGATCGGCTCTGAGCCTTGCCAGTTCGTCTCGGAACCCGGTCTCGCGGAGCTTGATGCTCGGGTTGTCGGCCGGTCCGGAGATCAGTTCGATCCGACGATGCCCCAGGTCGACGAGATGCTGTGCGACGAGCCTCCCGCCACCGATGTTGTCCGACGTGACGCGGTCGACCCGGCCGGCCTGCGCGCTGTCGACGTCGCGGCTGAGGATGACCAGCGGCATCCGCCAGTCGAGCATCTCCGAGACGACCGGCGAATCGAGTCGGGCCGAGATGTAGACGACCCCGTCGACCAGTCCCCCGCGCAAGGCCTCGAGGTCCTTGTCCACGGTGCCCGTCGGACCTTCGCGGTCGCTGAGCAACAACACCCGATAGTCGTCGCGGGCGAACCGGTCCTGAAGTGTGTTGGCGAGTACCGGAAACGACGGGTTGCGCAGGTCGCCGGTCACCACCCCGATCGTCGACGAGCGGCGCGTGATGAGACTCCGCGCGGTCACGTGCGGGACGTATCCCATTTCCTTGGCCAGCGCCTGGATGTGGTCGCGGGTCTCCTTGATCACCCGCGGGTCGTCGCGCAGCGCACGCGACACCGTCGACTGCGACACCCCCGCCCGGCGGGCGACGTCGTAGCCCGTGACGGGTTTGTTGCGCACGACGGAGATTCTAGAAGGCCACGACCGCTCGAGCCGTGGCGAAACGTCTAGGCGACGGCCGGGGCACGGTCGACGCGACGTCGTCGTAGGACGAACGTGGCGCCCGTGGTGACCACCAGCGCGACGATCGTGACGATGGCGACCCACACGACGGCGGTCGTCTCACCCTGGGCGGTGGCCAGGATGCCGAGGAACGCCCAGATCAGCGTGAGCGAGTAGGCGACGAGCACGGAGCCGACCGCGGCGGTGACTGCGAGACCGAAGAGCCCACACAGGATGAGAACTGTGAGCTGCCAGCCGAGGGACTGCGGGTCGGAGAGGTCGGCGCCGATGGCGGCCGCCCAGTTCTGGAACACCGCCGCGGTGGCCCAGGCCGCGTAGATGCCGACCAGGATTCGGGCGAGCACCCGCAACCAGCCAGGCGCCTCGTCGTCGGCGGGGCGCGCCGCGATGCGTGCGGCGTCGAGCAGGACCACCGTCATCACGGTCAGCACGATCGGGGTGACCCATGTCCATTCCGCCGCGGACACCAGGATCCAGCTGGCCGCGCCGGCGAAGGCGATTTCCAGATCGATGAGGAGACGACGCGGATCTGCGGTCCCCGTCGCGCCCTTCCACACCGCCGCGAGTGCGAAGACGACGGACAGCAAGTAGATCAGGCTCCAGATGGAGAACGTCCAGCCGGCCGGCGTGATGAAGAGATCGGTCGTCGACTCGTTGGGTGAGGCACCGATCCCGGAGAACGGCACGACCGGCGCAACCACCTGCGCCACTGCGAGAATCACTGCGAGCCAGGTGATCGGACCGGAGACGCGTGTCAGGGGTGCCATGACATCCACCGTAGGCACACGCCCGGAACCAACCCGAGAAAATGCCGTTGACCTGCGGCATCGCCGACCGGCGGCGCCGATCAGGATGCACTGTCCGCCGTTTCGCGATCCACCGGCCGGGTCACGGCCGACTGCGTCGTCCTCCGTGTACGACCCAGGACCAGCCCGATCGCGATCGCCGAGGTGACCGCGTAGACGACGCCGATGCTCACGGCTCCGCCGATCGTTCCGGCCAACTGGCCGGCGACGCCGTCGAGCACCACCATCACTCCGGCACCGCTGTAGGCGAAGGCCGAGAACGTCGCCGCGACGCGGCCCTGCTGGATGGGTGTGAGCCCCACGGTGATGTACGCGAGCGCGACCCGGTACCCGCCGGCCTGGCCGATGCCGCCGATGACCGTGCCCAGCAGGATGACCTCGAGCCGGCCCATCGCGAGACCGGCGATGGCGATCGACCAGCCCAGCGCCAGCAGTGATCCCACTGCCGGCAGGGTGGTGATGACGCGAAGACCCACGCCGGCGAAGTTGGCCAGCATCGAGACGATCAGGCATGCGCCGCCGACACATTGGGCCACGAGCAACGAGTCGCTGATGCCCGTCGCGAGGATCGCGTTCGGCATCGCACCGACCGCGAGTGCGCCGATCGCCCAGGCGAGCGCCCCGACGAGGTATGCACCGGGGTCGCGGGATCGAGACGAGTCGACCACGACGTCGAGATCACCGGTGTGTGCCGACGGTACGTCCGCGAGCTCCGGTTCGACGACCAGCGGTGCGGGATCACGGTCCGGTGCAAGGAGATCCGGCGCCGCCCGCAATCCGGCGAGCAGGAAACCGAGGCAGATCGTCATCGCGACCGGGTGAACGGCGTAGACCGTCACCAACTGCCAGGGCAGATACACGGCGATGAGGATCGCCGCGATGAGGCCGGTACCGGCACCGATGAGCGAGCTGGTCGCCATGAACGCACGCCCCTTCTCACCGCGGGCGGCGACCATCATCGCCGCCGCCGCACCGGTGCTCAGCGCCACCGACGAGCCCGTCATCAACCGGCCGGGAAAGAGCAGTAGCGGGTACCAGGCGCCGACGATCTCCACGAGGTCACCGACGATGGCCGTGAGGAACGCAATCGGCAGGACCTTGCGCGTGTGCCGGATCAGTGGCCCGCGAGCCGAGATCAACAGGATCACGATGAGGGCGACGAAGTACGTGGCGAACAGGACCGCGGTGGCGGCGGGCCCGAAGCCGTGGCGGTCCATGTAACCGGGTAACAGCGGCGTCATCGCGTTCGAGCCGCAGATCGCGAGGATGAAACCCACACCCGATGCCCCTGCGAGCAAACGGGTTCCGGCATCGCCTCGGCCCGCCGCGACCTTCACTGTCATGTGTCCTGCCTCCTTGCCACCGGTGGCCGTGAAGGCGCCGGACGGCACCGTCGGCATCACCGTGCAGGAATACTCAATCCGACCGCTGTAACCGATCGGCAACCTGATCGTGGCGCCCGTATTGCGCACGTCGGTCATCGACCAGCGGCACTCTGACCTGCCCGAATCCACGCCGCCGGCCGAACCACGCCGGTTGTCACCGCAGATCCGGAGGCGGCCCGAGCATTCTGAGAGCCGCACGAACGACTAACCTG
Source organism: Gordonia sp. C13 (assembly GCF_023218005.1). Classification (NCBI taxonomy): domain Bacteria; kingdom Bacillati; phylum Actinomycetota; class Actinomycetes; order Mycobacteriales; family Gordoniaceae; genus Gordonia; species Gordonia sp. C13. The sequence continues at coordinate 86,818 of NZ_JALPSY010000008.1, forward strand.
ACCGGTCACGGATGTTCGAGAGGAGTTCAGGTGAGCGGCAGGGTTCTCGCACTCGTTCACGGTGTGCGGCCGGAGTGGCGCGAAACGGTTCTCGGTTCGTTGCTCCCCGCCTTCGCCGACCGCGGGTTCGACGTCGTCATCCGGGACGTCGAAGACGAGCCTCTCTCCGAGGCAAGTGGATTCGACCTGGTGTGCGTGACCGGTTCTCCGGATTCGGCCTACGATGCCTCGCTGCCGTGGGTGCAACTCGAACTCCGGTACCTCTCCGACACGATCGCCCAGCAGGTACCGATCTTCGGTGTCTGCTTCGGCGCCCAGATCCTCGCGCGGGCGCTCGGTGGTTCGGTGGCACCGAGCACGCGTCCAGAGCACGGCTTCGTCACCGTCAGCACCACCCGCCCCGATCTCGTCGAGGCCGGCCCGTGGATGGAGTTCCACCACGACACGATCACCGTGTCCGACGTGGCCGAAGTGATCGCGGTCAACGACGCAGGGGTCCAGGCCTACGTCTCGGGACCGCACCTGGGTGTGCAGTTCCATCCGGAGATCACCCCGGACTGCTTCTCCGCGTGGCGTGAGGGATTCACGAGCGCACGGTCGGGCAGCGGCGACCGCTCGGTCGACACCCGGGCCCTCGCGGCCGAGATCGACGCCTCTGCCGAGCTGGCCGCAGCCCGCTGCGACCGGCTCGTCGGTCGGTTCCTCGAGCACGCCGGGATCGGTGTCACTGCCGCCTGAGGTGCGAAGAGCGTAAGCGACGCCCCCTGCCGCCTGAGGTGCGAGGAGCGCAAGCCGCCGGGCTGAGTAGCGACGAAGGAGCTTATCTAAGTCGACGAGCCCCTAAGGCCCGGTGCCCCACTCTCGACTCAGCCCGCCACCTGAAGCCCCGCGTACCTCTCCGACATCGGAGCATCGAGTTCCCAGTCGGCGAAGTCGTACAGGTCGGTGGCCACCTCGGTGATGACGCCGCGAAGTTCGAGCTGCTCGAGCCACCGCTCCGGGACGACTCCGATGCCGTCGCGCGCGCCGAGCAGGTTGCCGGTGATCGCCCCGGTCGAGTCCGAGTCACCGTCGTGGTTGACGGCGAGCACGACCGCCGCTTCGAAGTCGCTTCCGACGATCGCGCAGTAGATCGAGATCGCGAGCGCTTCCTCCGCCACCCAGCCCTCGCCGAGTCGGGAGATCGCTTCCTCGGGCGCGACGGCGTCGGACGCGAGCCGTTCGGCGAGTTCGATGGCGGCCAAGGTCTCCTCGTGCTGCGGCTTGGTCCGCAGGATGTCTTTCGACGCCGCGAGCGCCTCGTCGAGCGTGGCGCCTTCGACGAGTTCGCGGACCATCACTGCGAGAACACCACCGGTCAGCGACCCCGACGGGTGTCCGTGGGTCAATGCGGCGATCGCGGTCCCGAGGTCGAAGGTGCCGACCGCCGACCACTCCGCACGTGAGGCGAACAACCCGACCGGCGCGGCCCGCATGACTCCGCCGCAGCCCTTGCTGTCATTGTCGGCCGGGGTTCCCGGGCGCGTCGTGGAACGCAGTGCACTAAGGCAGGTGTTGCCGGGGGCGCGTTGGCTGTGCAGTTCTCGGTGACCCGTCAGCCAGCTGGTGCGCTCCCCCATCGGCAGCACGCCGTGCCGGGGATGTTCGCCTTGCGTGATGAACCATCGGAGATACGCGCGCGCAGTTGCTGCCGCAAAACAGGAGATACCGCCATCGCAGTCCCGCAGCCACGCGCGCAGCAATCCCTCGGCCGTGAAGAGGGTCATCTGGGTGTCATCGGTGATGGTTCCGGTGCCGCCGTACGCCGGCGCATAGGAGGTGATCCCCGACGGGCCGAACCGCTCGATGATGGCCGAGCGAGACATGAACTCGACCGATCCCCCGAGCGCGTCGCCGACCGCACCCCCCACGATGCAACCAACAAAATGTTCCTTCATCGGCGTCACCTGCACTTTCCACAGTGTTCTGACCATATTCACACGGGCGGACCCGGTTCGCAGGCCGGAGACCCGATTGAGGTGTGCGCCTCGACGCGCCGAGCCGGTGAACGCCATCGATGCAGGTAGACAGCCCAAACGACTGGGGCGCTTGACCAACTCGGGCGCCACGAGCGTTTTGTCAGACCTCCGCTGTACAACTGAAAGCACAGAAATTGATGACGGAGCAGTAGCCGACGACGGTCCCACCCAACCGCGTTCACGCCCCACGAAAGGGACGGCTCCCGCCATGATCGCCACCCACACCACTCCGCTCGACCAACTCATCGACCAGCTCATCGAGATCACCCCGCCCACCGACGACCCCACCGGCATCGAGACACACGGGCAGCTCAGCCGGTGGATCTTGCTGCGCAACCTCGCCGATCACCGAATCGGCACGCACGCAGCCAAGCTCGCTGATCTGCGCGTCGCGGAGAAAACAGGCTCGACCACCAAGCGACTGTTGATCGAGATGGGCCTCCCACCCGCAGTAGCCGCTCGCACCACCCGCATCGCCGACAGCTTCGGCACTTTGAGCAAGGTCGAGGCCTGCGCTGCCGATGGGAGACTCTCCGGCGAGATCGTCGATGCCATCGTCCGCGGCCTGGTGACCATCGAGAATCGCTCGCCCACAACACTTTCCGACGACGATCGCATCGATCATGAGACCGAACTCCTCACCCAGGCCCTGTCGGGTGCCACACCCGCCGAGATACAGAAGCATGCCCACACCATCGGCAACACCATTGCCGACGACGAGGGCGGCATCCCCGCATGCGACAACCGAACCCTGAACACGCTGTCCCACAACATCACCGACGAAGGCCGTGTCGAAATCCAAGCCGACGTGACGCAGTCCGTGGGCGAGAAGTTCATCGCCATGATCGACGAACGCTCCATGCCGCGTCCCGAACCCGACGGCTCCCCCGATCGACGCTCGGCAACCGAGATTCGCGCGGACGCACTCGAGGTGCTGTTGGACCAAGCCGCAGTGGGTGCGGCGATGGACACCATCGGGATACCACGAGCCCAGACGATCCTGACCATCCCCGCCGAAGGTACTGATCCGGCATCCCTACCCTGGACCGGATCCGTCACGCGGGCAGTTGCGAAGCAGCTGTCGTGCGACGGGACCCTGATCGAGGCCATCATCGACGGCGAGACAGTGCCACTCGAGATGGGTCGTGAACGACGACTGTTCCCGATGCACTTGCGCAAGGCGATCATCATCCGCGACGAGTCGTGCATCAAATGCGGTGCGCCGCCGTCCCATACGCAGGTTCACCACATCCGGCACTGGTCCGACGACGGTGAGACCGACCTCGACAACGGTTGCCTGCTCTGCCAGCGCTGCCACACCCAGGTCCACCACCACGGCTGGGACATCATGATCGGCTTCGACCGCCACCCCTGGCTCATCCCGCCGGCCGACATCGACCCCCGACGCCGCGCACTCCCGGCCTACAACCGCCGCACCATGCGCCTCGACGACGCCGCCTGACCCGCAGACTCACGCGCAGCACCTTCCGCACCCGGCGATCAGCCGGGGCCGCGTTCGATCTTTGACAACTCCACAGTGTGAAGTGCCGAGTGGTTTCGATACGGCCCGTCGCAAGCTCCGCGCCTACTCAACCAGCAGATGTGGCGGGGGCGCACCCACCGTCGGCCGAGTAGTCCCGCGGAGGTGGCGTGGCGTCACCACCGCCGCCGAGTAGTCCCGCCACGCCCGCCGAGGTGACGTGGCGTCCCCACCGCCGGCCGAACAATCCAGTCGCCCCAGCCAAGGTGACGTGGCGTCCCCACCGCCGGCCGAGTAGTCCCGGCGCGCCCGCCGAGGTGACGTGGCGTCCCCGTCGCCGGCCGAGTAGCGACGACCGAGCGCAGCGAGGGCGCCGCGTATCGAGGTCACCTCGCCGGCAATACGACCGGCCACCCCACTGCCATCTCTCGAACATACGTGCGATAATTCCGGGGTGGGCATGAAGTGGATTGGCGGGGACAACGGCCAACCACAAAGGCCGGCGTTCGTGCGGGTCGGGCACAAGGCGGTGCTCATCGACCTGGGTGCGCTCTACCCCAACGCACCCCACTTCACCGGCGAGTACAACCCCGAAGGTCTGCAGATCAGGTCGGTCCACCTCGGCGTTCTCACCGAGTGGGGGCGCGACGAATGGGGTGCCTGGTACGGCAAGGTCACCTACACGATCACCGCCAAAGACCGGCAGGAGAAGGTGACGCACTGGGTTCCGTCCTGGGCGCTACGCCCGGCCGGGGACTCGCCGAGGTCCCGACGCTGACACGGTCGGGTCCAGCCCGGCGACCGTCAGGGCAGATCCACCTTGCTCGCCAGCCAGCGGCCGTCGACCTTGTCCATGGTCATCAGCACCCGGCTACGGTCGACGCGCGGTTCGGGGCTGGCGCTGTTGGTGATCGACTGGTCGACGAACAGCATCACCACGACCCGATCGGCGGTCGCCGATTTCACGCCCGCGTCGATGACGACGCCCTTGCTGGTGGCCTTGTTGTCTACAAGCATCTGCTTGAGCTGGCTGCTCGACCGTGAGTACATGTCCTTGAACTCGCCGGTCGCGCCGCCGAGGACGTCGGTGAAGTTCTGGTCGATGCTGCCGGAGTCGATGCTCGTCAGCGTCACCGCATACTCCTCGCCGTCGTCTCCTTGGCGGCGGGTGCGTCGGCCGCCTCAGAGGCCTCGGCGTCGCCGACCTCGATCTCGGTGGTCTCCAGGGCGGTCTCAACGGAGTCGGTGTCAGCGGAGACGGTGCCAACGCTGACGGTATCTGGGGAGGCCTCGCCCACCACCGATTCACTGCGTGCTCGACGCGACCTGCCCCCGCGCACCGGCGACTCCTTGACCACGCGTGATGGTCGCCTCGATGAGCTTCTACCTCTTCCGCCGCAACGGGGACCAGTTGATCACCGACGCCGGCATCGAGCGGCTCCAGATCACCCGCGGCGTCGCGGTCGTACGCATCCTCGCGTTCTCGGCGGTGATGAACGTGATCCTCGCGGTGTTCTTCCTCGGCTTCAACCTGGTCAACATGCACGCCGACGTCGCACCCACCGACGTGCCGAGTTACCTGCACCAGAACATGTGCGGTCTCGCCGAGAACCCGCCCTGCCCGCACCTGAAGTGACGGTCAGGGCCGGTCGCCCAGCGTCACCGGCCGGTCCGGGTCCGACGACCACTGGGAGAACGACCCGGGGAACAGCGTCGCGTCGACGCCGACGATCGCGAGTGCCGCGATCTCGTGTGCCGCGTTGATTCCGGAACCGCAGTAGACGACCACCTCCCGACCGTCCCCGGGGACGACGCCGACGTCGGCGAAGCGTCGACGCAGGTCGTCCTCCGACCGGAACCGGCCGGTCTCGTCGAGGTTGTCGACGGTCGGGGCGCTGCGAGCTCCCGGGATGTGCCCGGCGCGCGGATCGACCGGTTCGACGTCCCCGCGGTACCGCTCGCCGGCGCGGGCGTCGAGCAGGGTCGCGGTGCCGGCCGCGACGTCGTCGATCGTCACGACCGGGAGGTTCCCGCCGGTCAGCGTGACCGTTCCGGCACGCGGCCGCCCACCGTCACCGGTGGTCGTGCGCAAGCCCTCGGCTCGCCAGGCGGCGAGACCGCCGTCGAGCAGGCGTACGTCGGCGATGCCCGCCCAGCGCAGCAGCCACCACGCCCGGGCTGCGGCCAGGTTGCCCGAGTCGTCGTAGACCACGACCGGTACGCCGTCGTTGATTCCCCAGCTCTGCGCGGCGGCCTGGAGGTCTTCGATCGCGGGAAGCGGGTGCCGACCACCGACCGCCCCGGACGACGGAGCAGCGAGCTCGGAGTCGAGGTCGACGTACACCGCGCCGGGGATGTGGCCCTCCCGGTAAGCCTCGCGACCGTCGAAGTCGCCGAGCTGCCAGCGCACGTCGAGGACCACGGGCGGCGTCCCGAGCAGCATCTCGGCCAGGTCGAGCGGGTTGATCAGTACATCGCTCATGTCGGCCAGCCTATCGACGCCCCGCCCACACCCCGGCGAAGGCCTACGGCCCGCGATGCGAGAATGGGGCGGTCCGCATCTGCGGGACACTCTCCGCGATTCACAGGGGGCCTTTCGTGGCGCTGTTCCTGGCCGTGCTGGTTCCGGCGGTCTTCTTCGGTCTGATCACGTTCTGGCTTCACCGCCGGATCGTCCGCGCGACCGAACTCCCCCGCCCGTGGTCGGGTGTCGCCGACGTCGCGCTCACCGTCATGTGGGCCTTGGCCGTCGTGGGCTTCGCGAGTGGCCGGACTATGGACCCGTCGTGGGCCCGGCCGATCGGCACCGCCGGCCTGATCTGGATCGGCGCGGTCTTCTATCTGTTCCTCGGACTCGCGGTCATCGGTCTGATCTCGTTCGGGGCGAACATCATTCGCCGGGTCCGGCGCCGCAGCACCGGGGTCGGCGAGACGGCCGACGCGGCCCCGCGCAGGCTGCGCCGGATGCGGATCGCGACCGCTGCCGTGGTCGTCGTCGCGCTCGGGGTCACCGGCTACGGCGTGTTCGAGGCCTCCCGACCACAGGTGACCGAGGTCAGCGCGACGTTCGACAACCTGCCCGCACCATTCGACGGCCTCCGTATCGCCGTGGTCTCCGACCTCCACCTCGGACCCGCGCGCGACGCCTCGTTCACCCGGCGCATCGTCGACGACGTCAATGCACAGAACCCGGACCTGGTGCTCCTCGTCGGAGACCTCACCGACGGCAAGATCCCGTACGTCCGCGACACCCTGGAACCGCTCACCGATCTCCGCGCACCCCTCGGGGTGTTCGGCGTCAGCGGCAATCACGAGTACTACTCCGACGACGGCGGCCGCTGGCTCGACACCTGGGAGTACTACGGAGTGCGCACACTGCGGAACACGCGGGTGCCGCTGACCGTCGACGGCGCCACCATCCAGCTCGCCGGCGTGTACGACGCCACGGCGCCCGAACCCTTCGAACCCGATCTCCGTGCTGCGCTGGAGGGTTCGTCACCCGAGGACTTCGTGCTGCTGCTCGCACATCAGCCGAAGCAGGCCGCCGAGGCCTCCGAACTCGGCGTCGAACTCCAGTTCTCCGGGCACACGCACGGTGGGCAGATGTGGCCGATCCGCTATCTCGTTCCGCTGCAGCAACCGTCGGTCGCCGGACTGGACCGGATCGGGGACACCGTGCTGTACACAACCCGCGGCGCCGGGGCGTGGGGTCCGCCGGTGCGGGTTCTCGCCCCGCCGGAGATCACCATGTTCACGTTGCGCGCGCAGAGGTAACAGCGGGGCGTCGTTTCGATACGGCTCCTCGCTGCGCTCGTCGCCTACTCAACGAGCAGGAGGGCCCCTCGGCAGCGGGGCGTCGTTTCGATACGGCTCCTCGCTGCGCTCGTCACCTACTCAACGAGCATGCAGGAGGGCCCTCGGCTGCGCTCGTCGCCTACTCAACGAGCAGGAGGGCCCTCGGCTGCGCTCGTCGCCTACTCAACGACCGTGAAAAGCACTCGGCCAGCGGAGGTCTCCCCACCGCTGGCCGAGTAGGCCCGAGGGGCTACCCGAGGGCCGTATCGAGGTCAGGCGTTGATGTCCGACGGATGCTTCGCGAGCGGCGTGACCTTGATGTCCATATACGGGAACAACGGCAACCCGGACAGAAGCGTGTGCAGCTCGTCGTTGGATTCGACGTCGAAGATCGAGTAGTTGGAGTACTCGCCGACGATCCGCCAGATGTGCGGCCACTTGCCGGAACGCTGCAGGTCCTGGGAGTACGCCTTCTCCCGGGCCACGGTCTCGGCCCGGACGTCCGGGTCGAGGTCGTCGGGGATGTTGACGTCCATCCGAACGTGGAACAGCATCACTTCTCCGGATCGAGGACGAAGTCGTAGGCCACGGTGTAACCGCCCTGACCGTCGTCCTGCGGATCGAGGATCAGTTCCGGCTTGACCGCGCTCGCGACGTCGTCGTCGTTGTGCGCGTCGCCCGGGAAGTACAGCTGCGCGGTCAGCTGCTCGTGGCCGGGCGCCGAGACCTTCAGGTGCAGGTGCGCGGGACGCCAGGGGTGCCAGCCGGCGGCGGAGATCATCTTGCCGCAGGAGCCGTCGGTCGGGATCATGTACGGCGCCGGGCGGATCGTGGTGATCTCGAAGCGACCCTCGTCGTCGGCGGTGAAGGTGCCGCGCAGGTTCCACTCGGGGATGCCCGGTGCGAACTGCGAGTAGAAGCCGTCGTCGTCGGCGTGCCAGAGTTCGACCTTCGCGCCCGGCAGAGCGTTGCCGTCGACGGTGCGCACCTGGCCGTTCCAGACCAGACGATCGCCCTTCTCGCCCTCACGCATCGGCAGGGTGCCCTTCGAACCCAGCTCGGGGGCGTTCGGGACGTAGTACGGACCCTCGATGCTGCCCTTGTTGCCCTCGCGGTGTTCGGTCGCGACGTCCTCGACGACGTGCTCGACCCACACGTCGAGGAACAGCGGCCATTCGCCGTCCTGACCGACGTTGATGAGCCATGCCTTGAGGGCGTTGTACTCGTCGTAGGTGACCTTGTGCTTGCGGATGGTCTCGTGGACTCCGGCGAGGACGTCGTTGATCAGGGTGGCGACGCGCTCCGGCGGGGTGCCCTTGACGGCCTCGAAGGGAGACTTGTCGGCGTGGAAGCGCTCGGTGGCGGAGGCTCCGGAGGCTGCGGCGGTGGCCACTTCCTGGGGGTGCTCGACTGTGGTCATCAGTTTCTCCTCGGTGGGTTCACGGTTCCCGGGGCTGCCGGGAAACACGCTGTAGGGGTGTACTTCTCAGGTTGTTCAGTTGTTGTCGGTGCGGAAGTGCTCGAGCTTGTCCGGATCGATCTCGAAGCCGATGCCCGGCGCGGTCGACCGGTGGAGATGGCCGTCGCGGATCTGCAGGGGTTCGGTGAGCAGGTCGTCGCTCATGTCGAGGAAGTTCGACAGCTCGCCCGCATAGCGCGAGGTCAGTTCGAAGGCACTGCCGAACGCGAGCGCGCACGCGGTGCCGACCTGGCCGTCGATCTGGTTGCCCATGACCACCGGGATGCCGAGCCCCTCGGCGAGGTGGTGGGTCCGACGCGAGGTGGTGAAGCCGGTGCGCGCGGTCTTGATGCTGATCGCGGTGGCCGACCGACCTAGGATCTCGCGGGTCACGTCGGCCGGCGTCGGCACCGACTCGTCGGCGATGAACGGAACGTCGAGCTGCTCGACGAGCCATCGGCGACCCATGACATCGGCTGCGTCGCAAAGCTCTTCGGCGAACAGGAGGTCGAGGTCCGACATCTCTTTCATGGCACGCGCGGACTCCGCGGCGGTCCAGCCGCGGTTGCCGTCGACGTAGAGTTCGATCTCGTCGCCGAACCGCTCGCGCAGTGCGCGTACAACGGCGGTGTCGAGGGTGACCGGATGGCGGCCGACCTTCACCTTGAAGGTGCGGATGCCGTAGGTGTCGACCATCTTCTCGGCCTCGGCGACCATCTTGGCCGGCTCGGCGAAACCGAGCATGTGGCTGACGCGCATCCGGTCGGTGAAACCGCCGAGCAGGTCGCCCACGGGGAGGCCGAGGGACTTGCCGAGCGCGTCCCAGATCGCCATGTCCACCGCGGATTTGGCTGCCGGGTTTCCGACGGTCCGCGCCATCCGGGACGCAACCACCTCTCGTTCGAGAAGGGACAGCCCGACGATCGCAGGTGCGAAGATCGTGTCGATGACGGTGATGATCCCGGCCTGGGTCTCGCCGTAGGTGAAGGGGCGCGGCGGGGCCTCGGCGACGCCGACCACGCCGGTGTCGGTGTGTACCCGCACCAAGACGTGGTTGGCCTCGTGGACCTCACCCGAGGCGAACCTCAGGGGTTTCACGTACGGGATCGCGAATGGAATGGCTTCCACGCGAGTGATCTTCATCGTTCATCTCCAAATCGGGCACCGAGCTGAGCAGCGGATGCGAAGGCGGTGGCCTCGAAGGCGGTGGCCTCGAAGGCGGTGGTCTCGAAGGCTGCGGCGATGGTGTCGGCGACTGCGGCGATGACCGGGTTGTCGACGCCGCGACGCCAGGCGAGGGCGACCTCGACGGTGTCGGCATCGACGAGATCTCGGACGACGAGTCCGTCGAGCGGCAGTGCGCGCACCGAAGCCGGCAGAACCGCCACCCCCAATCCGGCGGCCACCAAGGCGAGCAGGACCGTCGTGCCGGTCGCCTGGTGAGCGCGCTGAGGGACGAAACCCGCTGCGCGGCAAGTCCGCATCGCAGCGTCGTTGACGGCCGAGTCACGGCTGTCGTACATCACGAAGGGTTCGTTGCGGAGGTCGACAGCCGACACCACCGGTTCGACGGCGAGGCGATGATCCGCCGACACCGCGAGGACGAGCGGTTCGTGGTCGATGACCCGGGTCTCGATGTCGTCACCGATGGCCGGCGGACGCAGGAGCCCGAGGTCGATCGCACCGGCCCGCAGGGCGTCGCACTGACCGGGGGTCAGCATGTCGGACTGGATGTGGAGGTCCACGTCGGGGAGTTCACGCTTGACGACCCGGGCGATCCGGGGCAGGTGCGAGAACGCGGCGATGCCGGTCAGGCCGAGCCGGACGAGGCCGCTGCGTCCGGCGGCGATGCGCCGGACCCCGTCGACCGCCTCGTCGACCCCGGCCAGGATGCGCTCGGCCTGGACGCGCAGGTACTCCCCCGCGGGGGTGAGCGAGACCTGCCGGGTGGTGCGGATGAAGAGCGTGACGTCGAGCTCGGCCTCGAGCTGGCGAATGGCATAGGAAAGCGCCGGCTGGGCCACGTGCAGGGTTGCCGCAGCCTGACCGAAATGGCAGGTGTCGGCGACCGCTGCGAAGTAGCGCAGGTGCCTCAGCTCCATGACCTCGCCTTTTGTCGTCGGAATCCGCTCGGCGATCCGATGTGACCCGGACCACGTCCTACACACGGTAGATCGGAGATACATACATGACAAAGACCTGTGATGACCTTATTCATCGCCACTATTTATCAATGGGCACCTAGGTCAGGACCGGCGAATGCCCTGGTGTGATCGCCGCCACGTGGTGCCAGAGTGCAGTGAGCAGCCCATCACTGGAGGTTTATCGACCATGACCGCGTCCGTTTCGGAGCACCTGAACCACGTGAACACGGTCCTCGACGACGCCGTCGTCGATGACCGGACCGCCGGCGTCTACCGCGCCAACCGCCGTATCTTCACCGACGAGGACATCTTCGAACTCGAGATGAAGCACATCTTCGAGGGCAACTGGATCTACCTGGCCCACGAGAGTCAGGTGCCCAACCCCGGCGACTACTTCACCACCTACATCGGCCGGCAGCCCGTGGTCATCACTCGCGACAAGAGCGGTGAGCTCCACTGCCTCATCAACGCATGCGCCCATCGCGGTGCGATGATCTGCCGTCGCAAGACCGACAACCGGATGACGCTCACCTGCCCGTTCCACGGCTGGACGTTCCGCAACGACGGCACCTTGCTGAAGGTCAAGGACCCCGAGGGGGCCGGCTACCCCGACACCTTCGATGTCAACGGTTCGCACAACCTGACCAAGGTGGCGCGTTTCGACAGTTACCGGGGCTTCCTGTTCGGCAGCCTCAACGACGACGTGCAGTCGCTCGAGGATCACCTCGGCGACACCCGGCTCGTCATCGACATGCTCGTCGACCAGTCGCCCGAAGGGCTCGAGGTGTTGCGCGGCGCGTCGACCTACACCTTCGACGGCAACTGGAAGGTCCAGGCGGAGAACGGCGCGGACGGTTACCACGTCACCGCGACCCACTGGAACTACGCGGCCACCACCTCGCGACGCAGCACCGGCGAGTCGAAGAACGACACCAAAGCACTCGACGCAGGTGGCTGGGGCAAGTCCGGCGGCGGCTACTGGTCGTACCCCAACGGCCACCTCTGCCTGTGGACCTGGGCCGCCAATCCGCAGGACCGCCCGCTGTGGGACAAGATGGACGAGCTCAAGAAGATCCACGGCGACGCCAAGGGCGAGTTCATGGTCAAGGGTTCGCGCAACCTGTGCCTGTACCCGAATGTCTATCTGATGGACCAGTTCTCGACGCAGATCCGCCACTTCCGGCCGATCGCGCCGGACAAGACCGAGGTGACCATCTACTGCATCGCCCCCAAGGGGGAGAGCGACTCCGCCCGCGCGCACCGCATCCGCCAGTACGAGGACTTCTTCAACGCCTCGGGTATGGCGACGCCGGATGACCTCGAGGAGTTCCGCTCGTGCCAGCTCACCTTCCGCGCGCAGGCCGCGCCCTGGAACGACATGAGCCGCGGTGCCGAACACTGGCTGACCGGACCGGACGAGGTCGCCGAATCGCTGGGTATGACCGGGGTCATCTCGGCCGGCGTCAAGAACGAGGACGAGGGTCTCTACCCCGTCCAGCACGGCTACTGGCTGGAGACGATGCGCGCCGCGGCCGCCGCGGAAGAGCACTCCACCACCGCAACCGCCGAGAACCACTGAAGGGGAACGCGATGACGACCGCAGAGACCAATGCCGCGACCGGGACCGAGGCCGGCGGAAAACTGGTCACCCAGAACATGATCGAGCAGTTCCTCTACCGCGAGGCGCGCTATCTCGACGATCGTGAATTCGAGAAGTGGCTCGAGTGCTACGCCGACGACGTCGTCTACTGGATGCCGTCGTGGGACGACAACGACCGCCTGACCGAGGATCCGCAGCGGGAGATCTCGCTGATCTATTACGGCAACAAGGGCGGGCTCGAGGACCGCGTGTTCCGCATCCGGACCGAACGGTCGTCGGCGACCTCGCTCCCCGATCCGCGGACCAGTCACAACATCAGCAACGTCGAGGTCATCGACCGGCGCGGCGATCTCGTCGACGTCCGGTTCAATTGGCACACCATGTATTTCCGGTACCACACGATCGACCCGTACTACGGCACGTCCTTCTACACCATCGACTTCTCCGGCGATCAACCGTTGATCCGGCGCAAGACGATCGTGCTGAAGAACGACTACATCCACCATGTGGTGGACATCTACCACTTCTAGGACGCGTTGACATGACTGTCACCACCGATCAGGGCGTCGGCACCACCGCCGACCACGCAGACGACGGGACACCGACGCACCAGGTCGCCCTGTCCTTCGAGGACGGGGTCACCCGGTTCATCACCTGCCGCGAGGACCAGACCGTCGCCGACGCGTCGTACCGGCAGCGCATCAACATCCCGCTGGACTGCCGCGACGGTGCGTGCGGAACCTGTAAGTCGTTCTGCGAGTCCGGCGACTACGACGGCGGAATCTACATCGAGGATGCGCTGTCCGACGACGAGTCGGCCCAGGGATTCGCTCTCCCCTGTTGTATGAAACCGAAATCCGATCTGGTGCTGCAGGTCCCGGCCACGTCGGACATCGCCAAGACCCAGGCCTCCCGGTTCACGGGCACCGTCGTCGAACTCGAACGTCTCTCCGAGTCGACGATGCGCCTGGAGATCCGGATCGAGAACCGGGGTGAGCTGGCCTTCCTACCCGGCCAGTACGTCAACATCGAGATCCCCGGCACCGACGACGGATCCGGCGATCCGGTCAGCAGGTCCTACTCGTTCGCCAACGGGCCGCACGAGGATCGCCTGGTCTTCCTGATCAAGTTGACCCCCGGTGGCGCGATGTCGACGTATCTGACCGATCGCGCGACACGTGGCGAACCGATCTCCTTCACCGGCCCCCACGGATCGTTCTTCCTCCGCGAGGCGAACCGACCGGTGCTGCTGCTGGCCGGTGGCACCGGGTTGGCCCCGATCCTGTCGATGCTGCGAAAGCTGCACGCCGACAACAGCGGACGCAAGGTCCACCTCATCTACGGCGTCTCCACCGACACCGACCTGGTAGCGCTCGACGAGATCGAGTACTTCGCCGGGAAGCTGCCCGGATTCACCTGGGACCACTGCGTGTCCGACCCCGCGAGCACGGCGGTCAACAAGGGTTACGTCATGAGCCTCATCGAACCCGGGCATCTCTTCGACGGGGATGTCGCGATCTACCTCTGCGGTCCGCCGCCGATGGTCGAGGCGGTGCGCAAGCACGTGGCGGAGGCCGGGATCGAGCCGACAGGGTTCTACTACGAGAAGTTCGCCCTCGCAGCGACATCCGTTGCCCCGGGCGAGAACGCACCGACGGTCGCGCCGATCGCGTCTGCCGCACCGGACGTCCCGGCGGACGAGGGCATCATCGCCTCCCCGGACGCCCGCGCGATCGCCGGGCAGATCACCCTGCCGCCGGCCGACCTCTCAGCCGTGCCGGGTCGCCCCGGCACCCGGGCCCCGGACGACTCGCTCGTCCGGATCGCCGGCCAGCGTATGTGGCCGAGCGAGATCGGTGATGCGGCACTCGATTCGGACGCGGGATCATTGCGCCCCGCAGGGACGGCCCGGGCCATCGCCGGCCAGGAGATCTTCCGTCCCGGCGACGTGGCCCCGCTGCACGAACCGGCACCGGCGCCACCAGCCCCGACCCAGGTGTCCGAGGAGCCCGAACCCGGAACCGCGACGTCCACCGTCGTCGGTTCACAGGGCTACCAGATCGGTGAGGAGCATCCGGCGATCTTCGAGTCCGACGCCCTGTTCGAGGCGCGCGCCGCCCTCGAACTCGGCGCACTGGAGCTGACCTTCGGACGTCTCACCACACAGCAGCTCGCCGGCTATCGGCTCCTGGCCGATGCGACCGTGCCGTATGTGGACGGTGAGCACTTCGTCGACGCCGCCGAGTACACCGAGACGAATGCCGCGTTCCATGACTATCTGTTCACCCTGACCGGCAACGACCATCTGCTCGAGGCGTACAAGGCGCTCGGCGTGAAGGGCCGGATGAGCGAGGTCCTGCGCAACGCGACCTGGTGCCATCCCCTCTGCGCCCAGGACCACCTCGACATCGTCACCGCCTTCGAGTCCGGCGATCACGACGGCGCCCGCGCCCTGATCTCGGCCCACGCCGATCGCTCCAAGCAGACGATGCGCCGTGCGATGGCCGACGAGATGGCCGCCCGTCGTCCGCGTTTCGTCACCCCCGGCCGCTTCGCCGGAAAGGTCGTCGTCATCACCGGTGCGGCACAGGGCATCGGCGAACAGGTCGCACGTCGGATCAGCGCCGAGGGTGGGAAGGTCGTCGTGGCCGACCGGTCCGAGCTCGTCGACGAGGTCGCGCACGATCTCGACGCGACCGGTCCCGGTGCGGTGTCGGCGATCGCCGACCTGGAGAGCTACGACGGAGCGGAGTCGGTGATCCGGCGCGCGGTCTCGTCGTACGGTCGCGTCGACGTGCTGATCAACAACGTCGGCGGCGCCATCAACTTCAAACCCTTCGTCGAGTTCACCGACGCCCAGATCCGCGCGGAGATCGACCGCTCACTGATGACGACGCTGTTCGCCTGCCGCGCCGCGCTGCCCTCGATGGTCTCTCGCGGTGGCGGGGTCATCGTCAACGTCTCCTCGGCGGCCACCCGAGGGATCAACCGCATCCCGTATTCGGCCGCGAAAGGTGCGGTCAACGCGCTGACGGCGTCGCTGGCCATGGAGTACGCCGACGACGGAATCCGGGTGGTGGCCGCCGCTCCGGGCGGCACCGAGGCTCCCCCGCGGCGTATCTCACGCGGTACCCCCGAGCCGCGGAACGAGGTGGAGGCCCAGTGGTTCCAGGCGCACATCGACCAGACGCTCTCGTCGTCGCTGATGCACCGATACGGCAGCCTCGACGAGCAGGCGGCGGCGATCTGTTTCCTCGCCTCGGACGAGGCGTCCTACATCACCGGAACGGTGCTGCCCGTCGCAGGTGGCGATACCGGGTAGCACCCGGTCCTAGGATGGGACGATGACGGTCGCCGGCCGGGACACCACCCACATGGTCATCTCCACCGTGTGTGCCGGCCGCGACCGTGAGATCGACGTCCTCACCGAACGTCTCCGCGGGACCTCGGGAACAGATCTCCTGGTCGTGACCGGCGAACCCGGCATCGGCAAGTCGACGCTCCTGAACCGGATGGTCGACCTCCACCGCCGAACAGCCGGCGACGCGCACACGCTTGTCGCGCAGGCGTCCCCGTGGCAGTCGCGGTCCCCGGGAGCGCTGATCCGGCAACTGACACAGGACACCACCGGCGCCACGCCGACGACCCCCGGCGGACTCGTCGAAAGCCTCCTCGCGGTGATCCCGGACGCCGACGAACAGCCGACGCTCATCGCGGTCGACGACGCCGACTCCGCGGACGAGGAGTCGCTCCAGGCTCTCATCACGCTCACCCGCGAGCACCGGTCGCGCCGCATCCTGATCGTGGTCACGACCGCGCGGCCGGGCATTCGGTTGGCAGGCTGGACATTCGACGAGTTACGACTGGACGGCGTCGGCCCGGACGCAGCACCCGAGATCGCCGCGCAGCGCGGGATCGTGCTGCACCCGGTGATGCGCGACGAGTTGCTCGCCCACACGCGCGGGAACCCGCGCGACATCGTCGCACTGCTCGACGAGGTGCCCGCCGGGACCTGGGCGCGCAGCGGCGGACGCCTCCCCGCTCCCCGACGCGTGGTCGACGAGGTCCGGGCCGCACTTCCCGCTCCGGGGACTCCCGCACGTGCACTCATCGAGGCCCTCGCGATCCTCGACGCGAATGAGCCGCTCTCCACCGCGATCGAACTCGCCGGCATCGACGATCCGCTGTGGGCCATCGACGATGCCCGCAGGACCACCCTGATCACCGCCGACGGCGCCCTGACACCTGCGGAGGCGCAGCCGCGGCTGACCACACCCCTCGTCCGGGCGGGCGTTCTCGAGATCATGGGCATGACCGCCGTCGGCGAGGCTCATCGCCGGGCCGCGGAGGTGGTCGCCGATCCGGCCCGTCGCCTCCATCACCGGGTCGCCGCCACACCGACCCCGGACGCGGACCTGGCCGACGACCTGGCCGGACTCGCCCGCACGCGCGGCGCCGAGGGTGCCTGGGCCGAGGCCGCGCGCCTCTATCGCCAGGCCGGACGTCTCACCCCGGACACACTCGAACGCGACACCCGGATCACTCTCGCGGTCGATTCCCTTCTCGCGGCGGGTGATTGTGTCGGGGCCGGGGCACTCGTGCCGACTGTCGAGAGTCTGCGGGAGACCCCGCTGCGCAATGCGACCCTCGCCTACCTCGCCATCCTTCGCGGCCGCTCGGCGGAGGCACAACTCCGGCTCGACCGCGCCTGGGGCATCGTCAACGCCCAGCGCGAACCCGACACCGCCGCATTGGTCGCGCAGCGATACGTGCTGCACAACCTCGTCCGATGCCAGGGCTCGGAACTGGTCACCTGGGCCGACCGCGCGATGGCGATGGCGGTGGAGGGCTCCGCCGCCCGGATCGAGGCCGCCGTGATTCGCGGTCTCGGCCTCGCCTGGTCGGGTCAACCGGAAGCGGCCCGCGCCGAATACGATTCGATCACCGAGCGCATCCGGTACGGCGCGCAGGCACAGCGCGCCACGATGGGACGCGGCTGGTTGCAACTCAGTCTCGACGAGATCGACGCCGCCCGTACCAATCTCGAAGCCGCCGTGTCGATGGCCCAGCTCGGCGGCTCCACC
Organism: Gordonia sp. C13; assembly: GCF_023218005.1. Taxonomy (NCBI): domain Bacteria; kingdom Bacillati; phylum Actinomycetota; class Actinomycetes; order Mycobacteriales; family Gordoniaceae; genus Gordonia; species Gordonia sp. C13. The sequence continues at coordinate 104,398 of NZ_JALPSY010000008.1, forward strand.
CGGATCTCGTTGTGGGCGTTGGCCTGGCTGGCCCGGGTCCAGTTCCTCACCGGGGACTGGGACGAGGCGATGCGCGGGGTCGACGCCGGTCTCGCCCTTGCGCGGAGCAGCGGCATCGAACTCGTCACCCCGCTCCTCGACTGGACCGCGTGCCAGATCCACTCGTCGCGCGGCAACTGGGACGAGGCCGATCGGCACATCGCGCACAGCTCCACGTCGATCGGCGACTACGAGATCATGCGCATCCCCGAGATGCTCGCCCGCGCCCATCGGGCCGAGGCAGCGGCCGAGTACGCGAAGGTCATCCGGATCCTCACACCGCTCGTCACGATGTCCGAAACCGTTCCCGCACTGTCGGAACCGGGCCTCTGGCCGTGGGTGGACATACTCGCGAACGCGCAGGTCATCGAGGGTCGTCTCGACGAAGCGGATCGTCTCCTCCACCGGTACGAGGCGCGCGCCGCCGAACGTGGCCACCGGTCGGCGGCGGCACGTCTGAAATACGCGCGGGGTCGGCACCTGGGCGCGACCGGCGACATCCACGGAGCCCGTAGGACCTTCGAGGAGGGGCTCGAACTGCTCGACGGCCTCGGACTCCGCTACGACCAGGCCCGGGTCAACTTCGCCTACGGACAAACGCTGCGTCGGGCCGGCAAGAGACGCGCCGCCGACACCGTCATCGGCACCGCCCGTGAGCTCTATCTGTCACTCGGAGCGACCGCTTTCGTCGAGCGGTGCGACCGGGAACTGAAGGCCGGCGGACTGACCACCTCGCGGGCCGACCGCGACGGCGCACCGAGGGACGCCGGCGAGCTCACCCCGCAGGAGGAGGCGGTGACCACCCTCGTGGCCCGCGGACTGTCGAACCGCGAGGTGGCCGCCGAACTGTTCATCTCACCGAAGACGGTGCAGTACCACCTGACCCGGATCTACGCGAAGCTCGGGCTGCGGTCGCGCGCGGAGCTGGCCGCGTCACGGCGCTGATCGACCAGCGGCGCTCCGGTCTTCTCGGCGACGGTGTCGAAGTCGACCCCCGGCGCGAGCTCGACGACCTCGAAACCCGTTCCGGCGACGTCGAACACACCGAGGTCGGTGATCACCCGGCTGACCATCCCGCGACCGGTCAGCGGCAGGGCGCAGTGGTCGAGGAGCTTCGGTTCACCCTTCTTGGTGACGTGCTCCATCAGGACGATCACCTTGCCGGCACCGTTGACGAGGTCCATCGCGCCACCGATGCCCTTCACGAGCGCGCCGGGCACCATCCAGTTGGCGAGGTCGCCGTTCATGGCCACCTGCATACCGCCGAGGACGGCCACATCGACGTGTCCGCCGCGGATCATCGCGAAGCTGGCGGCGGAGTCGAAGTACGACGCGCCGGGCAGCACCGACACGGTCTGCTTGCCGGCGTTGATCAGGTCGGGATCGACCTCGTCGCCGTAGGGGAAGGGTCCGACGCCGAGGATGCCGTTCTCGGCGTGCAGGAAGATGCCGGAGTCGTCGGGCATGTGGTCGGGGATCAGGGTCGGCAGGCCGATCCCGAGGTTGACGTAGTCGCCGCGGGTGAGTTCCTTCGCCGCGCGGGCGGCCATCTCATTCCGGTTCCAGGTCATGGCAGCTCTCCTAAACGGTGGCGACGGTGGGGCGTTCGCGGATGGTGCGCTTCTCGATCCCCTTGCGCGAGGCCTGTTCCGGGGTCAGTTCGAGAATGCGCTGGACGAAGATGCCCGGCAGATGGATCTCGTCGGGTCCGAGTTCGCCGACCTCGACGACCCTCTCCGCCTCGACGATCGTCGTGCGGCCCGCCATCGCGGCCGGCGGGTTGAAGTTGCGTGCGGCAGCATGGAATCTGCAGTTGCCGGCGGTGTCGACGACCGCGGCACGGATCAGTGCGTAGTCGGTGACGATCGCTTCCTCGAGCACCATCGGCTTGCCGTTGAAGGTGCGGACCTCCTTGGGCGGGGAGGCCTCGGCGACGGTACCGTCGGCGTTGTAGCGCCACGGCAGGCCACCTTCTTCGACGAGGGTGCCGACACCCGTGGGAGTGAAGAAGGCGCCGATTCCGGCGCCGCCGGCACGCATCCGCTCGGCGAGGGTGCCCTGCGGGGTGAGTTCGACGGTGACCTCACCGGAGAGGAATTGGCGTCCGAACTCCTTGTTCTCGCCGATGTACGAGGCGATCACCTTGTCGATGCGACGGTTCTCGAGCAGCAGACCGAGTCCCGCTCCGTCGACGCCGCAGTTGTTGGAGACGATGGTGAGGTTCTTCGCGCCCTGGGCGAGGAGTGCGTCGATGAGGAATCCCGGGATGCCGGCGAGACCGAAGCCGCCCACCGCGAGGCTCGCCCCGTCGGGGATGTCGGCGACGGCGTCGGCGGCCGAGTCGGCCACTTTGTCGTAACTCATTGCTGCTCCAGGTGTTCGATCAGTGCGGGGTTGATGATGTCGGGCTGCTGGGCGTTGGCCAGGTGCGCCGCGTCGGGGACGACGAGGAGGCGGCCGTTCTGGACGTTGGCGGCGATCTCCTCGAGTTTCGCGGGCGGGGTCGCCGGGTCGTCGGAGCCGGCGATGGCCAGTGTCGGTGCCGCGATCGACGGCAGGTCGCCGCGGAGATCCATCTCGGCGATGACCTCGCAGCACGAGGCGTACCCCTCGGCCGGGGTCGCGGCGACCATGTCCTCGTGGTACTTCCGGGACTCCCCGTAGGTGCTGAGGTATTCGGGCGTGAACCACCGCTGCACAACGGATTCGGCGACGGCACCGGTGCCCTGTTCGCGTACCGTGGCCGCCCGGTCGAGCCAGGCTTCCCGCGGCGGGAGCTGAGCTCCGGTGCAGAACAACGCGACCCGGTTGACCCGTTCGGGATTCCGGGCGGCGACCCGCATCATGGTCATGCCACCTAGCGAGAGCCCCACGAGGTGAGCACGCTCGATGTCGAGGCGGTCGAACAGGGCGATCACGTCATCGGCGAGGTCGTCGATCGTGTACGGCCCCTGCGGAACCGGAGATTCTCCGTGGCCGCGGGTGTCGTAGCGGACGACGCGGAACCGCGCTTCGAGTGCGGCCAGCTGCGCATCCCACATGCGATGCGTGGACCCGAGCGAGTTCGACAGGACGACCGTGGGACCGTCGGGACGACCCGACACGACTGCGTGTACCTGCACCGGGGCGCTCATCGGGTGGCCTCGAAGATCGCGGCGAGACCCTGGCCGCCGCCGATGCACATGGTCTCGAGGACGTAGCGCGCCTCGCGGCGTCGTGCCTCGTAGGCGGCGGTGGCGAGTATTCGACCGCCGGTCGCACCGATCGGGTGGCCGAGGGAGATCCCGGAACCGTTGGGGTTCAGCCGTTCGTCGCCGGCGTCGATCTTCCACTCGTCGAAGCAGGCGAGGACCTGTGCGGCGAAGGCTTCGTTGAGTTCGATCAGGTCGATCTCGTCGAGGGTGAGGTCAGCGCGGTCGAGGGCAGCTGCCGTGGCGCTGACCGGACCGATACCCATCGTCTCGGGCTCACATCCGGTCACGGCCCAGGAACGCAGGGCGAGAAGGGGTTCCAGTCCACGACGCTGTGCTTCGGCGCGGGTGGTCACCACGCACATGGCCGCGCCGTCGTTCTGTCCGGACGCGTTGCCCGCGGTGACCGTGGACTCCGCGTCGAGCTTGAGCCGGATGGGACGCAGCTTGCCGAGCGATTCCGCGGTGGCGTCGGCTCGCGGGTGCTCGTCACGGTCGACGACGGTGTCGGGCTTGCCGCGGCGTCCGGGGATCGTGACCGGCACCAGTTCGTCAGCGAAGCGGCCTGCCTCATGGGCGGCGACAGCCCGATGGTGCGACCGCGCGGCGTACTCGTCCTGGTCGGCCCGGGAGATGCCGTATTTCGCACGCAGGTTCTCGGCGGTCTCGATCATCCCGCCGGGTACCGGATGCGATTCGCCGCCGGCGGTGAGACGTCCACGGTCGAGGCGGTCCATCAGTTCGACGCCACCTTGCTTGATCCCCGACCGCAGACCGAGCGCGTAGTGCTCGACATTCGACATCGACTCGGCACCCCCGGCGACCACGAGACGCGCGCCGCCGGTCGCCACCGACGACGCCGCGGTCAGGATCGCCTGCAGGCCCGAACCGCACCGGCGATCGATCTGCATGCCGGGGACACCGACACCCAGGCCGGCGTCGAGGGCCGCGATGCGCCCGAGCGCCGGCGACTCACCACTCGCGTACCCCTGCCCGAGGATGACATCGTCGATGTCGCCCTCGCCGAGGCCGGTTCGCGTCGTCAGTTCCTTCAGCAGGTCGGTTGCCAGGCGGGTGACCGGCACGGAGGAAAGCGCCCCACCCATGCGCCCGACGGGGGTGCGCAGGGGTGAACAGAGAACGATGTCCGTGTCCGCGGTAGTCGAAGTAGCCATGCGCCCAGCCTAGGGACCAGCAGCTATATGGAGAAGTATCCATTTGGGCTCCTTTGATATGACGTGAGTATCAATGGGTACGATGACCGCATGGAGCTGCGCCACCTGCGGTACTTCCGCGCCGTTGCCGAGGAACTGCACTTCGGCCGTGCGGCCCAACGCCTGCACATCGCCCAGCCGCCGCTGTCCCAGCAGATCCGGCAACTCGAGGAGGAACTCGGCGTCGCCCTGCTCGTCCGGTCCACGCGCCGCGTCGAACTGACCGCCGCCGGCGAGGACTACCTCCGTCAGGTCGAGGCGATCCTCGACTCCGTCGACGCCGCGGGACGACGGGCGCAGCGCATCGCCGACGGCCGGCAGGGCAACCTGGCCATCGGATGCGTCGGATCGGCGACCTACTCGCTGCTCCCCCGCTTCGTGCGCGCACTCCGCGACGAGCTGCCCGACGTCGACGTCAGCGTCCGTGGCGAGATGTTGGCCCCCGAACAGCTGGCCGCCCTGGAGTCGGGCGACATCGACCTGGCGCTGCTACGGATGCCGGTGGAGACGCACGGGCTGCATGTGGAGTCGATCCGAACGGACCGGCTGATAGTCGCTCTTCCCGCCGATCACCCGCTCACCTCGACTCCCGAGGACCAGGCGGTGGACATCGCGCAGCTCCGTGGCGAGGACTTCATCTCCCATGTCGGCGGCGGCCGGTCGGTCATCGCCGGAGTCCTGGCCGCCACGTCGGAACGCGCGGGATTCGTGCCGCGCATCCGGCACGAGGTCGAGGAGACGTCGACGCTGGTGACACTGGTCGCCGCGGGACTCGGGGTGGCCATCGTGCCCGAGCCGACCTCGGCTCTCGGTGTGGCCGGCGTCGTCTACCGGCCCCTGTCCGCGCCGATCGACCACGTCGATCTAACCGCCGCCTACGCCGCGGCGCGTCGGACCCCGCTCGTCGACCGGGCGGTGGAGGTCCTGCGGACGCTCTCCTGAACGCACAAACCCACCCTTTTTCGGCAGATCCACCACCTCAAATGGGGTGGAAGTGCCGAAAAAGGGTGGGTTTGTGGAGGTTTCAGATCAGCGGTGCGTGAAGTTCGGGTCCCGCTTCTCGACGAAGGCGGCCATGCCCTCGGTCTGGTCGTCGGTGGCGAAGGTCGAGTAGAACAGTCCGCGCTCGGCGCGGACGCCCTCGGTCAGGCCCGACTCGAACGCACGGTTGACGGCCTCCTTGGCGAGGGCCGACGCGATGAGCGACTTCGACGCGATGACCGCGGCGATCTCGATGGCCTTGGCGAGGGCTTCTTCCTTGGGGAAGACGCGCGACACGAGGCCCGCACGCTCGGCCTCTTCGACCTTCATGTTGCGGCCGGTGAGGATCATGTCCATCGCCTTGGCCTTGCCGACGGCGCGGGTGAGGCGCTGCGAGCCACCGATGCCGGGAATGACACCGAGGTTGATCTCCGGCTGGCCGAAGACGGCGTTGTCGCCGGCGATGATGAAGTCGCAGAGCATGGCGAGTTCACAGCCGCCGCCGAGGGCGTAGCCGGTGACCGCGGCGACGATCGGGGTGCGGGTGCGTGCCAGCTCGTCCCAGGCGCCGAAGAACTGCTGGTTGGCGACCTCGGCGTAGGTCTTGGTCGACATCTCCTTGATGTCCGCACCGGCGGCGAACGCCTTCTCCGAACCGGTGATGACGATGGCACCGATGGCCTCGTCGACGTCGAATTCCTTGACGACGCCGACCACTTCGTTCATGAGCTCGGAGTTGAGGGCGTTGAGCGCCTTCGGGCGGTTGAGGGTGATGACGCCGACGCGGCCGCGGCGTTCGACGAGGATGGTCTGGTATTCGGTCACGAGTGTCCTTCTTCCGGTTGAGGTGGTCGGTCAGGCAGGGAACGTCAGGTCGTGCGGCAGCGGCGCGAAGAACGCGTCGACGCCCGCCTCCGAGAATTCTGCCCAACTCGGGTTGCGGTCCTTGTCGATGACCTGCGCGCGAATGCCCTCGGCCATGTCGGGATGCAGGAGGCACCGGAGGGAGACGCGGTATTCGCGGACCAGGGTGTCCTCGAGGGTCGCGTCGTTCCCGGCCTCGCGCAGCGAGCGCAGCGTGACCGCCAGAGCGGTGGCGCTCTTGGCCGCGATGGTGTCGGCGGTCTTGGTCGCCGTCTCGGTGCCGACCGCGCGGCACCGCTCGATGATCTCCGAGATGGTCTCGGCGGCAAAGGCTTCGGAGATCCATTCACGCTGTGCGGCGAGCTCGGACTCGGGAGCCTCGGTGGCGTACTCCGCGATCGCGGCGTCGACGCCGGTCGTTCCGATGGCCTCGATGAACGCGGGCAGCGACTCGGAGGGGACGAAGTGGTCGGCGAGACCCATGGCGATGGCGTCGGCGCCGCGGAGGTGGGCCGCGGTGAGGCCGGCGTACAGGCCGAGCCCGTCCGGGACCCGCGAGAGCAGGTGTGTACCACCGACATCGGGGACGAATCCGATGCCGACCTCGGGCATGGCCAGACGGGTGCGGTCGGTCACGATGCGCACGTTGCCGTGTGCGGAGACGCCGACACCGCCGCCCATGACGATGCCGTCCATGATCGCGACGTAGCTCTTGGGGTAGCTCGAGATCGCAGCGTTGAGGCGGTACTCGTCGAACCAGAACTTTGCCGACGGCGAGTTCTCGGCGACGATGTCGGTGGAGTCGGGATTGCCGCTGAGCGCCGAGGCGTCGCGGTGGATCGCGACGATGTCACCGCCCGCGCACAGTCCGCGTTCGCCGGCGCCATACAGGACGACGGCCTTGACGGTGTCGTCACCGGCCCATTCGTCGAGTCGCTCCGCGATCTCGGTGGCCATCTCGTGGTCGATCGCATTGATCGACTTCGGACGGTTGAGGATCAGCGACCGCGCCGACCCGTTCTCCTCCGTCAGGACAGACGGGACCAGCACTGATTGTTCCGACACGATCGAAACTCCTCTCCACACCGACAGGCCTCCACAGATGGTTGCATATCCTAGTAACAGAGGCTAGACCCCGGGCGTTCGACGGTAGTGAGGTTAGGGTGGCCTCATGGGCTACTCGAGAGCGCGCGTCCGTGGGGTCGATGACCTGACGCCCAACCTGCGACGACTGACATTCGACGTCGCGGACCTGCCCGGCCTGGGACTGCCCGGCGTCGCCGACGAGGCGGTGGGCATCTACTTCCCTGCCGAATCGCAGCGCTCGACGCCCGACATGCAGTGCCGCGACGGAATCTGGGCCTACTACGACCTCGACCCCGCGCCGGACGGGCGCAATTACTCGATCCGCGCGGCCGACCCGGCAGCCGGCACCGTCGTCGTCGACTTCGTGATCCATGCCGCCGGGCCGGCGACGACGTGGGCCCAGCGCACCGAGCCCGGCCACGAGGTCGTCATGACGCACGCGCGCAGCTGGTTCGCGCCACCGACCGGCACCGGCCGCCTCGTCCTGGCCGCCGACCTCGCCGGACTCCCCGCGCTAGCGCGGATCATCGAGGATCTCCCGGTCGTCGACGGCGTGACCGTGGTGGCCGAGGTGCCGTCGCCAACCGATCTCACCTACCTACCCGAGCGGAAGGTCGAGACGATCACGCTGATCGGCGGCAACGGACGAACCCCGAGCCGGCTGGCCGAGACCGTCGCAGCACTGGATCTCCCGGACGCCTCCGCGTACTGCTGGTTCGCCGGGGAGGCGTCGGAGTCACGGGCCGTCCGCAAACACCTGCGCAGCGAATTACGTTGGGGCCGCGAGTCCTACGACGTCATCGGCTACTGGCGGCAGGACAGCGAACGCTGGACGCAGGCGTACTCCGAACGCAGCACCGAGCTGTTCGCGGTGTACCGGCAGGCACTCGCCGAGGGGAAGACCGAGAAGGAAGCATCAGAGGAGTTCGACGAGGCGCTCGAACGGGTCGGGCTCTGACCCGCAGGTTCACTCGACGTTCCGCGTGACCCGCCGGAGCAGGTTCACCAGCATCTCGATCTCCTCGTCATCGAGATCGTCGAGCATCTGATGTTCGCTCTCGATGCGGCGGGGGAACTCCTCGTCGACGAGTGCACGCCCTGCTGAAGTCAACGACAGCAGGACCACGCGGCCATCACGTTCGAGTCGCTTCCGCTCGACCAAGCCCATGGCGACCAATCGTTCGACGTTCTTGGTGGTCGACGCCCCGGAGATGCCGGCAACCGACGTGACCTCGCTGGCCCGGAGCGGCACGTCGCTACGCGCGAGTGCACCGAGGACATCGAACTCGGTCCGGGTGATCCCGCGAGGAGCGAGGTCACGGTCGAAACGTGCGAGTGCCAGCGAGCCGATCCGCACGATGCGCCCGATGACATCAACCGGCCGCATGTCGAGGTCGGGATACTGCGCCGCCCACTCCCGGCGGGCACGGTCGACATAATCGGACGACCCTCCAGAACGCTCCGACATGCGCCGATCCTAACCCTTCGCAGATGTTTCATCGATAATTTACCGAGAAAGTATTATGGTGGACGGGTGCCCGACTCCCCCGCCTCGACCCGTGACCGCAGCCGTCTGCAGCATTCGCGCAGGGCATTGGCGCATTCGGTGTCCCCGGCCGCGTGGCGCGGCACGCTGGAGTTCCGTCGCGCCGACCCCACCGTGGCGATCGCCGTGCGCGTCGGGCTCGCCGGCGCGATCGTCCTCGTTGCCGGCGGCCTGCTCGGCCGGACCGAGATCGCCGGGTTCGCCGCCCTCGGCTCACTCGCCGCCGCGTTCCTCCGATACGAGCCCTACCCCCGACTGGCCCGCAAACTCGCGGGTGTGGCCGGACTGATCGTCGCCTACACAGCGTTCGGCGCCGCCCTCGGTGTCGCGGGCGCGCCCATCTGGACGCAGGTGGTGCTGGTCTCGGCGGGCGCCGGTATCGCCTACTGGCTCACCTTGGTCTTCGGGATCACCGGCCCCGGCCCCGTCGTCATGATCTTCGCCGCCGCGGGCGCGGCCGGATTCGCGAACACATGGGCCGACGCCGCCTCCGCCACCGGGGCCGCCGCGCTGGGCGGCCTCGTCGGTTGGGCCGTGGCGATGGCCCCCGCTCTGTCCCATCCACACAGTCCTTCCCGGGTGGCCGTGGCACGCGCCCTCGCGGCCGTGTCGGCAACCGAACAGCAAGGCGACCAGGCGGTCGCAGCTGCGCGAGCGGTGATCACCCGGGCCCGGGAGACCATCGCGCTCACCCCACAACGACGCGTCGACGAACACGTCCACGAACTGATCGCACTGCTCGACGCCGCGGAGAACGCCCTCTGCGGGCGCGAATCCGGGCTGTCCCGGCAGGACGACTTCGCGCGACTGGAGGCCGAACTCCGCAAGGTGCGCAGCGACATCCGAACGCCCCGGACACCCGACACACCTCTGCCGGTCTCGGCCTCGTCCCCGGATTACCTTCGCGCCGCGATGGACAAGGCGTTGTGGTTCAGCGCCTCTCGCATGGCCGTCGCATCGCTGATCGCCGGCACGTTGGCGGTCGCCGTCGGACTGGACCACCCGCTCTGGGCGATACTCGGCACGATCGCCACGTTGCAGGGCGTGAACTACGGCCACGCCGTTCAGCGCGGCATCCAACGTCTACTCGGAAACACCGCAGGCGCCCTACTCGCCGCCGCAGTGATCTTCGCCGACCTCGGTTACTGGCCACTCGTCGTGATCGTCGTGGCCTGCCAGACCGCCGCGGAACTGACGGTGACCCGCAATTACGCACTGGCCTCGACCTTCGTCACCGCCATGGCACTACTGGTGACCTCGATCGGCCACCCCGCCGGCACCGGCATCGCGGCCGCCCGTGTCGGCGACACGCTCGTGGGTGTCGTCGTCGGAATTCTCGTGGCAGCGTTGACCATCCGTCCCGACGACCGGCACCACCTGACGGCGCCCGAACCTACGGAGAAGTCGGCCGACTAACCCCCTTCGGGAGACTCCTCGTCCTTCGCTTGATCCTGGGCGATCGCCACGCCGACCGGATCGACGACGGCGTTGACGAAACGGGCCAGTCGCGCGGTGGGCGGCTTGGCGATGAGCTCCGGGCCGCCCTGGGCAACGATCTGCCCCTGTTCCATGAAGACGACCCGATCGGAGACCTGCTCGGCGAATCCCATTTCGTGCGTGACGCTGATCATCGTGAGCCCCTTCGTGGCAAGCCTTTTCATGACCAGCAGAATCTCGGCCTTCATCTCCGGGTCGACTGCGGAGGTGACCTCGTCGAAGAGGACCACGCGCGGTTGCATGGCGAGCGTCCGCGCCATGGCCACACGTTGCTTCTGCCCACCGGAGAGCTGGCCGGGGTAGGCGTCGATTCGGTCCCCGAGGCCGACCTCCTCCAGCAGTTCGATCGCCCGGGCACGTACCTCCGCCCGCGGCTGCCCCAATGAATTCACCGGCGAGTCCATGACGTTCTCGATCACACTCATGTGTGGAAAAAGGTTGAAGGACTGGAAAACCATGCCGACATCGCGACGCAACTCGCGGAGATCGCGTCCTCGGAGGTGCTTCTGCTGCCCCTTCGCATCCGGCCCGGAAACACGTTTGCCCAGGATGTCGATGGTCCCCGCGCTCGGTGTCTCGAGCAGGCTAAGACAACGAAGCAGAGTTGTCTTCGCCGCGCCCGACGGCCCGATCAGGGCGACCACCTCGCCCTGGTTCACGGTGAGGTCGACGCCGTGGAGGATCTCGCGATCTCCATAACTCTTTCGTAGGCCAGAGATCTCGATGATGGGTGTGGTCATGCCAGGACTCCTTCGGCTCGCATGATTCCGGTGCTCGCGACCACCGTGCTCATGACTTCAGTGCGAACGCACGCTCGATCCGCAAGCCGACCACACCATCTCGGCCGACCGGCACCGCTCCCGCGCCGGATACACCCTCTACGAGGGTATGTCGGTCAGCGGAGCACCGCGCCACGTCTTCTCGCGCGGACAGCAGCTCGTCCGCGACGGTGAGCTGGTGGAACTGTACGGACACGGCCGGTACCAACCTCGGACGACGCTGCGGGATCGAACACCGACCCCGCTCCCCGCCGATCGATCCGATTCATCCCTACCCATCGACTGTGAGGTGTGATGTGACCATTCCACTTGGAGTTCACCTCGGTGAACGTTTCACTCTGGACGAGACGAAGGCCATTGCCGATGTCGCCGACGAAGCAGGCTTCGACAGCCTGTGGGTGGCCGAAGGCCGCTTGACCCGAGACGCGATCAGCGTCATGGCCCTTCTCGCCGACCGCACCCATCAGGTCCGCATCGGCTCGGGTGTCATCAACAACAAGACCCGAAATCCGGCCCTCACCGCCGTCACCTTCAAGACCCTCGACGAGATCGCCCCTGGGCGAATCATTCTCGGCGTCGGTGCGTGGTGGGAGCCGATCGCATCGAAGGTCGGTGCCCCCATCCGCAAGCCGCTGGGCACGATGCGCGAGTTCATCTCGATCTGCCGGTCACTCTTCGCCAATGAGGAGGTGACGCTCCAGGGCGAGCACTTCTCGATGGACAAGATCCGGTTCGACCGGATGTACGCCGAGAACAAGCCGGTCGACATTCCCATCTACACCGGTCCGGTCGGTCCGAAGATGCTCGAACTGTCCGGAGAGCTCGCCGACGGGGTCTACCTCGACTTCCTGATGCCGACGAGCTACACCCGTGAGGCTGTGAACGCGTTGCAGCGCGGTCGCGAACGCAGCACGCTCACCAAGGATCTCGACATCGCGCAGATCATCTGCTGCTCGATCGACGACACCAACCCCAAAGATGCCAAGGACTCAGTCAAGGCGTTCCTCACCATGTACCTGATGCAGCAGCCGCACATCGGTTCCCACTGCGGCGTCGAGCCCGGTCTCGTCGACCGCCTGAAGGAGATCGCGGGTTGGCCGGCACGCCCGGAGGACATCCGCAAGGCCATGCCACTCGTCCCCGACGACCTCGTCCGTCGCGTCACCGCCTACGGCACCACCGCACAGACAGCCGACATGATCGACGAATACCGCGCGGCCGGCGTCCGTGTGCCCGTGGTGTTCCCGCCCGGCGCCAACCCTGTTGACAGCATCCGTTCTCTCGCAAAGGTTTCCGCATGACAACCCCTGAAAAGACCAGCACCGAGGAGACCACGCCCGGCATCGTCACCGCCGGCGTCCTACAGCTCCGGCCGACCGCCGATCGAGAGGCGAACCTCGCCGTCGTCGCCGATCTGATCGATCAGGCCGCGGCCCGCGGCGTCAAGGTCTTGCAGCTGCCAGAGCTCTTCTCGGTTCCCTTCGTGGCGCCCATGCCCGTCGATCCCGATTACCTGGTCTACGGCGAGCCGCTCGACGGCCCCAGTAACACGATGGTGGCGGAGAAGTCGCGCGAGCACGGGATGACCATCGTGTCGTCGATCTTCGAGAAGACCGCGGCTGCCGGGGTCTTCTACAACACCGCGACCATCTTCGTCAGCGGTCAACGCCGCCTGGACTACCGCAAGTCGCACCTGCCGCTGTCCTTCAATTTCCCGGAGAAGTCGTACTTCCGCCCCGGCGACAAGTCACCGGAGGTCGTCGACGCCGACGGCATCCCGGTGTCGACGATAATCTGCTACGAACGGCACTTCCCCGAACTCGCCCGCACCGCAGCGGTTCAGGGCGCCACCGTGCTGGGCATCCCGATCGCCTCCGGCAACGGGTACTCGTGTGAGACATTCGATCTGGAGCTGAAGGCACATGCGGTCTTCAACTGCATGTACGTGCTGGCCAGCAACCGCATCGGCATCGAGGGGCCCAAGGAGTACTTCGGCGGCAGCTCCATTTACGGACCCGACGGCGAGACGGTGGCCACGGCCGAGGACAACGGCGGCGATGAACTGGTGGTCGGTGACATCGACCTGGGCCAGCTCCCGGCCAAGCGCGCTTTCGGTCGTCCTTTCCTGCGCGATCGGCGGTTCGCCCTATACAAATGACACCTACGACACCCGCTTCCCCTGTAATCACCCCGATCTGAGGAGAACCCGTCACCGATGCCGGGCTGGTACAGAAGACCCTCCGCGTCCTGCAGACCGTCGCCGCGAGTCCGAACGGTATCGGACTGTCCGGGGTCGCCCGGCTCACCGAGATCCCCAAGGCGACCTGCCACCGGATCCTGCTGGCACTGGCCGCCGAGGACTGGGTGGTCCTCAACGAGGACACGAAGCGCTTTCACATGTCCCTGTCGGTGCTGCTCATGCTCAGCCCGACATCGGACCGGGACACCGCACTGTCGTATGTGAACCGACTCCTGGAAGCCCTCGCCACCCAGGCGATGGAGACCTGCGGACTCGATCAGCCGATCAAGGGCACCAACACCGTGATGGTGCTCGCCCAGACGGCCTCGCCGCACAACATCGGGCTCGGACGTCGTGCGGTACCCCGGATGCAACCGGCGTGGTCGACCTCGACCGGCAAGGTGTTCCTCTCGCTCGGTGATCCCGAGGCAGTGCGTCAGGAGCTCGAAGCCGATGCCCTGTTCCGGGATTCACCGCGCGGGAGAGACCTCGACGGGTTCCTCGAGGAGCTCGCCGAGAGCGCGGAACGCGGGTATGCGTCTTCACGAGATGAACTCGAGCCGGGCGCAGCCTCGGTCGCCTGCCCGGTTCGGGTCAATGGCGCAGTGCCGTACGCGATCTGGGTGGGAGGACCCACCTACCGACTGACGCCCGAACGGGTTCCGGAGATCGCCGGACTACTCCGCCACACCGCGCACGACATCGAGCGGGTGCTCGCCCGCACGCCGCCCGGCACCCAACTGGGTCCTGCGCTGTGACACCACCCTCAGCAATTCCCCAAATTTTTCGATCAAGGAGACAACTCATGACAACGACGTCGACCACGACACCGCATTCGGAGCTCTACGACGCCGGTCTGGCGATGCGCAAAACCGTCCTCGGCGACGCCTACGTGGACAAGGCACTGTCGGCGGTGACCGAGTTCGGTCAGCCCATGCAGGATCTCGTCACCGAGTACTGCTGGGGCGGCATCTGGACCCGCGAGGGCCTCGACCGCCGAACGCGGAGCCTGCTGAACCTCGTCATGCTGACCGCCCTCAACAGGCAGACCGAGTTCTCGACGCATGTGCGCGGCGCACGGGCCAACGGGGTCACCGACGAAGAGATCCAGGAAGCACTCTTGCAGACCGCCGTATACGTCGGTGTAACAGCTGCCCTGGAGGCCTTCCGCAACGCGGAGCGGGTACTTCGCGAACTCGACGCTGCGGAACAAGCCGACTGAAACCCGAGCCGGGCAGGTCGCAGGCAGTACTGGACACTGCTGTCAGTACTGGGCGACCTGCCCGTCCTTCGGCGCGCGGTACATCTTCCACAGCAGCTTCGGAATCCCGCGCACCGGCAGCGGCCGGGGCCAGTCCCGGGTTCGCATCAGGGCCTCGGTTCCACCGTCGACGGTGATGATGGTGCCGGCCATGAAGTCGGCGGCGGGCGACAGCATGGTCATCACCCATGCGGCGAGTTGTTCGGGGGTTCCGAACTCGCGCACCGGAACCGGGAACGACGTGACGGCCTTGGCCTGCGGGCTGTCGAGCTGTGCCTGCAGCAGCGGCGTCATCACCGGGCCGGGTGCGATCACGTTGATCCGGATGCCCGCACCCGCCCACTCCGGCTTGGTGCCCTGCCAGCGGACCCACTGGGTGACCGCGATCTTCGACGCCGCGTAGGCGACCGGCGCGGTGACGCCGCGGCGTCGGAGGATCTGCCGGGTGGCACCGACCGTGTCGCCGTTGATGAGCCGACGGATCGCGCCGCGCGGCACCAGCGGTGTCACCGTCGTCGAATTGGAGCCGAAGACAACCACTTTCGCCTTGTCGGCAGCGGCCAGCGCCGGACGCCAGGCGGTCAGCAGGTCGGTGACGCCGAGCACGTTGACCTCGGTGATCATCCGCTCACGCCCCTTGGTCGGCCCCATTCCGGCGGCGAGGACCGCACCGTCGAGCTTCCCGCCGGCCTTGGCCAGGACCTCCTCCGCAGCCTTCTGCCGACCGTGCGGGGTCGACAGGTCGGCGACGACATCGGCGTCCCGCAGATCGACGCCGATCACCGTATGGCCCTCCCCGCACAGGGATTTGGCGACAGCCGCCCCCATCCCCGACGCCGATCCGGTCACCACGTACGTACCGCCCCCAGTGCTCATGCCAGCCCTCTCTTCAATCCCTCATCGCTCTTCTCGTTCCGCTCACCGGTCCCGTGCCGGTCCTGCGTCCGTTCATAGGCGTCGTTGAACGCCCGTAATTCATGGAGCAGCGCCTCGGGACTGCCCGGCGCAAGGTCGGCGAAGACCTGCTCCAACCGTTGGGCGCGCAACAGTCCGTCGCGTTTGAAGGCCTCCCGACCCAGTTCGGTGGGGCGGATCAGCTTCGACAGCGAGTCCTCCACCTCGAAACGCTCGAGGTAGCCGTGCTTGATCGCGGCGTTCACCTGTCGGTTCACCGTCGACTGTTCGAGCTCTAGTTCCTCGGTCAGTTCACGAAGGGTCCGCGGCCGCCCGTCGGACAGAACCCACAGGATGGCGAAAGCCGACTTCTCCAGTCCCACCGATGGATGCACGAGACTCCGCCGCCGGGACATGCGCAGCAATTCGGCCGCCAGGTCTCGGTGCACCGGCGATTGCCACGGCGCGTGGTCCTCGGACATGTCTCCTCCATCACATTCGACCAGGACAATCTCCTGTCCGGTTTGCCTATGTACGTTACATATGTATGCTGCATACCTCGAGGGAGGTCTCAGATATGAGCCACGTACAAGGTCAGGCGCCTGCCGACGACCAGGCCGCAGCCGCGGCCGACAAGGCACCCGCCGGCGCTGTCATCAGCGTCGTGGTGCTCTGCTTCGGCGGCCTCGTCGCCTCGCTGATGCAGACCCTGATCATCCCGATCCAGCCGGATCTGCCGCGTCTCCTCGGGACCTCGATCGGCAATGCCTCATGGATCATCACCGCCACGCTGCTTGCAGCAGCCGTCGCGATGCCGATTGCCGGCCGCCTCGGCGACATGTTCGGCAAGCAGCGCGTCCTGCTCGCGAGCGCCGCGCTGCTCACCCTCGGTTCGCTGCTCTGCGCACTCGGCCACACCCTGATCCCGCTGATCATCGGACGCGGAGTCCAAGGCCTGGCGATGGGCTTCATCCCGGTCGGTATGAGCCTCATCCGCGAGATCACCCCGCCGCGCATCACGTCCATGGCCGTGGCCGCGATGTCGGCCACCCTCGGCGTCGGTGGCGCCATCGGCCTGCCCCTGTCGGCCTGGATCGTCCAGACCTGGGATTGGCACGCTCTCTTCTGGGTCGCCACCGGCCTCGGCGTGCTCATCGTGGTCGCCGTCCTCGTCTTCCTCCCCCGCGTGAACACCGCCGCGGGCGGACGCCTCGACATCCCCGGTGCCGTTGGCCTGGCCATCGGCCTCTCTGCCTTCCTCATCGCCGTCTCGAAGGCCAACGACTGGGGCTGGACCTCGGCCAGCACGCTGGGTCTGGGCCTCGGCGGCATCGCCGTGCTGGTTCTGTGGGGATTCTTCGAACTCCGCCAGCGGGAGCCGCTGGTCGACCTGCGGACGTCGGCTCGTCCGGCCGTGCTGCTGACCAACATCGCGGCTGCGGCCATCGGTTTCGGCATGATGGCGCAGGCGATCATCCTGCCGATGCTGCTGCGACTCCCCGAGGCGACCGGATACGGCCTGGGACAGTCGATTCTGGCCGCGGGCCTGTGGATGGCCCCGGGCGGCCTGATGATGATGTTCTTCGCACCGCTCTCAGGTCTGCTGATCAACCGGATCGGTGCCAAGTTCACCCTCGCGATCGGTGCGAGCATCCTCGGCGCCGGCTACATCTTCGCCTTCTTCCTCATGGACTCGGCGTGGAAGCTGATGCTGGCCTCGATCATCTGCGCCATCGGCGTGGGCATCGGCTATGCGGCCATGCCGACCCTGATCATGGGGTCGGTACCGCCCACCGAGGCCGGCGCGGCCGTCGGCCTGAACGGTCTGATGCGTTCACTGGGCACCACCGTCGCCTCCGCCGTCATGGCCCTGGTCCTGGCCAGCGCGACCATCTCGCTGGGCGGCACCGAGGTCCCCGACGAATCGACGTTCACCTGGTGCTTCCTGATCGCGGCCGCCGCAGCCTTCGTCGGCGTGGCGATCACCCTGCTGATCCCCACCAAGGCAAGGGCATCGAGCATCGTCGAGGAGCAGCCGGCCCGCGCCGGTCACTGACCCTCCCGAACGCGAGAGTGGCCCGGCAGTCATCGTCGACTGCCGGGCCACTTTCGTTGTGCGTCACAAACCGCTACGACGCAGCGTCACGCGGTAGGTGTAATGCTCGGGCAGGAAGTAACTGACCGCGAGTTCGACCGCCCGCCCACTAGAGTCGGTGTAGAGCCGGTCTACCCGCAGCACCGCATGTCCCTCCGGACAGCCGAGACGCCGTGCGGTCTCGGCGTCGGCGGTGGTGGCCGTGATGGATTGCGCGCATTCCTCGATCGGATACTGCAGATGGGGTTCGAGCAGACCGATCATCGTGGAATCACTTGTCGCCCCGGACTGCACCTCGGGCGCATCGATCACGAGCCGCGCCACCGACTCGGGCCACGACACGGTCGTGACCACAAACGGCACGCCGTCGTGGAAACGCTGGAACACGATCCGGTAGACGACGTCGGTGTCGAGACGCAGGCGCCCGGCGGCCTCGAGATCGACTCGACGCGAGGGGGATTCGAGGACCTGCATCTCGGTGTCGGTGGACAGGTTCATCAGGTCGTCGATCGAGCCGAGCTGCCGTAGATACTGACCGGCGTTCTCGGTCGCGAAGGTACCTCGCCCGGGCACCCGGTACACCGAACCCTCGGTGACCAACTCGAGGAAGGCGCGGCGCACCGTCTGCCTGCTCAGCCCGTACTCCTGCGAGAGCTCGGACTCGGTGGGCAGCCGGACACCTCCCTTGTAGCGACCCTGCGCGATGTGCGAACGCAGTTCGGCGGCCAGCACCTTGTACGCCGGCTCGGACTGCCCGACCTCGCCCATCCCACTCCCCTGTTCGAGTACCACCGCTGCCGACGAACCGTCGCCGTCAGATACCGCCCCGCGCCACGAGCTGCGCGGCGATCACATTGCGCTGGATCTCGTTGGTGCCCTCACCGACGATCATCAGCGGTGCGTCGCGGAAGTACCGCTCGACGTCGAATTCGGTGGAGTAACCGTATCCGCCGTGGATGCGAACCGCGTTGAGGGCGATCTCCATGGCGACCTCGGAGGCATAAAGCTTGGCCATGCCGGCCTCCATGTCGCAGCGCTCGCCCTTGTCGTACTGCTCGGCCGCGTGCCAGGTGAGTTGCCGGGCCGCGGTGAGCTTGGTCGCCATGTCGGCCAGGTAGTTGCCGATCGACTGGTGTTTCCAGATCGGCTGGCCGAAGGACTCGCGCTGCTGCGCGTAGGCCAGCGAGTCCTCGAGAGCGGCCGTTGCGACACCCAGTGCGCGACAGGCGACCTGGATACGCCCGGTCTCCAGACCTTTCATCATCTGTCCGAAACCCTTGCCGGGCACCGTGCCGAGGATCGCCGACTTGGGTGCGCGGTAGCCATCGAACGAGAGCTCGCAGCTCTCCACGCCCTTGTAACCCAGCTTGGGCAGGTCGCGCGAGACCGTCAGTCCTGGACCGTGTTCGACGAGGACGATCGAGATGCCCCGGTGTCGCGGCTGCGCCGCCGGATCGGTCTTGCAGAGCAGCGCGATCAGTCCCGAGCGTCGGGCATTGCTGATCCAGGTCTTGGCGCCGCTGATGACCAGCTCGTCGCCGTCCTCCTTGGCGACGGTCGACATCGCCTGCAGGTCGGAACCACCGCCGGGCTCGGTCAGGGCCATCGTCGCCCGCATCTCGCCCGTGGCCATCCGCGGCAGATAGTTCTGCTTCTGCTCCTCGGTGCCGAACAGCGTGATCAGCTTGGCGACCACGGTGTGTCCGCCCATCGCACCCGCGAGGCTCATCCAGCCCCGGGCGAGCTCCTGGGTGACCTGCGCGTAGCAGGGCATCGACACCGGCGAGCCGCCGTACTCCTCGGGCACGGCCAGTCCGTAGATCCCGATCTGCTTCATCTGCTCGATCCACTTCTCGGGGTATTCGTTGGCGTGCTCGACCTCCTGCACGGTCGGCTTGACCTCGCGGTCGACGAACCGCCGAACGGTCTCGACGAGGAACGATTCTTCGGCTGACAGCGTGCTCATGGAGGGGCTCACCTGTGCTCTTCGTGGTCGGGCTGATTTGTACGGCCATTTTGTCCATCGGCCGTACCTATGTCAACCTTCCCATCAGACGTCCAGGTCTGATAGAACCGTGACGGCACACTTTGGCCGCACATTTGGACCCGACACCCGGGTTGTCACGATCATTTGGGAGCAATGGTGCAGAGAAGACGAGGCGTTCTGGTGGCGCCGGCCTCCGACGACCGCAAGGCACGCAAGGCGCTGGCCTCGATCGCCGACGAGGTGGTCCTCGACCTCGAGGACGCGGTCACCCCGGCCAACAAGGACACCGCACGCGCCGCCGCTGCCGGACTCGTCAACGAGTTCGGCGCCGATCGCGCGGTCTCGCTGCGCATCAACGCCATCGACACCCCGTGGGCGTCGAACGATCTCGCGGCGTGCGCGCAGATGCCGAACCTGACCTCGGTGGTGCTCCCCAAGGCCGACACCCCCGGCGACCTCCTGGAGGCCGACAAACAGCTCGGCGACTCCCCGGTCCGGCTCCAGGCGCTGCTGGAAACCCCGCGCGGCATCCGCGATGCCGCAGCGATCTGCGCGGCCACCGACCGTCTCGACGCCGTTCTGATCGGGTACGCCGATCTCGGTGCGTCGCTGGGCCGCGCGTCGGGTCTGCCCATGCAGACGTGGCATGTCGTGCAGGACTCGGTGTTACTCGCCGCCCGAGCCGCGGGTGTCGACGTGGTCGACGGCCCCCACCTGACCATTGCCGACGACGACACCTTTCGGGACGCCAAGCGCTGGGTCCGCGACCTCGGCTTCGACGGAACCTGGGTGATCCATCCTGCGCAATTGGCAAGTGCCATCGAGATCTTCACCCCGGACTCCGACGCCGTCGAGGACGCGCGACGAGTACTCGAGGCGCTGGAGAAGGCGGCTGCCGCGGGCGCAGGTGCCGCAGAGCTCGACGGCCGGATGCTCGACGAGGCACTCGCCGTCTCCGCTCGCCGGGTGCTCGCGAAGGCGGCAGTCGATGACTGAGGCGATCGCGGTCGGCGGACCATACTTCGACGAACTGACCCACGGACAGGTCTTCGACGACGCCCCGTCGCTGACACTCACCTCCGGTCTCGCCGCCGGCCATCAGTCGATTCTCGGTGACCGCCTGCGGCTTTCACTCGACGCACATCTGGCGGGCCGCGTCCTGGGCGAGGGCACGCTCGCTCATCCCGGGCTCGTCACCGACGTCGCGATCGGACAGTCGACACTTGCCACTCATCACGTCAAGGCCAACCTGTTCTACCGCGGGCTACGTTTCCTGAGCTACCCGAAGATCGGCGATACGCTCACCACCGTGACCGAGGTCGTCGGGCTGCGGGAGAACAAGTCCAAGCCCGGCCGCGCCCCGACCGGCCTGGCCGCGCTGCACATGGTCACCACCGATCAGAACGGCGCGACGGTCCTCGACTTCTACCGCTGCGCGATGCTGCCGCTCTCGCCGAACGCCGACCCGAATCGCACCGTGCACGCCGACGATCTGAGCACCATCGGGCCCGGCGACGAAGCCGACCCCGCGTTGCCCGATTGGGATCTGGCCGCCTTCCGGTCGTCGTTCGGCGGACAGCACTTCTCCCCGGATCTGGCCGGACGCGTCTTCCGCTCGAGCGCCGACGTGGTCTCCAGCGCACCGGAACTCGCGCGCCTGTCGCTGAACATCGCGGCCACCCACCATGACGAGCGGGTGGCGGGCAAGGCCGCGGGCGGTCGACTCGTCTACGGCGGACACACCATCGGACTCGCCCTGTCCCAGGCCAACCGTGCCCTGCCGAACCTGGTGACCGTGGTGGCCTGGGACGCGTGCGACCACACCGGCCCCGTGCATGAGGGCGACACCCTCAGCTCAGAGATCCACGTCGAGGAAGCCACCCCACTCGACGGTGGCAGCGGGCTCCTGCGGCTTCGGTCGAAGGTCGTCGCCCACGGCGACGCCGACGGCCAGGGGGACCGCGACGTCCTCGACTGGCGCTACCACGTCCTGATGGCCTGACCCGACCACCCGCCCCCCGGAGGATCTTTCGCTCATGAGCACCAATCCCCGCCCCCTCGAGGGCCTTCGCATCGTGGAGGTGTCGAGCTTCGTCGCGTCACCGCTGTGCGGTCTGACGCTGTCCCAGCTCGGCGCCGAGGTGATCCGCGTCGACCCCATCGGCGGTGCCGCCGACACCAACCGCTGGCCGGTCACCGCCGACGGCAACTCCATCTACTGGACCGGTCTCAACCGGGGAAAGAAGTCGGTGACCGCGAACTTCCGGGAGCCCGAGGGGCAGGAGCTGATCCAGGATCTCGTCACCGAGAGCGGTCCGGGCGGCGGCATCCTCGTCACCAACGCCGGCGGTCGCGCATGGATGAGTCACGACACGTTGGCCGCCAAGCGCCCCGACGTCATCACCCTCGAACTGCTCGGACGCACCGACGGCACTCCCGGCGTCGACTACACGGTCAACGCGGCACTGGGCTTCCCGTCGATCACCGGCCCCACCGACTACACGGGCGTCGTCAACCACGCCCTCCCCGCGTGGGATGTGGCCTGTGGCCTGTATGCCGCTCTGGCGATCACCGCTGCAGTCCGACGCCGCGACCAGACCGGCGCCGGCGCGCAGATCACGTTGCCCCTCGAGGACACCGCCCTGGCGATCGCCGGGACGCTCGGCTACCTCACCGAACCGCAGCTCGGCGGCGGCAGCCGGCCGGCGACCGGTAACGACGTGTACGGCACGTACGGAACAGATTTCGTCGCCGCCGACGGCGGTCGCTTCATGCTCGTCGCCCTCACCCCGCGTCACTTCCGCGATCTGGTCGCCATGACCGAGACCGGCGACGCGGTGGCCGCGATCGAGAAGGCACTCGGCGCCGACTTCACCACCGAAGCCGACCGCTACACCCACCGCGGGATCCTCACGCCGCTGTTCGCCGCGTGGTTCGAACGCCACACCACCGCCGAGGTCGAGGAGGCACTGGCGAAGAGTGCGGTGCTGTCGGAGCGGTATCGCACGTTCGACGAGGTCGTCGAGTCCGGTGTGTTGCAGAAGAATCCGCTGTTCACCGAGCTGGACCAGCCCGGCATCGGCACGTATCTCGCGGCCGGTCTCCCGGCCCGGTTCGACGGAGAGCACTACTTCGCCGGCCCCGCCCCGGAGCTGGGGTCGTCGGCGGGGTTCTGACGCAGCGCATCCCCACTATTGCCTGAGGTGCGAGGAGCGATAGCGACGAGCCACGAAGGCCTGGCGAGATTCTCACCAGGCCTTCGTGGCTCGCTTCGCTCGCACCTCAGGCAGCAGGAGTGGACACTTCGCTCGCACCTCAGGCAGCAGGAGTGGACACTTCGCTCGCACCTCAGGCAGCAGGAGTGGGCGCCCTGCGCAACTCCCTCATCGAGGTCAGATCACCTGTGCGCCAGGTGATCCGGTCGCGGCGCGGTCCCGCCGAACGGTTCCTGGAGCGCATTCGACTTCGCGTTGAACACGACGAAGAGGTTGCTCCGCGGGTACGGGGTGATGTTGCCGCTCGAGGCGTGCAGGCAGTTGGAGTCGAAGTAGAGCGCCGACCCTGCCGGTCCGGTGATCGTGTCGATCCCGAGCTCGTCGGCGAGTGTCGCAACATCTCCCTCTTCCGGCGTGCCGAACGGCGGCCGGTACGAGGTCAGCGATTCCCGGTGGTAGCCATCGGGTGTCGCGCCCACGCAGCTGACGAAGCGGCGATGCGATCCGGGGATGATCATCAGCGGACCGTTGGTGGACAGGTTCGGGGTGAGTGCCAGCGAGACGCTGAGTGCTCGCGGGGCGGGCATCCCGTCCTCGGCGTGCCAGGTCTCGAAGTCGGAGTGCCAGTAGAAGGGTCCTCCGGCGAAGCCCGGCTTCAGGTTGATCCGGCTCTGGTGGATCGTCACCTCGTCGTCCAGGATCTGTTCTGCGACACCGCGGATCGACTCCCGGTCGCAGATCTCCGCGATGAGATCGCTGAGCTTGTGCACCGCGAACAGCGAACGCACATCGCCGCTGGAGGATTCGCGGATCACCCGGTCGTCGTCCCCGAGACGATCGGTGATGTCGGAGACCTCGCTCAGGCATGCGTCGATGTCGGCGGCCGACAACACCTTGTTCTCGGTGTGGTAACCGCGGTCGGCGTAGTGGCGCAGTTCGGGCGCCGACAACGGCCCCGGATTCCCCATGCTGCCCCACACGGTGTTGTGGGGACGCGGTTCGATCTGGCTGCGGTGGGCGAGACGGGTTCGGTACACGTCGACGCCGCGCGCCTGGTTGTCGCTCTCGGGGATTTCGGTCTTTGTGATTTGGGTGTTCTTGTTTGCTGTTTGAGTTACCACGATCGAGTCGATCCTTTCCCTCATCCGGCAGGCCGCCGGGAAAGACATCCGGCGGCAGGCAAGGTGATTGTGTTGTGCGCGAGTCCGCATCGCACGATGACGGGCCGCGAAGAGATACGGCTGCGCGAGGCACGCGATCATCTGCACGCGCCTGATCAGGCCGTATGTGTGCACCTTGCCAGGGAAATGCGCTCCCCTGCAACCATGCTGGTATGCCGGTTGCGAAAACCGCAGTTGTGATGTGGATCTCAGATGTGCTGGAGCACGACGGTCGCGATCGAAGAGAGCTTGCCCGACGAATTCGCCGACACGACCCGCACCACAGAACGGCTTCGTCCGCGATGCAGTGTCTCGGAGGTGAAGGTGGTGACGTCGGCGGCGTTGCACGGACGGACGTAGGTGATGTCGATGCTGGTGGTGCGCAACTGCCCGTTCGCCTCGACCGCCGTCATCGCGGCGAGTTCGGAAGCACAGATGAGGATTCCACCGTGCACGCTGCCCATTCCGTTGGCGGAGAGAAGCGTCGGGGCCATCGTCAGCACGCCGGGAGCCGTGGGCACGAGTCCCAGTTGGTCGCGGACCGGGTTCGTGGGGGCGTCGAGGACCTCGGCGGTCGCGTGCGCCCCCGGGGTGGTCGGGGCGTCGACAAGATGGGAGCGCTGGATGATCGTCGCGATCGGGCGGCCGTCGGATCGGACACCCGGCCCGTGGTCATCGCGCCACGTTCGTCGCGGGCGACGAGTTCGCCGGTGACGTTCAGCGATGTGCCGTCGAGCGGCGGGTCGGCGACGAAATCCAAACGGATGCCGAGGGAGACCGGCCAGCGTCCGTCAGGGCTACCGGCGTCGACGACCTATCCGGTCACGTCGTCGAGCGCGACAGCGAGCGCGGCTCGGTTGACACCGGCCGCGGGGTCGGCGAGCCACGGCCCGGTCACGAGGCCGGCCTCACCGCGTTCGGCGGACACGGAATGACCGTTGATCCGCAGCATGACCTCGGGTCCACCGATGTAGAAGACAGACGATGTCGTCGGCATGGGACGAATTTACTTAGCGCCGGGAGTCCGCGTACTCCAGGATCACGTCGACGGCCCGCGCGGCACTCTGGCAGGCACCCTCCATCGTGGTGGTCCAGTCGGTCCTGGTCCAGTCCCCGGCGAGGGCCAGACCGTCGACGGCGGTGCGCTGGTCGGGGCGGATTCCCGCGGTTCCGGGGCGCTGGGCGAACGTCGACTTCGGCATCCGTACGACGTGGCCGTGGATCACCTGCGCGTCCGCGGCCTGTGGGAAGTACTTACGCAGCATGTCCATCTGGATGCCGGTGATCTCGGCGTTGGTCTTGCCGATCAGGTCATACGATGCCGACACCGTCGTCGAGTAGAACCAGTTGTCCTTCGGTTCGCGGCCGTGCATGCGCTGGCGGTCCCAGACCTGCTCCAGCACACCCTCGCCGCCGTAGAGGATCTCGCCCCAGTCGGTCATGCCGATCGAGCGGTCGAGGTAGAGATTGACGCTCACGATCGGCACCGGGGTGAGTTTGTCGACCGTTTCGTAGATCCGTTCGTGGCCCGGCACCTGGTCGAGGAGCCCCTTCACGCTCCACACGGGCACCGCGCAGATGACGGCGTCGGCGGCGACCTTTTCCCCGTCGGCGAGCGTCACACCGGTGACCGTGCCGTCGGTTACGTCGACGGACGACACCACCGCACGATGCCGGACGTCGACGCCGGCGTCGGCGAACCTCTTCTCCGCGCCGGCGACGAACAGGGTGTCGAGGTCCACGGTCGGGAAGCCGATCGAGACCGGGGTCCGGGTCGCGACGGCGCGTCGGGCGCCGGTGACGAGCAGGTCGGCCGGGACCTTGGCCGACGCGATCTCGGTCTTGTCGCCGGTGAGGCCGATGACAATGCCGTCCCAGAGCGCGTCCCGCGCCGACTGCGGCATGCCGATCCGACGGAACCACTCGTCGGCGGTCACCTGATCGAGCCATTCGGGTTGCCGGAATGCGTGCCGGATCAACCGCGCCTGCGCGAGGGCGGTCCTGAGCCGGTCGAGTCCGGTCACCCCGGGGAGATCACCGAGTGCCGCTCGCAGACCGGTCAGTCCGCCGAAAGCCGACTTTCGCGTGGCGCCACCCGGCATCCGCATGGTCATGTGGCCGGGGAACTCGACGTGCTCGCGGGTACCGACACTCTCGAGATACCGCATGAGGTGTTCGTATCCACTGGCGAAGACGTGCTGGCCGTTGTCGGGCACGTCGTCGACCGCGGCGAGCGGCATCGAGATGGTGCGGCCACCGAGTGAACCGCGGCGCTCGAGGAGCGTCACTCGTTTCCCGGCCTCCGCAAGCCATACTGCCGACGCCAGACCGGCGAGTCCCCCACCCACGACCACGCAATGCATGGGCCACAGCGTAGCGGCCGGCACACACCGACGTGAGATGGTTGGCCGGTTTCGTCTCAGTCGGTCATCTTGACGTTGCGGGCGGCACCGAGGGCCGCCAGGGCCTGCGGGACAAGAGCGAGCGAGAGCACCGCCATCGCCACCGTCCATGAGCCGGTCACGTCGTGGATCAGGCCGATGAGGATCGGTCCGACCGCGGCGGCGAGATAACCCACCGACTGCGCCATCCCGGAGACCTGGCCGGTCTGCTTCGATCCCGAGCTGCGGAGAACCATGAAGAGCAGGGAGAGGCTGATGGAAGCGCCGGGCCCGACCATCACGCATGCGGCCCAGAACCCGGGCCACACGTCGGTGCTGATGAGTCCGGCGAAGCCGACCGCGCAGACGGCGAGGACCACGAAGGTCACCACGCGCTGGTCGTCGAACCGTCCGGCGACGATCGGCGCGACCAGCGACATGACCAACGCGACCACCTGCGCGGACGCGACGACGGCACCGGCTCCCACCGGGGTCATCCCGTTCTCGTCGACCAGGTACTGCGGCAGCCACGCCACGAAGGTGTAGAAGATGAGCGACTGGGTGCCCATGAAGACGGTCACCGCCCACGCGATCGGGTTACGCAACAACGACGACGTCGGGCTCGCCGCCGTCACCCGGTGCACGTGTGACAACTGTGGGATCCACACGACGACCGCGACCAACGCGAGAAGTCCCCAGGAGGCGAGCGCGAGACGCCAATCCCCGCCCAGCGCATCGTTGATCGGCACGCTCACCCCGGAGGCGACCGCGGCACCGCCGGACAACGTCATCGAGTAGAAGCCGGTCATCAGCCCCGACCGGTGCGCGAAGTCCCGCTTGATGAGGGCGGGCAGAACGACGTTGCAGGTGCCGATGGCAGCACCGATGACCGCCGACCCGAGGAACAGTGCGACCGACGACGGCACGAGGCGTACGACGATGCCGAGGATGAGCACGAGCAGGGCGCCGAAGATGACCCGCTCGATGCCGAACCGGTTCGCGAGCCTCGGCGCGACGGGAGCGGAGATACCGAAGAAGAGGACGGGCAACGCGGTGAGCAGACCCGCCACGGCGCTGCTGAATCCGGCGTCGGCCGAGATCGTCCCGATCAGTGGGCCCACCGACACGACAGCAGGGCGGAGGTTGGCCGCCACCAGCATCACGCCGACGGCGGTGATGATGACGCCGGCGGTGGCCCGCTCGTTCGTCATGTGGTGGCGCGTGGTGCGCGACGGGCTCACCTCGACCGCACGATCGCGGCGGGACGGGGAACGGACTGAACTGACATCGTTACGCAACCTAACATTCGACCCGAAGGGCAGCGATCCCGGAACACCGACGCCGACCGCCCATCGGTGTTTGAATGAGCCATGGCGTTCGGGGTGCGCATGAACTTCCTGCGTGTGGCGGGTTTCGTCGGGTTGATCGTCGGTGTGGTGTTGGGTGTTGCGGGGGCTCCGCCGACCGCGCACGCCGCACCCGGCCCGGGTTCACCCCTCCCCTCGGCCGACCCGTTCTACCGCTACGACGCACCGTTACGGCACACCGCTCCGGGAACCGTGCTCCGGACACGGCCGATGACGTTCCGGACACTACGTCTGTCCACTCCGATCACCGGAACCCAGGTCCTGTACCGCACGACCGATCAGTTCGGTGCCGGTCGGGCGACGGTCGCCACGGTGTTGCGCCCACTCGTCCCGGGACCGACCCGGCTGATCTCGTACCACATGGCCTACGACGCCCTCGGTTCTCAGTGCGACCCGTCGTACACGCTCTCCGGCGGTTACACCAACGGCACCGCCACGACCGAACAAGGCGTCATCGCAGGCTATCTCGCGGCGGGTTACACCGTGGTGGTGCCGGACTACGAGGGCGAGGACCTGCAGTGGACCATCGGCCGGCAATCAGGATATGCGGCGCTCGACGGAATCCGGGCCGCCGAGGCATTCCTGCGACTCCCACGGTCCACACCGGTCGGCCTGGTCGGCTACTCCGGCGGTTCCATCCCGACGCAGTGGGGAGCCGAGATCGCGCCGCGCTATGCCCCGGAACTCAACATCATCGGAGCCGCTGCCGGCGGCCTGCCCGTCGACCTCGCCCACAACCTGCCCTACATCGACGGCAGCGCGAAATGGGCGGGTGTGATCCCCGCGCTGATCGTCGCCTATCAGCGCGCCTACCGACTCGACACCTCCGCCTTCCTCTCCGAGCGCGGGGAGCAGGTGACGAAAGCGGTGAGTTCCGAGTGCATCTCGCAGTTCGCGTCGAAGTACCCGGGGCTCACGAGCGCGGCCATGGTGGACCCGCCCTACACCGGACTGCTCGACGTCCCCGCGGTGGTGCGTGCCATCAACGACAACATCATGGGCAGCCAGGGGACGCCGCGGACCAAGATGTTCCTCGCGGTCGGGCACTACAACGCGATCGGCGACACCTTGATGATCACCGGAGATGTCATCGGGCTCGCGCACGAATACTGCTCACGCGGAGTCGATGTCACCTATCACCAATTGAACGGCCTGACCCACCAGGAGGCGTTCCTCCCGTTCGAACCGCTCGCCGCCGAGTACCTCACCGAACGCTTCGCCGGAATCCCCACGCGCAGCAACTGCGCAACGCTCCCGCGCGGGAACAGCTTGGCACCGCTGCCGGTCCCATGACGACGAAACCTCCTCAGCCCGGGAGTGTTTCACCACCGATCGGGGCGAGTACCTCACCGGTGTAGTACGACGACAGCTGATCGGCAGCGAAGAAGACGTATGACGGTGCGATCTCGTCCGGCTGGGCGGCGCGGCCCACCGGCGCCTGGGTCCCGAAGTCCTTGACGGCCTCGGCCGGCATCGTCGCCGGGATCAGCGGGGTCCACACCGGTCCGGGCGCAACACAGTTGACGCGAATCTTTCTCTCCATCAACGACTGGGCGAGGGAGTACGTCAACGCCAGGACCGCCCCCTTGGTCGCCGAGTAGTCGATGAGGCTGTCGTTGCCGCGCAATCCGTTGATCGACGAGGTGTTGATGATGGCGCCACCACCGGTCAGATGAGGCACGGCGGCCCGGGTGGTGTGAAAGAAGCTGTGGATGTTCACGTCGAACGTCCGGTACCACTGCGCGGGGTCGACCTCGAGAAAGTCGTCGACGACCTGCTGATAGGCGACGTTGTTCACCAGGATGTTCAATCCACCGAGATCGGCGACGGTGCGCTCGACGACCTCTGCGCAATGGGCCGGGTCGCCCAGGTCTCCGCGGTAGGCGCGCGCCTTGCGCCCTTCGGCCTCGATGAGATCGACGGTGTGCCGAGCGTCCTCGTCCTCCTCGAGATAGGCGATCGCGACATCGGCTCCCTCCTTCGCAAACGCGATCGCGGTGGCCCGGCCGATGCCCGAGTCGCCACCGGTGACCAGCGCCGTCTTACCCGCGAGCAGATCACGGCCGCGGTACTCGGTCATCTCGTCGCGCGGACGGTCGGGCATGTCGCCGGTCTCGCCCGGGTAGGGGATGGTCTTCGCTTCGTGCGGGGAGTTCTCCTGATCACTCATGGTCGCCGGTTGCCCGCTGCGGTGAGATCGAAAACCTGCCTCCGCGCGACCGCCCTCAGAAACGAGATCGCCACCTCGCGGGAGACGCGCCGGTCGGAACCGCGCGTCTGCCCAGGAGGTGGCGACTCAGCTGTCGCTGAAGACTCAGGGGTTCTCGTCGGGGATCTCCTGGTCGAGCTTCTCGTCGAGGGACTCCCCCTCCCGCTGCTCACGGGCCGTTGTCCCGGTGCGGTCACTGGCCGACCAGTCCTCGGGCGGGTCCATCCCGTCCTCGAGCGGATCGCGCGCCAGATGGTCCTCGTCGAGGTCCTCCGCACCGACCGTCGAGGTCAGATCGGGGTTGACGCCTTCGGTCGCCGCCGCGGCGTCGGAGCTGTCACTGCTGGTGCTCATCAAGACCTCCTCGCATGTCAGCGGCAACCACTCCCGGCCACCGCGGTCATTGGCTACCCGGCGACCAGATCGCCGAAACTATGCCGCTGAACTGCAGGTTTTGCCCAAGAGGCGACTCCGCCACAACACAGTGCAGGTCGCCTCTCGCGACGAGCTGATCCCAGGTAAGCTCAAACATCGCCCGAGACCGCCGGCGTGCAGTTCTGCGTGCCTTTTTCGAGCTCTAGGGGTAACCGTGCCAAAGATTGACAACATTCCTGCCGACGATTCCCGCATCCGGTATGTCGGCAGCTTCCGGTTCCTCTTCGACACCGAGGAATGGTGGTGGTCGGACGAGGTCGCCGAGATGCACGGCTACCAGCCGGGTGAAGTCACCCCGACGACCGAACTACTGGCCGGGCACAAGCATCCCGACGACCGCCACGCGTTCGACGAGATGGTCGCGACGATGCTGAGCCGACGCACGCCGTTCTCCAGCCGACACCGCATCATCGACCTCTCCGGCACCGTCCATCACGTGGCCGTGGTCTCCCAGCAGATCATCGACGAGAGCGGTCAACCGATCGGCGCCGAGGGCTTCTACCTCGACCTGACCGGTTATGACGAGGAAACGGTCAAGTTCCAGGTCGACGAGCACGTCGCGCGGTTCCGCGAGAACCAGGGTGTGATCGAGCAGGCCAAGGGCATGATCTCGATGGCCTATGGAGTGAGCCCTGAACGCGCCTTCGAGGTGATGCGCTGGCGGTCCCAGACGGCCAACGTGAAGGTCAACGAGCTGGCCAAGAACATCGTGTCGGGAGTGCACAAGTATGTCGTGCTGCCCGATCCCGTGCGCCAGTCCTTCGACCACCTGCTCCTGAACGCTCACCAGAACGAGAACTGACGTCCACCACGACGCGAGCCGTCGTGGTTTCACGATCCTCCACCCGGGGTATCTGTAAGCGAAGTGCCGAGTGTCGGCAGTTCAGCGGCGTTTACTACGCCGCATCTTGCGGACCCGGTTGAGTACACAGCCGGTCATATCTCCAAGTGATCGGATGGAACAGTGAACGGACTAGGCGGGGAACTCGGCGGTGCGGCGACCCTCGAGATGGTGGACAGCTCACGGATGACGCGGACGAGTACCGCACACATCCGAGTGGCTTCCGTCCCTGAGTCGCACGTCTACGTGCGTCACCTGTCACCGGTGAACGGATCGGTCAGCGTTCTGGACACGGGTTCGGTGTCGGTGACCCGACTTCCCGATCCCGTGCCCGCGGATGGTGCCAAGGTCCCCGGCGGCTGGTGGCCGCCGCTGATGCTGGACCCGTGGTGGATTGCCGAGCACCACAACGACTTCGACGTGTTCCACCTCCATTTCGGCTTCGACGCGGTGACGCCGTCGGTGATGGCCGACGTCCTCGCCGAGCTCGACCGGCACAACAAACCTCTGGTCTACACGCTCCACGACCTCCGTAACCCGCACCATCCGGAACCCGACGCCCACGATGAGGTCCTCGACCTCCTCGTCCCCGCGGCCGCCGAGGTCATCACCCTGACCCCCGGTGCGGCGGAACAGATCTCGCAGCGGTGGGCCCGGTCCGCCACCGTGCTCCCGCACCCGCACGTCGTGCCGCCCGCGCGGTTCGCACCGCGTGAGACCCCGACCGACGAGTTCGTCGTCGGCGTGCACGCCAAGAGCGTGCGCGCCAACATGGATCCGCTTCCCGTCATCATGACGCTGCTGGAAGCCGCGTCCGACTATCCGGACATGACGATCCAGATCAATCTGCACGACGAGGTTTTCGTGCCCGGAAACCACTTCTACAACCCGGACTTCGGCACCACCGCTCTCGCCTTGTCGCGCCACCCGTACGCCCGGGTGTTGGTACACGAGTACTACTCCGACGACCAGCTGTGGGATTACCTCAGCGGGATCTCGGTCTCGGTCCTGCCTTACCGCTTCGGTACTCATTCCGGCTGGCTCGAGGCCTGCCACGACCTCGGCACCTCGGTGATCGCGCCGAGCTGCGGGTTCTACCACCAGCAGCAGGAGTGCTTCAGCTACGACTTCACCGAGGACCGATTCGATCCGGAGTCACTGGTCGCCGCACTCGCACAGGCGTATTCGGCCCGGCCGGCGCCTGCGATGTGGCGGGACCGCCGCACGCAGCGGTCGACGATCGCCCAGGCACACGCCGGGCTCTACACGCGGGTGCTGGATGCGTGAGTCACTACGGATCGCCGTCATCGCGTCCAGTCGGTTCCCGATAGCCCAGCCGTTCGCCGGCGGCCTCGAGGCGCATGTCTGGCACCTGACCCGGGCGCTGACCATAGCCGGCCACGAGGTCACGTTGTTCGCCGGCGCCGGAAGCGACCTGCCGGTTGATTCCGATCGCCTGCGCGCGGAGCTTTTCGAGCCGTCGGCGGCCGCTCGTTCGGATGTGTCGATGCCGTCGATCGAGGCGTTGCAGGACCACCACGCCTACCTGTCGCTGATGCTCTCGTTCGCCCGGAACCCCGGCGACTTCGACGTGATCCACAATCACAGCCTGCATTACCTGCCGGTGGCGATGGGCCCGTCGGTGGAGACCCCGATGGTCACCACGCTGCACACCCCACCCACTCCGTGGCTCGAGTCGGCACTGGCATTGGCACCGGAGACCAGGTGTGTCGCGGTCAGTCGGCACACCGCCCAGGCGTGGTCGCACGTTCTCGGCTCGATACCGGTGGTGCACAACGGTGTTCAGCTGGATCGATGGCCGATCGGCACCGGCGGAGACGACCTGGTCTGGTTCGGTCGGTTCGTCCCCGAGAAGGGTGCGCACCACGCGATCGAGGCCGCCCGCATCACCGGCCGCCGGTTGCGGCTCGCCGGACCGATCAGCGACGAACGCTATTTCCGCGACCACATCGCCCCGTTCCTGGGTGACCGTGTGCGCTACGAGGGCCACCTCCACCAGAACGAACTCGCCCGTCTGGTCGGTTCCTCCGGTGCCACCCTGGTGACGCCGGTGTGGAACGAACCGTACGGACTCGTCGTCGCCGAATCCATCGCCAGTGGGACGCCGGTGGCCGGGTTCGCCCGCGGCGGCATCCCGGAGATCGTCGGCGACACCGCCGGCGTGCTCGTGCCGGGTGACGACGTCGACGCACTCGCGGAGGCCGCCGAGAAGGCGTTCACCCTCGACCGCCGCGAAGTACGTCGCCGCGCGGAGGAGCACTGCTCCGACATCGCGATGATCGACCGGTACACCGGCATCTACGCCGAGATGGTGGCCGGCCGGGCACGTCTGACCGATTCCTCATCCGCGGAGGCCTGCACCGCATGATCGGCTATTACGTCCACCATCAGGGCCGCGGCCACTGTTCCCGGGCCGCCGCGATCGCCGCCCATCTGCAGACCGACGTCGTCGCCCTGACCAGTGCGGGGCTGACCGACCCCGCCTTCAGCGAGGTGATCACCCTCGACCGGGACGACGCCGATCCCGCCCCCACCGACGTCGACGCGGGCGGACTGCTGCACTGGGCACCCCGTGGGGACGCGGGGTTGCGCAACCGGATGGCCCAGCTGGCAGACTTCGTCGCGACCAGGCAGCCGGCTGCGATGGTCGTCGACGTGTCGGTCGAGGTCACCCTGTTCCTGCGGCTGCTCGGGGTGCCGGTCGTGGTGATGGCGATGCCGGGTGTGCGCGACGACCTGCCCCACCAGCTCGCCTATCGCGCCGCCGACGCGATCATCGCCCCCTGGCCAGGCGACCTGTACCGGCCGGACTGGCTGGAAGAGCATCTACACAAGACGGTTTTCACCGGTGGGATCTCCCGCTTCGACGGCCGCCCTCACGTCAGCCACCCCACGTTCGCCTCCGACATCCTGGTCCTCACAGGCGCGGGTGGCGATCGGGGGGCGCTGCATCCGGCAATCGGTCTCGCCGAGGCACTCCCCGACCTGAAGGTGGTCGGCCTCGGACCGGCTTTCGGCACCTGGGCCGACGACCCGTGGCCGTTCCTGTGTAGCGCCCGTCTAGCCGTCATCGGCGCCGGCCAAGGGAGTGTGGCGGACGCCGCCGCGGCCGGACGCCCCGCCGTCGTGATGCCGGAGGACCGCCCGTTCGCCGAGCAGCGTGCCACCGCGGACAACCTCGCGCGGGCCGAACTCGCCCTTGTCGCCTCTACCTGGCCCGACGCCGACCGCTGGCGGGCCATCGTGGAGTCGGTCGATGATTCCGCGCCGATGTGGTCCCGGTGGCAGACCGCCGGAGCAGCAGAACGCGCGGCCCGTGTCGTCGCAGAAGTGGCCCGATGACGTCCGTACCGGCGTCCGACCACGGCATCTCTGATCGGGGCGGCGCGGAAACCGTCGCGGTGATCACCATCGTGTCCGGACGCCACCAGCATCTGCGACGTCAGCTCGAAGCATTCGAGTACTCGACGGTGCGTCCCGCTGTCCATGTCGTCGTCGCCATGAACGACCCCGATATCGACGCCGTCGTCAACGACTCGGCACCGGCAGGTCATCCGATGCGGGTGGTTCACATCAGCGAGGAGTCCGGCACACTGCCACTCGCCGAGGCACGCAACACCGGTGCCCGCACCGCGATCGAGGCCGGCGCAACACTCTTGGTGTTCCTTGACGTCGACTGCATCCCCGGACCGGGCATGATCGCCCGCTATCTCCGATCATGCACCGCCACAAAAGATTTGCGTCTCCTGTACTGCGGACCCGTGACCTATCTGCGGTCCGACCAGCCGACCTTCGATCCGCGTGAGCTCCATCGATTCCTCGACCCCCATCCGGCACGGCCCGCCCCGGGGCCGTGCCAGACGCAGCTCTCCTCGGAGATGACGCTGTTCTGGTCGTTGTCGTTTGCCATCCGGTCAGACGACTGGCGCGAGATCGGGGGATTCCACACCGGTTACCGCGGGTACGGCGGCGAGGACACGGATTTCGCGAGGTGCGCAGCGCGCAACGGTTTTCGGCTCGCCTGGGTTGGTGGCGCCGATGCGTATCACCAGTATCACCCGGTGTCGAAGCCGCCCGTCGAGCATCTCGACGACATCCTCCGTAATGCGCGACTGTTCCATCGGCGATGGAAGTCCTGGCCGATGGAGGGGTGGCTGAACGCCTTCGCGCAGATGGGCCTCATCGACTACGACGAGGCCGCCGAGGACTGGCGCCGGACAGCAGCGGAAGTGCTGCCCGGCTGACTTTCCGGCTACTCCCGGAACTTGGAGAAGCCGATGGTCACCCGTCGGGTACCGTGACCGGGCGTGGTGTCGGCGTACCTGATCGTGTGGGTATCGGTGACGGTCTGGACGATTCGCCATCCGAACGTCGACTCGTCGAGTTCGACATCGGCCACGAGATCGCCTCGGACCTCGCCGACCACACCGTTGGACGCGAGGTGTAGGACGACCTCCATCGACGACCCCTCGGCCGCCGCGGAGATGATCTGGGAACAGATCTCGTCCACCGCGACCTTGGCGTCGATCACATCGTCTAGTGACCAGTCATCGATGTACAGAGCCGTCTCGACCAGAGCGCGCACCAGCGCAAGACGATCGGTAGCCGCCGGAACTCGCAGGATCGTTGGCACGCTGCCATCGATCGATAGCTGAGAGGTGGCGTCAGGGTCGGTCATCAATTGAGTCTTCTTCACACGTCGAGTTGAGTGGATCTTTGCCGGACCGCTCATGGATGCCCCACGTTGACGTAGTCCAAACTGCGTTTTCCCATTCGTCTTGCCCGCAGCGCTCCCCCGTCGCACGTCTCGACACGTTAGCAGAAGCGCCCCCCGCGTCGACAATGCTTCGTACCACCCGTAGCGCTCTCATCTGCGACAACGTCCGCCCCGCCGGTCGCCGACGTTTTAGCCGTCGGCCCCTGAGGTACCCGTAGGTCGGCCCTGATGGGTATTCACCACCACCTGGCGAAGGGACAGCTATGCCAGATCTCACACCTGACCGCGAGGTGGCCTCTCGGGAGGCCATCGCCCGCCGGCCGGAGCGGAAGTCCCGCGGCCTGAAGGCCGTCGGCCTCCTCGGATTCTTTTGCCTCGGACTGATGCTCGTGCTCGGCGGCACGGCAATCGCAGCCGGCGCGAGTGACCGCGACGCGACCGTCTGGCTGGCCATCGGCGCAGTCGTGGCGGGCCTCCTGGCCGTCGGCCTCCTCATCGGCAGCCGGGTGCTTCTGCGGCAGCGCGCCGGACGCGATGGCGAACGTGCGCACCAGGATCCGATCCAGCCGGAGACCACGGCCGAGGAGGCCGAACGATACGAGGAGCGGTACCACGACTTCCCCGTCGGCCACGCCGGAAAGCACGAGCGGGCCCGGGAAGAACGGTCCGAAGACCACCAAAACGACGGAAAGGCCTGAAATGCGCGCAGTGACCTGGCAGGGCAAACGAAACGTATCCGTGGAGACGGTGCCCGACCCGAAGATCATCGAACCCACCGACGCGATCATCAAGGTCACCTCGACCAACATCTGCGGTTCCGACCTCCACCTCTATGAAGTGCTGGGCCCGTTCATGAACGCCGGCGACATCCTCGGCCACGAGCCGATGGGCATCGTCGAGGAGGTCGGTTCCGACACCGGCGATCTCCGGGTCGGGGATCGCGTCGTCATCCCGTTCCAGATCTCCTGCGGTGCATGTGGTTTCTGTAATGACGGGCTCATGACCCAGTGTTCGACCACTCGTGTGACCGAACAGGGCATGGGTGCCGCGCTCTTCGGTTACTCTCAGCTCTACGGATCGGTGCCGGGTGGGCAGGCGGAGTATCTCCGTGTGCCGCAAGCGCAGTTCACCCACATCAAGGTGCCGCTGGAGAATCCGGACTCCCGCTACGTCTACCTGTCTGACGTTCTCCCCACCGCATGGCAGGCGGTCGAGTACGCCGAGATCCCCAGCGGCGGAACGGTCACCGTTCTCGGCCTCGGGCCCATCGGCGACATGGCGGCACGAATCGCCTCCCACAAGGGCGCCCGGGTCATCGGCGTCGACCGTGTGCCCGAACGCATTCGGCGCGCACAGGGTCGCGGTATCGAGACCGTGAACCTCGACGAGGTCGACGACGTGGGCGAGGCGATCCGCGACCTGACCGGCGGGCTGGGCACGGATTCGGTGATCGACGCCGTCGGGATGGAGGCCCACGGGTCACCCCTGAACAAAGCGATGCAGACCGTTGTCGGACTGCTTCCTGACCCCATCGCGCGCAAGGCGATGTCGGAGGCGGGCGTCGACCGGCTGGGTGCGCTCTACTCGGCCATCGACATCGTCAAGCGTGGCGGGACGATCTCGCTGTCCGGCGTGTACGGCGGCATGGCCGATCCGCTGCCGATGCTGACCATGTTCGACAAGCAGATCCGGTTGCACATGGGCCAGGCCAACGTAAAGCGGTGGGCCGACGACATCCTGCCGCTTCTCACCGATGTCGATCCTCTGGGTGTGGACACCTTCGCCACCCACGAGTTGCCGCTCGATCAGGCGCCGGAGGCGTACGACAAGTTCCAGCGCAAGGCCGACGGCATGGTGAAGGTCATTCTCAAGCCGTGACCCGAAACCGGGGCCCACGCTCGTCGGCGTGGGCCCCGGGACCGGTGTTCGTTCAGCAGTCAGCCGTTCGGGCGTTTACCCGATCAGCCGTGAGCCCGCAGGAGAGGCTCTTCGAACTCGTCGTCGGCGACCTCTTCGCGCAGGGTCTCGAGAATCCTGGTCAGGAGCCTCGACACATGCATCTGGGAGATGCCGATCTCGCGAGCGATCTCGCTCTGAGACATCGAACGGAAGAACCGGAGGGTGAGAATAGTTCGTTCACGCTCGGTGAGGCGGGCAAGCGCCGGCCGTAGCGTCACGAACTCCTCGACCATGTCGAGCCGCTCGTCCTCGTCGCCCAGGGTGTCTGCGAGGGTCCAGCCGTCCGTGGACGAACCGGCCTCGGCGTCAATGGAACTCGCGGTGTATGCAGACCGCGCGACCATTCCCTCGATGACCTCTCCGACAGGTAGTCCGAGGTGCTCGGCGATCTCGCTCGGCCGCGGAGACCGCCCGAGGGACTGCAGGAGTTCCTCGCTGGCCTTCGCGATGTTGAGCGAGGCCTCCTGCGCACGACGTGGCACTCTGATCGACCACGTACTGTCACGGAAATACCTCTTGACCTCGCCCATCACCGTCGGAACGGCGAAAGCGAGGAAATTGTTGCCACGCTCGACGTCGAATCTGTCGACCGCATGCATGAGACCGATCCGCGCAACCTGGCGCAGATCATCAACCGGTTCGCCACGATCGGAGAACCGTCGTGCGACGTGATCCGCAAGCGGTAGGCACCGCTCGATCACCTCGTCGCGTTTTTTGGCACGTAAGTCGTCGTCCCATTCGCTGCGAATCTCACGCAGTATC
This sequence comes from Gordonia sp. C13, assembly GCF_023218005.1. NCBI lineage: Bacteria > Bacillati > Actinomycetota > Actinomycetes > Mycobacteriales > Gordoniaceae > Gordonia > Gordonia sp. C13. The sequence goes on from NZ_JALPSY010000008.1 coordinate 143,138, forward strand.
GGGAGGACGTCGCTGTAATCGTCGTGCTCGGCGCGTTTTGTCGCCATTTGTCACCACCCAGACGTTCAGATCTTGCGACCGATGGGCTGACTGCTGCCCCATCTAGCATGGATTGATGCAGCGCACGCGACTCGACGCGCATCAGGTACTAGACAATCATGTTCTTCGCCACACGTCCACTTTCGGAGTCTCACAATGTGGGATTTTTTAGAAACTTTTTACCGTGACCGGATCGGCCTTGTTCGGGTACCGAAGGACCCGTAGGGTGAAGAGTGCGGTTCAGGTAGGAGCTGCGTACACAAGAGCAACAGAGCACCCAAGGCTTGACTGCTCACGCGATATCACGGCTTATCTCCGTTCAGGACGATCGTGAACTTGGGCCCCGGCGCCTTCATCGGCCGGGCACAAACAGCTCGATCACCGTCCGATCGTGTCTGTGACGCTCACTACTGAGACGAGCACCTCATGCCTCTTACCACTTCCACCATTTTCCGATCCGCATTCGACGCGGGCGCAGAATCCGCGGAAAGAACATCCACCAGACGGTTTGATTCGGCGAAATCGTATTGTGTGCAACGCTTTTCCGGGTCTGTCGACCGGGAAACAGCAGCGGATTTCGCCGCCGCCCTCGATCGTGTCGCGCGTGACCGTGTCCACGGCGTCGTCCTGGACCTCTCCGCGGTCAACTTCTTCGGCACCGTCGGACTGGTTCTGCTGCAGACATTCGTCGACGAAGCCTCCACTCGATCGATCCCCGTTGTCCTCGTGGGTGAACGAACCGTCAGCCGTCCGCTCGAGTTGTCCGGCATGGCGGACCACGTCCGCCTCTTCGAGAACGTCGATGACGCCGGCCGGGTGCTCACCGAAGGTGAGATCGGACCCTCCACAACGGAATTCGCGGTCTCCGAGTAACACTCGACGTACTGCGCCGGCAGGTCACCTCTTCAGGGTGATCTGCCGCGCTATCTCGACCAGCTTGGTGTTCGACTCCTGGGACAGTTTCTTCAAGAGGTCGAACGCTGCCAGTGCGTCGATGTCGAACCGCTCCATCAGGATGCCCTTCGCCTGTCCGATCACGTCGCGATTCGCCAGCGCACTGTTGAACTGCTGGTCTTTCTTGATCGTGTTCCAGGCCAGCGCGGCATGGGTGGCGTAGACGATGCCGATGTCCTCGGCGTGCAGGTCGAAGACATTCGGCTCATCCGCGAAGAGATTGAGCGCCCCGATCGTGTTGCGATTGGCGAAGAGCTGGAATGACAACACCGATCGGATCGGCACCTCGCCCATCGCCCGGCTCCGGTACTTCGGCCACCGTTCGTCGTTCTGTAGATCGTGGACGCGGACGACCCGGTCGTGCAGGGCTGCCGACAGGCACGGTCCCTCCCCAACCTCCGCTTGGATCCGGTCGTGGATCTCCGCGATCTCGTGCGTCGCACCGAAGGACTCGATGGAGCGCCGGTCCGTGGCGACCGTCAGTCCGGCGTACTGAGCTCCGGGGATCTCGGCCACCGCACCTGCGACGATTGTCTTGGCCACCTGTTCGTCGTCGGCTCCGTCGCCGTGCAGCCCTCGTGCCAGCTCCGCGATGCGGAGATGAACGTTGTCGGTCGCCTCGGTCACGATCGAACTCCTCTCAGGCGACCGACCGCGTCAACTGGACGTGTCGGTGGCGCCGTGGTGTTACGGACCCGAATACCCAACGTAGCGCCTGCAGACCTCATCGACGGGGTTTCACGGTCTCTGAACGACGTTCCGCCCATGTACGACGCTCTGGCAGGCTTTGCACCATGCTCCCGATCCTCGACCTCCACGACGCCGACGCCGATCCCGCGGCGTTTCGTGCTGCGCTGCGTGACGCCGCCCACGACCACGGGTTCTTCTATCTGACCGGCCATGGCGTACCGGTCGAATCGCTCACCCGGGTGTTGCGACTGGCGCGTGACTTCTTCGGGCTACCCGAGGACGTCAAGAACGAGATCAGCCAGCTGCAGAGCCCACAGTTCCGCGGATACTCGCGGCTCGGCGGGGAACTGACGAACGGCATGGTCGACTGGCGCGAGCAGATCGACATCGGCCCGGAACGCCCGGTCATCCCGGGCGCCGAGGGGTACTGGCGGCTACAGGGACCCAACCTCTGGCCGTCGTCGCCGGTCGGTTTCCGGAACGCCTTCGAGCACTGGGGTGCGGCGCTTTCCGAGGTCGGCTTGCGGTTACTGCGGCACTGGTCGGTATCGCTCGGCGCCCCTGAGTCCTTCTTCGACGCGGCGTTCGCCGAACTGCCGGCGACCCTGATCAAGGTGGTCCGCTACCCGGGCACCGCCGACAGCACCCAGGGCGTGGGCGCGCACAAGGACTCGGGAGTGCTCACTCTGCTGCTCGTCGAACCCGGCTCGGAGGGCCTCGAGGTCGAGACCGCCGCCGGCACCTGGCTCGAGGTCCCGCCTGTCGAGGGAGCGTTCATCGTCAACATCGGCGAACTGCTCGAGGTCGCAACCGGGGGCTACCTCCGAGCGACCCGGCACCGGGTCCGCGCGCCCCGCCCCGGCACCGACCGGGTCTCGATCCCGTTCTTCCTCAACCCTGCTCTCGACGCGGTCATCCCGATCATCGACCTGCCGCCCGAACTGGCCGCGGCATCCCGCGGCGTCGAGGCCGATCCGAACAACCCGATCTTCGACACCTACGGCGAGAACGCCTGGAAGTCGCGCACCCGCGCACATCCGGATGTCGCGGAGCTGCATCACGGAATCGTCGCCAGATAGCCACAAACCCACCCTTTCTCGGCAAAGCCACCGCGGCTGCGGCGGTGGGGGTGGAACTGCCGAACAAGGGTGGGTTTGTGGCGTGCGTCAGACCAGGTCCGACACCGTGGCGTGCTCGTCGAGCAGCGGTGGCGCCGACCGGTACCTCGGCGGGGTGGCGCTCATCCGGATCGGGTTGGCCACCGACCGGAACGGCTCCCCGCGACGCGGGTCGGCGATCTCGACCACTGGGTCGAGTCCCAGACGTTCGGCGAGTGCGATGGCGTCGGCGATGTCGTTGAGCGGCCCGCACGGCACGCGCCGGGCGGTGAGTGCGTCGAACCAGTGATCGGCGCTCGCCGTCGACAGCGTGTCGTTCAGGATCGCCACCAGCTCTTGACGATTCGCGACTCGGGCACTGTTGGTCGCATACCGTTCGTCCGCGGGCAGGTCGGGACGTCCGAGGACCTCGCACAATGAGGCGAACTGACGGTCGTTGCCGACGGCCAGCACGAACGGACGGTCGGCGGTCCGGAAGACCTCGTACGGCGTGATGCTCGGATGCCGGTTACCCATGGCGGTCGGCACCACTCCGGCAGCAACGTAACCCGAGGACTGGTTGGCCAGCGCTGAGAGCAGCGAGGACAGCAGGTTCACCTCGATCCGCTGCCCCTCCCCGGTCCGGTCGCGATGCCGCAGTGCAGACAGAATGCCTACGGCCGCATGCAATCCCGTGATGACGTCGACCACCGCGACACCCACCTTGGTCGGGGTCTGCGGGTCGGGGCCGGTGATGCTCATCAACCCGCCGACCGCCTGGATCAGCAGGTCATATCCCGGGAGTTGGTTGTTGCCACCGAAACCGGTCACCGAGCAATACACGGTATCGGGCCGGAGGCCGGCCACCGCGTCGTAACCGAGACCGAGCCGGTCCATCGTGCCCGGCATGAAGTTCTCGACGACGACGTCGGCCCTCTCGACGAGGCGTCGTGCCTCCTCGAGCCCCTCGGGATCGGAGAGGTCGATCGCCACCGACCGCTTGTTGCGGTTGACCGACAGGAAGTACGACGACTGGTCACCCACCCAGGGCGGACCCCACGACCGGGTGTCGTCGCCGACTCCGGGTCGCTCGACCTTGACGACCTCGGCACCGAGGTCGGCGAGCAGCATCGTCGCGTACGGCCCGGCGAGCACCCGGCCGAAGTCGGCGATGACGAGTCCGTCGAGAGCGCCGAGATCGCTCACCGGAATGCAGCCTGGCCCGTGAGGGCGCGGCCGATGGTGAGCTGGTGGACCTCGGAGGTGCCCTCGTAGGTGAGGACGGACTCGAGGTTGTTGGCGTGGCGGATGACCGGATACTCGAGGGTGATCCCGTTGGCGCCCAGGATGGTTCGGCATTCGCGGGCGATCTTGATGGCCTCACGGGTGTTGTTGAGCTTGCCGGTGCTGATCTGCTCGGGGCGGATCTCGCCGCGATCCTTCAGACGACCCAGGTGGTAGGCCAGCAGGTGACCCTTGCCGACCTCGAGCGCCATGTCGGCGATCTTGGTCTGGGTGATCTGGTAGCCGGCGAGCGGCTTCTCGAAGACCTCGCGGGACTGCGAGTAGTCGATGGCGGTCTCGAGGCAGTCGCGGGCGGCGCCGATCGCGCCGAAGATGATGCCGAAGCGGGCCTCGCTCAGGCTGGTCAGCGGACCGCGCAGGCCCTCGGCCTTGGGGAGCATCGCCGATTCCGGCAGACGGACGTTGTCGAGGACGAGCTCGGAGGTGACCGACGCACGCAGCGACATCTTCTTGTGGATCTCCGGAGCAGAGAACCCGGGGGTGTCGGTGGGGACGACGAAACCGCGGATGCCGGCCGGGCTGTCGGAAAGATCGGTCTGCGCCCACACGACCGCCACGTCGGCGATCGAACCGTTGGTGATCCACATCTTGGTGCCGTTGAGCACCCAGTCTCCGCCGTCACGCTTGGCGTTGGTGCGCATCCCGGACGGGTTGGAGCCGAAGTCGGGCTCGGTCAGGCCGAAGCAACCGATCGCCTCACCCGCGGCCATCCGCGGCAGCCACTCGTTCTTCTGTTCCTCCGAACCCCAGTGGTGGATGGAGAACATCGCCAGCGAGCCCTGCACGGACACGAGGCTGCGGATACCGGAGTCCACGGCCTCGAGTTCGAGGCAGGCCAGGCCGTAGGCCGTCGCGCTCATCCCCGGGCAGCCGTAGCCCTCGAGGTGCATGCCGAGAGCGCCGATCTGACCGAGCTCCTTGGCGATCTCGCGAGCCGGAAGCTTCGCCTCCTCGAACCAGTCGCCGATGTGGGGTCGCAGACGCGCGTTGGCGAAGTCGCGAACGGTGTCCCGGATCGCGATCTCGTCCGCATCGAGCAACGAGTCCAGGGCGAAGAGCTGCGCCAAGGTGCTGGGTCGGGACATCGGAACCTCCGGGGATCGGGCGTGCTTCTGATCGTACAAGGACTGTGAGAACGTTTGCGAGAACGTTTGCATGGGCTACGGTAGGTGCTCGAACGCGCAGCGTCAACAGCGCTACCGACAGGATGGGGGAGCCAACGTGGCCGGTGGTCAGCGAACGCCGACCCTCAAGGAGATCGCGAAAGCCGCGGGTGTCCACGTGTCGACGGCTTCTCGGGTACTGCGGCAGTCCGAACCCGCGGACGGATGGTCGGAGTCGGCCCTGCGTGTCCGCGAAGTCGCCGATCAGCTCGGCTACCAGCGCAACCTCTGGGCCGCGAGTCTCCGCACCCGCAAGACCACGACCCTCGGCGTCGTGATGACCCGACTCACCGACGGCGTGGTCGCCACGACCTACCAGGGCATCGAGCAGGAGGCGACCCGCGCCGGCTACTCGGTACTGCTCTCCAGCCCGCCCGACGACCCGGAAGCCCAGCGCGCGGCCATCGAGCTACTCGTCGGGCGCCAGGTCGACGGCCTGCTGCTCAGCGGTCTGCACCGACCGGGTAAGGAGTTCATCACCTCGCTGCGGGTCGGCGACCTGCCGATGATGACGCTGACCCGGCACGCCGACGCCGGGCTCCCCTTCGTCGGCGGCGACGACGTTCGGGGTGGCGCGCTCGCCGCACGTCACCTGATCGATCGCGGGTACACCGACCTCGCCGTCATCGCCGGCCCGGCCCACGCCACGACGGCGACGGATCGACTCGAAGGCTTCCGCAGGGAGGCTGCCGCGGCGGGGATCGCACTCCCCGAGAGTCGCGTCGTCGCCTCGAGTTTCGAGGTGCGCGGCGGCACCGAGGCCGGGCGCATGCTGCTCGACGCACCGGACCGGCCGAGGGCGATCTTCGCGGTGTCCGACACCATCGCCGTCGGCGTCCTCGGCGTTGCCCGCGACCTGGGACTCCGCATCCCCGAGGATCTGGCCCTCGTCGGCTACAACGACATCCCCATCGCGGCGCAGCTTCCCGTGCCGCTCACCACGATCCACTCCCCCGCTCTGGAGATCGGCCAGACCGCGGTGCGCGGGTTGCTGGATCTGACCGCGGGTCGCGAAGTGGAATCCCGACGCCTGCCGGTCGAGCTGATGGCCCGCGGCACCACCTAGGAACGCGGCACCGGGTGAGAGCGCGGCACCGGTCAGAAGTGCTGCGCACCACCGTCGATCGAGATCTCCTCGGCGGTGATGAATTTCGACTCATCCGACGCCAGGAACGCCACCACGTTCGCGACCTCCTCGGCCTCTGCGGCGAACTGGTTGAGGAACGTCATACCCATACCCGCCAGCCGCGGATTGGCCTTGTTGGTCTCCTCGATGCGTTCGACCATCCGGCCCGAACCCATCGGCGTGATCACCGCACCCGGATGGACTGTGTTGACCCGAATGTCGTGTTGTCCCAACTCCGCCGCAAACGCACGCGACATCCCGACCAGCGCGTGCTTGCTCGTCGTGTAGTGGACCATGAACGGCTGCAACTTCTTTCCGGCCAGCGAGCTGGTGAGGATCACCGACCCGCCGCCGCGGTCGATCAGATGAGGGGCCGATGCGGTCACGGTGTTCCAGACCCCGGTCACGTTGATGTCCATGGTGTCGGCGAAGCTCTGCGGCGTCACCTCGTCCCAGGTCTCCGGGATGCAGATGCCGGCGTTGGCGACCACGACGTCCAGCCCACCGAGGGCCTCGACCCCGTCGCCGACCGCGGCGCGGAGTCCGTCGAGATCCCGAGTGTCACAACGGGTCAGGGTCGCCTTGACGCCCAGATCCTCGACGAGTCGCTGGGTTTCGGCGAGATCATCCTCGGTGGCGGGTTCGTATGGTACGCCCGGTAGTGGCCCGGCGAGGTCGACGCCGATGATGTGCGCTCCCTCGGAGGCCAGCCGTACCGCATGCGCCCGCCCCTGGCCCCGGGCAACGCCCGTGATGAATGCGACCTTGTCCGCCAGCCGTCCCATGTCGCTCCCCGTCCGCCGGATGCCGGGACCCGATCGGGCCCCCTCGGCGCGACTCTACGGATTGACGGCGGCTGCGCGGGCGGACTCGAGAGCGTAAAGGTTCTCGTCCCACCCATCGGCGAGTGGGCCGAAGAAGTGGAAGCGCACCTTCTTCACCCGGTACAGCCACCGCCCGTCCCGTTTGACCAGCTCGTCGGTGTAGCGACCGGCGGCGATCGACGCGACGCCGTCGAGCACGCACGGCTGCCAGAGGAACGACCGCGCCGTCGCCTCGTCACCGTCGATGTCGATCTCGAGGTTGGTGATGAAGTGCCAGAACGACGTGAGTCCGCCATCGGCGAGACCGGCGAAGAAGGCCTTCATCTCGGCCTTGCCCTTGGGATTCGACAGACCGTCGAACTCGCCGTCGTCGGTGAAGAGTGCCATCAGCTCGTCCCAGTTCCCGTCATCGAGATGACGACAGTACCGGGCGTCGAGCGTCCGAATGGCCTCGATGTCTTCCAGGCGGGTCAGCCGCGCCGCCAGGCCGGAGTCGGTCGTCATGGTGCCTCGATTAACGTTCGTTCACGTGTTCCACACCATAAAGCCGCGGAATACGCGGGTCAACAGCGCCTGGCACCGCCGTCGTTGCTGGTGACATCACTCCGACCTAGTCTGAGCACATGAACACTCGATCGCCTGCGGCGACCGCAGCGTCCCGCGACCGCATCCTCAACGCCGCACTCGACGAGTTCTTCACGGCCGGTTTCCACGGTGCAACCATGCGAACCATCGGTAACCGTGCAGGTTGCAGCGCTGCAAACGTCTACAACCACTTCGAGAACAAGTCCGATCTACTGGTTGAGATCCTGCGGACCGCGAGCGACGAACAGTTCACCGCGACTCGCAACGCGATCCGTCGGGCCAGGAAAGATCCCGTCGAGCAGTGGCGAGCGGCAGTAGTCGCCCATGCGCTGTACACCGCCAAGCGGCCGCGCGAGTGCCTGGTGGCGAACACCGAGCTGCGCTATCTCGGCGAGATCGACCGCAAGCGCGTGGTCGGATCGCGCGACGCACAGGAACAACAGTTCATCGACATCGCCGAAAGAGCGGTTGAACAGGGGCTTTTCCACGTCGATCGGGTCCATCAGGCGGTCACCGCGGTTCTCCTGATGTGCGCCGGGATCCCGGTGTGGTTCCGCCCGGACGGCCCCCGGACCGCAGCCGAGGTCGCCGAGGATTACGGCCAGTACGCACTCAACCTCGTCGGATACCGTCCCGAACTCGCTCGTCCATTGACCTCGGCATGACCCGATGCTCTAATGGTGAACGACCGTTAATGAGTGATCACCGCACTTCCCCGATCACTTCGGCCCGCATTCACTAGGAGAAGGCCATGACCCATCGGCCGTCACAGCCCCGGACCGACATCCCGCGCTACCTGACCGAGGAGCGCCTCGCCATCCGCGACCTTGCCCGCGATTTCGCGATGAAGCAGGTCCTGCCGGTTGCCAACGAGCTCGACCCCGTCCAGGGCACCATTCCCGACACCCTCAAAAAGGCGATGGCCGAGGTCGGGTTCTTCGGCATCATGATCCCCGCGGAATACGGGGGCCTGGGGCTCGGCGTCTTCGAGTACTGCCTTGTCGCCGAGGAACTCTCGCGGGCGTGGATGAGCGTCTCCGGACTGTTGGCGCGCGGCAACGGCATGGGCGGCGGCTTCACCCCCGAGCAGGAAGCCGCCCTGCTGCCACGCGTGGCGCGCGGCGAATACCTCGGCGCCTATGCGCTCTCCGAGGCCGAGGCCGGCTCCGATGTCGCCAACATCTCCTGCCGGGCCACCCGTGACGGCGACGAGTGGGTCGTCAACGGCACCAAGATGTGGTGCACCTATGCCGACGAGGCCGACTACCTCGTCCTGTTCGCCCGCACCGATCCGAACAAGGACCCGGCCAAACCCCACCGCGGTATCAGCGCCTTCCTCGTCGAGAAGGAACGCGGCGAGTTCCCCGAGGGCATCTCCGGCACCAAGGTCCGCAAGATCGGCTACTTCGGCTGGAACACCTGGGAACTGTCGTTCGACAACTTCCGCATCCCGGCCGACCGCATGCTCGGCGAGGAGGGCAAGGGCTTCTACCTCGCGGTCAGCGGCCTGGAGGTCGGGCGCGCCCACACCGCCGCACGCGCCATCGGTCTGGCCCGTGCCGCGCTCGAGGACTCCATCGCCTACATGCACACCCGCAAGCAGTTCGGCCACGAACTCGCGGACTTCCAGCACCTGCGTTTCAAGATCGCCAAGATGGCCGCCGACATCGAGGCGGCGCGGCAGTTGATGTACTCGGTCGCCACCGACATCGACACCGGCCGGCGGTGCTCGCTCGAGGCGTCGATGTGCAAGCTCGTCGCCACCGAGATGGCCGAACGCGTGACGAGTGAAGCCGTCCAGATCCACGGCGGCGCCGGGTACACCACCGACTTCCAGGTCGAACGGCATTGGCGCGACGCACGTCTCACCAGGATCTTCGAGGGCACCAGCGAGATCCAGATGCGGATCATCTCCGACGAGCTGTTGGGCAGGGCCGGGTCATGACCACCGCCATCGCCTCGCTCCGCGTCGGAGTCCGGACCTCCACCCGCACCCACCTCGCTGCCGACGTCCTCCAACGCCACGGGCTCCGCATTCCATCACGTTCACAGTCTTTCGGGATGGTTCTCGCCGAGTGGCTCACCGACCCGGTCCCGTGCGCGGAACGTGTCGCCATCTCCTGGTCGGCGACCACCCCCATCGCCGCAACCGATCACGTCCATGCGACCACCGTGGTGACCAGGGTCGGCGCCGACGGCATCGACCGCGAGGTCCGCCTGATCGACGACGCCGGCCGGATACGCGAATCCGGCACGGAGACATGGCGTACCGAGGTCGGTCCCCAGCCGGTGCCCGAGCTCGACTTCTGTTCGGTCGAGTGGGGTGAGCAGCTGCGCGCCCGCCTACACCAGGACGCCGCGTTCACCTCGTCGGTCTCCACCTGGGACGGCACCGTCGGACTACGTTGCGGCACCCGCGAGGTGCACCTGCGCATCTACAAGGGGCAGGTCATCGACGTCACCCGGCGCTCCCTTCTGGGCGCCACCTTCACCTTCGAGGCCTCCCCCGCGACCTGGGTGGATCTCATGCAGTCCGACTCCGACGACTTCATGCGGCGCGCACTTCGCGGTGAATTCTCCTCAGCCGGTAACGGTTACGAGTACCTGCGATTGACCAAGCCGCTGCACGCGATCATCCAGAACGCGCGGGCATTGGCCCAGGAGGTGAACTCATGATCGAGGCACGCTACCTCGAGATCCAGGGCGCTCTGGCGTTCGTCGAGATCGTCACCGCCGATCCCACGGCCTCCGGTGAGCGCATCGCCACCACCCCGACCGTGCTGTGCATCCACACCGCGGGGCAGAGCGGCGTCCAATGGCGCCGTGCCGCACAGGACATCGCCGACCGTGGGTACCGCGTCGTCGTGCCGGACCTGCCGGGTCACGGTCGTTCCGAACCCTGCCCGACGGGCCCGGTCACCAGCCTGGTCGATTACGCGGACTGGTTGACCACCGTCCTGCGGCAGCTGGACGTCGAACGGCCCTATGTCATCGGCTGTTCCATCGGCGGCAAGCTCACACTGGAGCTGGCGATGCGGCCGGAGTATCCGCTCGCCGGAGCAGTCGCGATGGCCGCCGAGGCCGGACCGGGCCGCGTCAAGATCGCCGGCCTGCGACGCGAACTCGAGGATGTGGCCGGCCCGGCCCGAGCGGAGCGCACCTACCTCGGCAGTCTCGCCTCCGTCGGGCGGGCAGTACCCGCCGCGCAGGCACATCTGATCGGTCTCATGCACAAACGTGAGGACCCGGAGATCTCGTCGTCGGACCTCATCGGCTGGGGCAGTCACGATGTCCGCGACCGGCTCTCCGATCTCACCTGCGGCCTGCACCTGATCTGCGGCGCCGACGACCCGTGGATCAGCGTCGACGCCGTCCGTCACGCCGCCGCCGAGATCAACGAACTCGACGGCCCGCGTGCACAATTCACCGAGCTGGCGGGGTACGGCCACTACCCGATGGAAGAGCTCCCCGACTTCGGAACACTCGCCGACGCCTGGCTGCGATCCCTCCCAGCCGGGAGCCGCACCCCGGAGGCGGTGTCATGACCCTCACAACCCATCCCACGCTCGCCGGAATGCTCGCCGATCTCGTTCACCAGTCCCCCGACACCCCGGTCGCGATGGATGTCGCCGACGGCGAGGTCATCACCCTCACCCGCTCCGAACTCGGCCGCCGTGTCGATCAGTTGCGAGAAGAACTGTCCCGCATCGGCATCCGCCGCGGCCAGTGTCTGGCGGTGTACCTGCCCAACTGGTCCGACGCGTTGGTCTGGCAGTTCGCCGCATCCGCGCTCGGCGCGCACGTCATCGGGGTCAACACCCGGTACAACGTCGGCGAGGTCGCGCACATCCTGACATCGGCACGCCCCGCGGTGGTGGCCGTCCCCGCACAGTTCCACGGACTCGACATCTTCGGCACCCTGCGCGAGGCGAGTTACGCGGCCGATCCTCTCCCGGCGGTCGCGGTGGTCCCCGGGCCGTCGAACCCCGACGCGACGGCTTCCGATTTCGATCTCGGTGCCGGGGCCTGGATCGCCGGCAGCGGCGACACCACCGACATCTCCGCACCCGCGACCCCGTCGACGGCGGAATGGACCCCGGCAGGCGAACGAGCCGCGCGTTCCGGCGAACTCGCGGTCGCGTTCACGACCTCCGGTTCCACCGGGACACCCAAGCTCGCCGCCCACCGGGATTCGGCCGTGGTCCGGCACGCGCATGCCGACTCGGTGCACATGGGCGTCCGCGAGGGCGACGTGATCCTGGGCGTTCTGCCGGTGTCCGGTGTCTTCGGATTCAGCACGGCCATGGCCGGTCTCGCGGGTGGTGCAGCCATCCTGATGGAGCCCGTCTTCGACGCCGCGGCGACCCTCGCCCGGGTCGAATCGTTGCGCGTCACCCACATCGTCGGCGGTGACGACCTCTTCGGGCGCCTCTACGACACCTGGCACGACGGTCGGCTAACCGATCTGACCTCGTTGCGCTGGCTAGGGATCGCCGACTTTCTCGGCAGGTCCCACGACATCGCACGGTGGGCACGCGACGAGGCCGGGGCGCAGACGACCGGCGTCTTCGGCTCGTCGGAGGTCTTCGCCCTGGCGCTGCTCTGGTCGTCCGACGACCCCGAGTCGGTGCGGTGGAACGGCGGTGGCCGTCCGGTCGAGTCCGCCATCGAGGTACGCGTTGTCGACCCACTCGACGATCGTGTACTGGGCATCGGCGAGGAAGGTGAGCTGCAGTTCCGCGGCCCCAACGTCGTCGACGCCTACCTCGGCAACCCGGATGCCGCCGCGCGTGCGTTCACCGCGGACGGTTGGTTCCGCAGCGGCGATCTCGCACGTGCGCTCGACACCGGCGGATTCCGCTACGTATGCCGCATGGGGGATGTGCTGCGGCTGCGCGGTTTCCTCGTCGACCCGGCCGAGATCGAGCACCGTCTCGCCGAACACGAGAACGTGCAGACCGCGAAGGTCGTCGGGCTCACCGGTTCGGGTGGTTACACCGAGGCCGTGGCCTTCGTCGTGCCGGTCGATGCCGGCGCAGACCTCGACGCCCCGTCGTTGAAGACCTGGTGCCGTGATCGCCTGGCCGCCTTCAAGGTGCCCGTGGCCGTCCATGTCATCGACCATATGCCGACCACCGTGGGCGGCAACGGGACCAAGATCCGGGCCGTCGAACTGCGCGAGTGGGCGCAGAGATGGTCTGGCCAGGAAGTGGACTATCGCGAAGGAACACCCGCATGACCGTCAGCACGCCGCCCCCCGCAGCCGACGACGTCGTCATCTGCGAGCCGCTCCGCACGCCGGTGGGACGCTACGGCGGCTCGTTCGTCGACGTACCGGCCACCGAACTGGCCGCCACCGTCCTCTCCGAACTGTTGCGTCGCACCGGGATCGATCCGGCGAGCATCGACGATGTCATCTTCGGGCAGTGCTACCCGAACGGCGAGGCGCCGGCCATCGGGCGTGTCGCCGCACTCGATGCGGGCCTCCCCATCACCGTGCCGGGTTCGCAGCTCGACCGTCGCTGTGGCTCGGGCCTGCAGGCGGTTCTCGACGCCGCGATGCGCATCCAGACCGGGGTCGCCGACCTGGTCATCGCCGGCGGCGTCGAATCGATGAGTCGCGCAGAGTATTACACCGAATCGATGCGGTGGGGTGCCAAGGGCGCGCCGGCAGCTCTGCACGATCGACTGGCCCGTGGCCGCGTCACGTCGGGCGGCAAGAACCATCCGGTTCCCGGCGGCATGCTCGAGACCGCGGAGAACCTGCGCCGCGAATACTCGATCCCGCGACAGGAACAGGACGAGCTGGCCGTCGAATCGCATCGTCGTGCGGTGGCCGCCATCGAGAGCGGCAAGTTCGCGGAAGAGATCGTCCCCGTGTCGGTCCCGCAGCGCAAGGGCGACGACACGGTCGTCGACCGCGACGAACACCCCCGTGCCGACACCAAGCTGGAGTCACTGGCCCGGCTGCGGCCGATCATGGGCAGGTCCGATCCCGAGGCCACCGTCACCGCGGGCAACGCCAGCGGCCAGAACGACGGCGCCGCAGCCACACTGGTGACCACCCGCGCGAACGCCGAGCGTCTCGGCCTCAAACCGCTCGCCCGTCTGGTCACCTGGGCGGTCGCCGGTGTCGGGCCGGAGGTGATGGGCATCGGCCCCGTCCCGTCCACCGCGAAGGCGTTGTCGCGCGCGGGCCTCGAACTCGCCGACATCGACCTCATCGAGTTGAACGAGGCCTTCGCCGCACAGGCGCTCGCGGTCACCCGGGAGTGGAAGTTCACCGACGCCGATTTCGACCGCACCAACGTCAACGGATCGGGCATCTCGCTCGGCCACCCGGTCGGTGCGACGGGCGTCCGGATTCTGACGACGCTGCTTCGTGAACTCGACCGTCGTGAGGCGCGTTTCGGCCTCGAGACCATGTGCATCGGCGGCGGGCAAGGACTCACCGCGATTTTCGAGCGGGTGTGACCTCAGGTTTCGCGACCCCGAAGGCGGGTACCACCGGTGGATGACGCTCCCGATTCGGGTGAGCCCGGAATCGGGCATGACCGTCGATCGCCTCTCCGAGTACCTCGGAACGCCGATCGTCGGTGACCCCCGTGTCGGCGACCGGATGGTTCGCGACCTCGTCGATGACTCGCGCACCGTCCGCCCGGGTGATGCGTACCTGGCGATTCCGGGGAGTCGCTGGCACGGGCTCGATTTCGAAGACGAGGTGGCAGCCGCCGGCGCGGTCCTGGCGATCAGCGACCGACCGTCGTCGGCACTCCCCACCCTGATCGTGGACGAGCCGCGAAAAGTGGTGGGCCCGTTGGCGTCCTGGTTCCACGACGAACCCTCCCGCGATCTCCGCGTCTTCGGTGTCACCGGCACCAACGGCAAGACCAGCACGACCCACTTCATCGACGCCGCCCTCACCGCGGCGGGCGAATCGGCCGGACTGATCTCCGGCGCACGCATCCGGGGCCCCGGCTACGACCTGGTGCCGACGCGCACCACCCCCGAGGCACCTATGCTGCAGCGAACGCTGGCGACATTCCGGCGACACGGTGTCACCGGGTGTGCGATGGAGGTCTCCTCCCACGCCGTCGACCAGCACCGCGTCGACGGCACCGCCTTCCGTGTCATGGCCTTCGCCAACTTGAGCGACGACCACCTCGACTATCACGGCTCGATGGAGACCTACTTCGCGACGAAGGCGGACATGTTCACCGTCGAGCGGACGCAGATCGCTGCGATCAGCATCGACGACGACTGGGGTGCACGCCTCGCAACCGGCACCGCTCCCGAGACATGGACATGCTCGGCCCTGGACGCGACTGCCGATGTGTATGCGACCGACATCCGTTGCGCCGACACAGGAACCCGGTTCACCGCTCACACGCCGTACGGCACCGGCGACATCCGCTTGCAGACCCTGGGTCCCCATCAGGTAGCCAACGCGCTCCTCGCCCTCACCAGCGTGGTGGCCGACGGGGTCGACGTCGCGGCCGCCGCCGAAGGGATCTCGTCGGTGACCGGCGTCGCGGGACGTTGTGAATCCGTCCGTGCCGGCCAGTCGTTCGTGGCGATCGTCGACTACATGCACAACACCGCAGGTCAGCACGCACTGCTTCCCTACTTGAGATCGCTCGCGTGCGGACGTTTGATCCTGGTGGTCGGCGCGACCGGCGGGCGGGATCCCGGCAAGCGCCGACCGCTGGGCCAGGTGGCAGCACAGTACGCAGACGTCGTCATCGTCACCGATGAGAGTCCGGAGGACGAGGACCCGGACGCGATCAGAGCCGAGGTCCTACGGGGAGCGCGCCACGGGGACTCCGCAGTGGTCGTCGAAGAACCGGATCGGGGAGCCGCGCTCACCCGGGCGGTGTCCCTGGCACGTCCCGACGACATCGTGGTCGTGACCGGGCGCGGGAGCGACACCTTCCGGCGGTACGGTCCCCAGACGTCCTTCTTCGACGACCGGGCCGAACTACGACGAGCCATCGTGGAATCACTCGATACGCAGCCCTGATGCGGCATGCGGGCACCGAGCAGGCTGCAGTCGCGGCGCTCCCGTG
Source organism: Gordonia sp. C13 (assembly GCF_023218005.1). NCBI lineage: Bacteria > Bacillati > Actinomycetota > Actinomycetes > Mycobacteriales > Gordoniaceae > Gordonia > Gordonia sp. C13. The sequence continues at coordinate 158,987 of NZ_JALPSY010000008.1, forward strand.
TTTGGCGCGGCATACCGTCGGGCATACGCGTCGCGGAGGAATGCACCACCCCGACGTTTCTCCGCCAGGCCCGTCGGGCGCCCACCCCTTGACGCCCGACGGGCCGACCGCGGAGTCTCCCTAACCGGGTGCCGCGCCGGGCGCGAATCGCGCCACCCAACCCTCGAAATGGCCGACGTCGCCGCCGTTCGCCGCGAACCAGCCCCACGGGCCACCCCGATGCCCGGTCACGGCGTCGATGACCAGATCGATCGCCTCCCGCGGCGTGCGCAGGATCGGCGCATCGAGCGACGTACCCCTCGGAACGCGATCGCGGTGCTGCAGGCGCGCCAGGACCCCGGCGATGTTCTGCTCGGTCTGCTGATAATCGGCGATGATCGCGGCCTCGTCGACACCGGCGAGGAGTTCGGCGATCGCGACGATCACGCCGGTGCGGTCCTTACCGGCCGCGCAGTGGACGAGGGTCGGGCCGGCCGGGTCGAAGGCGTTGAGGGCCGCCGTCAACCGATCCCCACCGGTCTGCATCATCGCCGTGTAGATGTCGGTCAGTGGGGTGCCGGCGAGGCGGTCCACTCGTGCTCCCGACGACACCTGGCGGTGTACCAGCCGGACCTCGGCCGGCCACGTCACCCGTACAGCGCCCGACTCGGACGGGTCACGCAGATCGACCACGGTCGACGGCGGCCACGGCACACCGACGGGATCGTCGTCGTCCGGATAGGGCGCGTCGCTGCGGATCAGCACCCCGGGCGAGGTGGATCCGCCGGAGACGAGCGGCAGTCCCCCGAGATCGCGGATGTTCGCGAGAGATCGCAGAACCCGGTCGGCATCGCGCTCACCAGCAGTGGAGAAGGTCACTCCGGCCTCCGTCGTCTTGCCCGGTCCATGTCCGATTCACCGTACCCCGGTCACGTACGGTGAAGCGATGATCCAGTACCACTCGTACGCCCCCGCAGAGGGGCATCGTCTCGCTCACGACCCCCTCAACGCGATCATCGCCCCGCGTCCGATCGGCTGGATCTCCACGGTGTCCGATGCAGGGGCGCGAAATCTCGCTCCCTACAGCTTCTTCAACCTGTTCAACTACTCCCCGCCGATCATCGGTTTCGCGAGCGTCGGCTGGAAAGACACTGTCGCCAACGCGAAGTCGACCGGCGAGTTCGTCTGGAACCTCGCGACCGATTCGGTCGGCGAGAAGATGAACGCCACCTCTGCGGCACTCCCCGCCGACACCGATGAATTCGAGCACGCCGGTCTGACCGCCCTCGACTCCGAGCTCGTGCGCCCGGCCCGGGTCGCCGAGAGTCCGGTCACCTTCGAGTGCCTGGTCACCGACGCCTTCCAATTGCGTTCGGCCGCAGGGGAGTCCGTGGACACCTGGATGGTACTCGGCGAGGTCGTGAAGGTGCACATCTCGACAGAGCTGCTCGGTGACGACCTCGTCTACGACACCGCACGTGCCCAACCGCTGCTGCGTGCCGGGGGTCGGGGTGACTACTTCTTGCCCAGCAACGAACACCACCGGTACATGGAGCGGCCGAAACCCCTGTCGCGCTAGGTTCCCGACGCCGCGTGCTCGATGGCCTCGGCAGTCGGCATCCCGGTTCGCGCTCCGACGTGGGCCACCGACAGCGACGCCGCAGCCGCACCGCGCCGCGTGGCCGTGACAAGGTCGAGCCCGCGTGCCAGCGACGCGGCCAGCACGCCGTTGAAAGTGTCGCCGGCGCCGGTCGTGTCGACCACCGACTCGACCTCGCCCGCCGGTACCGACGTCACGCCGGTAGGGTCGACGACCAACACGCCATCTGCGCCCAGCGTGACCACGACGGTGACGTCGAGATGCCGGGCCAGCGCCGTTGCCATCTCGGCCTCGGCCGGGCCGCGCGGGGCGTCGGGCAGGGTCCGCGCGTACAGATCGCGCAGTTCCGAGGAGTTCGGCGTGAGGATGTCCGGGACCGAGAGCACCCCGAAGAGCTCGTCGAGGACCGGCGCCGGATTCACGACACATGGGATGCCGTGCTCAGCAGCAGCTCTCACCGCTGCTACCGCGGCGTCGGGAGTTATCTCGGTACTGATCAGCACGCACCCGGCGCCCCAGTCCGCCGCGCGGGTCACGGCTTCACGCACGTGCTCCGGCTCAACCCGGCCGTTCGCCCCGGACCCCACCGCGATCTGGTTCTCGCCGGACGGGTCGACCACGATGAGCGCCGCGCCGGTGGAGACGTTGCCGATCCGGGCAACCTCGGTTACGTCGATGCCCTCGTCCGCCAGCTCGCCGAGCGCACTCGCACCCATCTCGTCGTCGCCGACCGCGCCGCAGTACCGAACGGCGGCTCCGGCGCGCGCCGCCGCCACGGCAGCATTGGCACCCTTACCGCCTCCGTGACTGTTCACGCCCGGCCCGACGACGGTCTCCCCGGGCCCGGGAAGTCGGTCGGCGGTGACGACCAGGTCGACGTTCACGGCGCCGATCACGAGCACCTTCGCCGCGTCTGCATCGGTCATGTCGGCTCCTTCGGGTCGGCCCGGTGGTTGGGCCGATTGTGGCATCTCGCCTCGACGCCTACCTGCTGTCGATCCAAGTCAGCTTCGCCGATCCACCGGCCGCGACCGGCCCTGGTTGCTCACGACGTGGTCGACGCACCTCGTTTCGGCAGCACCCAACCCGCACGCGGGAAGTGGCAGGTGTATCCGTTCGGGTAGTTGAGCAGGTAGTCCTGATGCTCGGGTTCGGCCTCCCAGAACGGACCTGCCGGTTCGATCGTCGTGACGGCCGGCCCCGGCCACAGACCCGAGGCGTCCACGTCGGCGATCGTGTCCCGGGCCACCTGCTCCTGCTCTGGACTCAGCGGGAAGATCGCCGAGCGGTAGCTCGTCCCGACGTCGTTGCCCTGACGATCGCGGGTCGTCGGATCGTGGATCTGGAAGAAGAACGCCAGGATGTCCCGGTAGGTCGTCTCGGTCGGGTCGAAGACGATCTCGACCGCCTCGGCGTGTCCGGGGTGGTTGCGGTAGGTGGCGTGGTCGTTCTGTCCGCCGGTGTAGCCGACGCGGGTGTCGAGGACTCCCGGCTGCTTGCGGATCAGGTCTTCCATGCCCCAGAAACATCCGCCGGCGAGGACTGCGGTCTCGGTGCCGGGGCGGACGGTGATCTGACCGGTGTCGGTGGTCATGCGGTCTCCTCTTCGGTGTGGGTTGTGGTGTGGAACAGGTCGATGTACTCGCCGTATCCCTCGGCCTCGAGGTCGCGAACCGGGATGAAGCGCAGCGCGGCCGAGTTCATGCAGTAGCGCTGTCCACCGGCTTCTCGCGGCCCGTCGTCGAAGACGTGGCCGAGGTGGCTGTCGGCGCCCGACGAACGCACCTCGGTGCGACGCATCCACAGGGTGCGATCGGTCTTCGTGGTCACTGCGGCGTCGTCGATGGGCCGGGTGAAGCTCGGCCATCCGGTGCCGCTGTCGTATTTGTTGGTCACGATTCCTCCTGTCGACACCGGCGGCTCGTCGGTCTGGCGGAGCCTTTCCGGCGTCACCGTGCACAACAACGCGGCGTCGTGTTTTGGTCCCGCCCCCTCTCAGACGTCCGCACTCGGCACCGTGCCGGCGGTGACGGCTCCGAGCCGACGCCGCGCGCGGAGTTCGTAGGGACGTGCACCGGTGTCCCGGGCGAGGCGAATGGCCTCGCGTAGGTCTTCGGTGCCGTCTTCACCGAGGATGATGCGGGCGGTGCCGCGGAACATCACCGCAGGTCCGAGGCATACCAACCCGGGCCACTGGACGATGAGGCCCGACGACCAGTCGCCGACCAGGTGGACGATGCGGCGGCAGATCTCGCGGGCACCGTCGGCGTGGTGGGCATCGAGTGAGATCGAGTACAGCGCCTCGATGAGCAGCGGCACCCGCGCGACGACGCGTGACCCGGTCCATCGGTGCGCGTCGGCGGTGAGTTCGGTGGCCAGCCGCAGGGCACGGTCGTGGTTCCCGGCTTCGGCGGAGCCGAGGGCGATCACCAGGGCGAAGTCGTCGTCGACCTCCTCGGCCAGGGTGTCGAAGGCGGGGAGCATCGAGGCGAGCTCGCCGCGATGCCAGGCCTGGATCGAAGCGCTGGTCGCCATCGACGCCTCGCCCAGGAGCCGCGCACGTTCGGACAGGCCGCCGACGGTCGCCGCGAACTTCTCGGCCAACGATGTACTGACCTCGTAGTCGCCGCGAAGCAGTGCGAGCATCACCTGCCACCAGAGTTGCATCGTGTCCAGATCGGTTCCGCTGCCCCGGCCGACGAGTCGCGCGAACTCCGCTGACAACCGTCGGGCCATGCGGACGTCGCCGGCCTCGAGTGCGCACACCCGCTGCAGGTGCACGGCGGTCGCTCGCAGGTCGTGGTTGCCGGCGGACATCTCGTACAGCTCGCGGGCGATCTTGCGGCGATCTGCGAGTCGGGTCGGCTCCCAGTTCACCAGGAACTCAGCGAGCGCGACCTCGTAGTCGACCGCCGCACCGGCATAGACCACGCGAGCCGCTCCGAGATGGTCCTCGGCGCCGGACATGCCGAGCACGCTCAGGCGGGCCGCCTCGGTGGCGTGGAGTCGGGCGGCGACCTCGGGAGCGAGAGACTCCGCGTGCGCCAATGCTTCTCGAGCAAGGGCCGAGTCGTCGGACTGGACGATTCCGAAACCCGACCAGTAACCGGCCACACCGCGCGGCGAGGCCAACAGAGCGGTCTCGGCGAGTGCCGGCCAGTCGCCGAGCTCTCTGCTGATCGCGGCGGCGGACTCGAATGAGGCACGTGCGGAATCGAACTCACCGGTCCGGATCGCCGCGGTGCCGGCGATCCGACGCAGGTCGACGGCCAGGTCGGCATCGGGTTGCGGGAGCGTGAGACCCCGGCGTGCGAGTTCGAGGGCCCGATGATCGGCGGAGGCGTCCACGGATCGGTGCGCGGCCAGCACACATGCCCGGATCGCCAGTGCCACCGAGGATTCGTCGATCGCGGATTCGACGCGGTGCACTGCGATGGCCTCAAGGTCGTCGGGCCGGGCGGATTGGATGGCCGATGCCAAACGGGCGTGGGCCTCGACCCGCTGCGTCCGGCTGGTTCGTGCGACGATGCCTTCGCGAACAGCATCGTGAGCCACGACGATCCCGCCGTCTCCGGCGTTGTCGACCAGACCGGCCCGTCGGAGCTCATCGATCAACCGGGTGCCGACGGGTTCCGCGAGTTCGGCGACCACGCCGTCGGTCAGCTCTCCTCCGGAGACCGCGATGGCGGCCATCAAACGCGAAGCCTCCTTGGAGAGTTCGTCGAACCGTGCGGCGATCATGGTCTGCGCGGGGTGGTCTGTGTCGGAAATCGCTCCGATCGCCGCGGCGTCGCACAACTGGCGGGCGACCATCGGATTGCCGAGGGCCTGTGCCGCCAGATCGTCGCGGTCGACCTGACTGCTCGGACCGAGATCGGCCAGTCGCGCGTCGATCAGCGCGCGGATCTCGTCGGATGAGAGTTCGGCCACGCGGAGCCGCGTGACTGGAGCATGGCGTTCGAGGGCCGATCCGATGATCGTCACCGGTTCGGCGGTCGCGTCGCGGCAGGTCGCCAGCACGGTGACCGGGATCCGTCCCAGGCCGGCGATCACCCGGGCCAGCACGCGCGCCGAGTCGGTGTCGAGCCATTGCAGATCGTCGAGGACGAGGACCGATCGGCCTCGCTCGTTGATGTCGGTCCAGACGTTCGCCGCAATGTCGGCCGCGGTCGGGATCTCACCACCGGCGTGACCGTCGCCGAACAACTCCGCGATCCCGCCGAATGCAGATCCGGAATCCCCTGCGCGCCCAATGAATCGGCGGGCGTGGGCGTCATGTCTGGTGAGGAGTTGTTCGACCAGCGCCGTCTTGCCGATACCGGACGGTCCGATCAGCAACGCTCCGGCCGGATTGTTCTCGCCGACTCGCCAGACCTGCTCCAGGACGCCGACTTCCACCGTTCGTCCGACGAGTTCACGCGCCTCGGGTGGCGGCGGGGTGCGGACCGTGGCGGTCACCGGAACCGGTTCGAGCAGTTCGGATTCGAGGGCGAGGGTCTCGGGTCCGGGGTCGAGGCCGAGGTCGTCGCGGAGCGCTTGGCGCAGATGGCGGATCGCGTCGAGCGCATCGGCGGTGCGCCCGTCGTCGTGCAGAGCGCGGACCAGCGAACGGACCGCACCCTCGCGGTACGGGTGGCGGCGGCAGAGCGGCGTGAGGAGCGCGGCGGCGCGCCGGTGTTCGCCCACCGACCGGAGGGCGTCGGCGGCCGTCTCGGTCAGCTCCGAGCGCATCTCGTCGAGCCGGGCGAGTTCCGGTGCCAGCTCGGCGATGTCGGCGATCTCCGCGAGCGGGTCACCCCGCCAGAGATCGAGGGCCCGGCACAGCACCTCGGCACCCGCGCGGGTCGGTCCGGACCAGGTCGAGACCTTCGGTGCCCAGCTTGTCGAGGAGGTCGAGGTCGGTGGCTGGACCGTCGCAGTGGAGTACGTAACCGGTCGGAACGGTGTCGATGCGGACCGACTCGGCCGGACCGAGTGACCGTCGGAGTCGCGACACGTACCCGTGGAGAGTGCTCGTGGCGGAGGGCGGCGGATCACCTCGCCACAGCAGTTCCGCGACGCGCTCCGGCGAGCAGGCGGTCCGTTCCGCGGTGAGGATCGCCAGCAGGTCGGCGTGTTTGCGGGCGGTCATCCGGATCGGCGAACCGTCGGCGGCAGTCACCGACAGCGGTCCCAGGACCCTGATCGCCGGCATCGGAGCCGAGGTTGCCACGTTCGCCATCCGGTCGGTCGAGGCCTGCCGCACCCTGCCGAGAATACGGCCTGACCTGGTCGGACACTGGCGGCGAAGCGCGCACCAGCCGCGCACAAGGCTAACACCAGCGGGCCCGGTCAGCCTGTGTGACATGACAACCGACACGCACACTCAGGCCCTCTCGACCACAGCCGATCCCACCGGGCCGGGACCGTTCCGGTCACCGAGGTGGAGCACGGTCCGCAAGCTCAGCGGCGCCTCGCTGGTCTCGGCCGGCGCCTCCTGCATCGCCGGCGGCACACTGCATCCCATCGTCGACGGCAAGGCGCACTCGGCGGAAGCGCTGCAGGGCGCGGGCTCGCCGTGGGCGCAGATCCTCATCGCCGTCGGCACCACTCTGCTGCTGCTCGGACTGCCCGGCATGTACGCCTGGCTGGCGCCGCGGATCGGCATCGCCGGCTTCGTGGGCCTCCTGGCATACGCGCTCGGCAACCTCACCACCGCGACCGGACATCTCACGGTCGAGGTGTTCGTGGCCCAGCCGTACGCGACCGACCCGTCGAAGGCCTGGCTCATCGCCGACAACGACATGATGCTCGACTCCACCGCATTCGAACTGCTCAACACCATCGGCGGACTGGTGATGCTGGCCGGGATGGGACTGCTCGGCGTCAGCCTCATCCGCAACCGGGCCGTCCCGCTGTGGATCGGGGTGCTGACCGTGGTCGGCATGGTCGGGTTCATGCTGCCGATCCCGGCCGTCGCCGGATTCTCGGGTCTCCTCTACGAGGCCCCGCGCGGCATCGCGGTCATCGCGATCGGCGTGCTGATGATCCGCCACCACACCTGGCCGCCTGCCGACCACCACTCCGCCTGAGGCGTAATCGAACGGCCCCGTCGCCACACGGCGACGGGGCCGGGCGGTGTCGCAGGCACCGGAATCTGCAGATCCGGACAATTCAGGCTGGTGAATCCCCGTTGTTGCGCGGGTCTACCCTGAAGCCCGCCAACCATCACTGGCGGTCAGGAGTTCTCCACGTGACGATCGAGCACGGCAGCGCCGAAACGGGCGTCGACGAGGGTTATCAGCGCGGGCTCACCGCCCGCACCGTGCAGATGATCGCCATCGGCGGCGCGATCGGCACCGGCCTGTTCTACGGCTCGGGCGGAGCGATCGAGAAGGCGGGGCCGGCCCTGCTCCTGGCCTACGCGCTCGCCGGGCTCGCGATCTTCATCGTCATGCGCGCCCTGGGCGAGTTGCTGATCTACCGTCCGATCTCGGGCGGCATCAGCGAATACGCCGACGAGTTCCTCGGACGCTTCGCCGGCTTCAGCCAGGGCTGGACCTACTGGGCGGTCTGGACCACCACCTGCATGGCCGAGATCACGGTGGCCGGCAAGTACATCAACTACTGGTGGCCGTCGATACCCGTGTGGGTGACCGCACTCGCCGCGCTGGTCATTCTCTTCGCCGCCAACCTCATCTCGGTGGGGCTGTTCGGCAAGGCCGAGTTCTGGTTCTCGGCGATCAAGGTGACCGCCATCCTCGGCATGATCGTCGTTGGCATCGGCGTGCTACTCCCGATCTCCGGCTTCGGCCCCGAGGTCGGGCCGTCGGTCTCCAACCTCTGGAACGAGGGCGGCTTCTTCGCCACCGGCTTCAGCAACGCGCTGCTCAGCCTGCAGATCGTCATGTTCGCCTACGTCGGCGTCGAGCTCGTGGGCGTCACCGCGGGTGAAGCCGAGAACCCGCGGGTCACGCTGCGCAAGGCGATCAACTCGGTACCGTTCCGCATCGGCATCTTCTACGTCGGCGCCCTGTTCGTGATCCTGTCGGTGCGCAGCTGGAAGGACTACCAGGAGGGCGAGAGCCCGTTCGTCTCGGTGTTCTCCTACATCGGCATCCCCGGCGCCGCGGGCATCGTCAACTTCATCCTGCTCACCGCCGCCCTGTCGTCGTGCAACTCCGGTATCTACTCCACCGGCCGCATGCTGCGGTCGCTGGCGCACACCGGCGATGCCCCGAAGCAGCTGACCAAGTTGTCGAGCCGCAAGGTGCCCGCCGCAGGCATCACGCTGAGCGCGGCCGTGATGGTCCTCGGCGTCGTGGTGAACGTCATCGACCCAGCGCACGCCTTCGCCTACATCACCGCGGTGTCCACGGTGGGGATCATCGTGATCTGGTCGACGATCCTGCTCTGCCAGATGGCCTACCGACGCAAGGTCGCGCGCGGCGAGCTGCCCGCCTCCGACTACCGCGTGCCGGGCGCGCCGGTCACCACGTGGCTCGCGCTCGCGTTCCTCGCGCTCGTCTTCGTGCTGCTGTTCTTCGACCAGGACGGCCGGGTCGCGCTGATCGTCGGCGCCGTCTGGTTCGCGGGCGTCGGCATCGGCTATCTCGCCTGGACCCGCAATGCCGGGGAGCTGGCCGACCGCGAGGTCTGAGAAACCCTGCAGGAACCCTTGTCCGCGCGGTCGCGCGAGTTTATTGTTTGCCATACAAACACTGACGTCGAGCGAGCAGGATCCCCGTGGCAACCACCGGACGCGCAAGCAGGGAGGCCGGCAAGGCCACCCGCCAGGCGCTGCTGCGTGCCGCCGGCGAGGTGTTCGCCGAGCACGGCGACGCGGCGTCGGTCGCCCAGATCTGTCAGCGCGCCGACGCCTACCCCAATCAGGTCACCTACTACTTCGGCTCGAAGGAACAACTCTTCGTCGAGGTCGCCTGTGCCGGGGTGCTGCGGGCGGGGCGTCGCGCCGAGGAAGCCGCCGCCGAGACGACGACCGTGCGCGATTACACGAACACCCTCGTCGGCACCCTGCTCGGCCCGTGCGCGCGGGACGTCGAGTTGTTCACCACCGCGATGCTGTTGACGTCGCGGCGCACCGATTTGCGGGAGCACATCACCGACACCCTCCGCACACTCCACGAGCGCGGCGAACAGGCGTTGATGTCGACGCTGGTACGCACCGGTTGGAGGCTGCGCGCCGGGATCGACGTCGAGGCGAAGGCGTTCTGGTCGGCCGTCTTCGGCCTCGCGGTCCAGAAAGCCGCCACCGGAGCCGATTTCGGTTACCGGCTCGAGGACGCGGTCGCGGTGATCTTCACGAATCTGCAGATCCCGGAACGGGTTCTGGACCGGCCACTCGTACCCACGCCGCAGGAGGCATGATGACCCAGTCCGCGACGCACATCCATCCGCAGCCGCACCTCACCCATCAGGTGTTCAACCAGTCCGCTCCGCGGGTCGACGTCAACGAGTACGAACTCGACACCGTGCTGACCGAAGCCGTCGCCCGCCACGACGGCGCCTGGGGCGATGCCGAACTCCGGGAGATCGGGGCGCTCGTCGGCAGCGAATCCTTCAAGCACGACGCCCATCTCGCCAACACCATCACGCCGGTGCTGCGGACCTTCGACCGCTGGGGCCACCGCATCGACGAGGTCGAGTACCACCCGGCATACCACCGGATCATCGCCGAGTCGATCGCCCACGGCGCCCACACACGTTGCTGGGCCGACCCGCAGCCGGGATCCCATGTGGTCCGCGCGGCCGCGTTCATGCTGTTCGGGCAGATCGAGCCCGGTCACGCCTGCCCGGTGTCGATGACGCATGCGGTCATCCCCTCGCTCGAACTGCAGCCCGACGTCGCCGCGAACTGGGTACCGAAGGCGTTGTCGCGCAGCTATTCCCCAGAACTGAGCGCCACCAAGGAGTCGGCGATCTTCGGGATGTCGATGACCGAGAAGCAGGGCGGCTCCGACGTCCGCGCCAACACCACCGTCGCCGTTCCCGCGGGGACCGGTGGGCCGGGGGCCGAGTACCTTCTCACCGGACACAAATGGTTCTGTTCCGCGCCCATGTCTGACGCCTTCCTCGTTCTCGCCCAGGCGCAAGGCGCAGGAGGCGAAGGACTTTCGTGCTTCCTGCTCCCCCGCATCCTGCCCGACGGCACCCGCAACGTCTTCCGCATCCAGCGCCTCAAGGACAAGCTCGGCAACAAGTCCAATGCCTCGAGCGAGATCGAACTCGACGGCACCGTCGCCGTCATGATCGGCGAACCCGGACGGGGCGTGCGCACGATCATCGAGATGGTCGCGCAGACCCGCCTCGATTGCGTCCTCGGTTCCGCGGCGGGCATGCGTCAGGCTGTCGCCGAAGCAGCGTGGCACGCCCGGCACCGTGCGGCTTTCGGAGCAACGCTGGCCGATCAGCCGGCAATGACCGCCGTACTGGCCGATCTCGCACTGGAATCCGAGGCCGCGACCACCACGGCGATCCGTCTCGCCCGCGCCCACGACGAGGATGCCGACCCGCAGGAGCGCGCCTTCCGCCGACTTTCGACCGCGGTCGCCAAGTACTGGATCTGCAAGCGCGGACCGCACCACGCCTACGAGGCACTGGAGTGCCTGGGCGGCAACGGATACACCGAGGACTTCCCCCTCGCCATGCGCTACCGCGAGCAACCGGTGATGGCCGTGTGGGAGGGCTCGGGCAACGTCATCGCCCTCGACGTCCTGCGTGCGATGACCCGCGAACCCGAATCGGTCGCCGCCTTCGACGCCGAGGTCTCCCTCGCCCGCGGCGCCGACCGGACTCTCGACGCGCACCTCGACCGACTCCGGGAGCAGCTCGGCGAACTGTCGCGACTCACCCCGGCCGACGCCCAGCGTCGGGCACGGTCGACCGTCGAGTCGATGGCCCTGGCCCTCGAGGCGTCATTGCTGGTGCGGCACAGCCCGTCTGCCGTCGCCGACGCGTTCATCGCGAGCCGACTGGGCCCCGACCGCAGCTTCGAGTACGGCGCACTCCCCGACGGCGCCGACCTCGCCGCGATCCTCCAGCGGCACTGAGACACCCGGCCTTCCGGACTCCCTCACACCACCCCTTCCGCGGCGGCCAGGATCTGCCGGCGCAGCGTCGACGCGGTGTTGGGCAGCCACATCGCCCGGACGGGCGCGAAGGGCGGATCGGTGAACTCGACGATGCGGATGGAATTCGCGTAGATCCAGCCGGGCTCGTTGGTGACGAAGGCGCACGCCTTGGGATGGGCGATCACCGCCGTGTGCGGGGGTGTGCCGAGCAGCGTCGACAGGATGATGCGCGGCTCGAAACCGGCTCGCCGGCACAGCCCGACGAGGATGTCGGTGTACTCGTACTCGTGCTCGGGGCCCCACACGACGATCTCGTAATCGGCGAGGGCGGCCATGTCGACGCGGGCATGGGCGGCGAGCGGGTGGTCGCTGCGGACCGCGAGGCGGAGTTCGTGTTCGGTGGCGATCGTGGTCGCCATGTCCGGTGGCGCCGACACACCGCGTCCCAGCGCGAGGTCGATCGACCCCGACAGCAACTCCTCGCGCATGAAGTCGGCGAACACCGGGCGCACCGTGATCGGCACCGACGGGTCGGCCAGCACCACGGGTTCGATGATGCGGAAGACCTCCGACGACGCGAGGTCGGGTGCGTGCCCGATGACGAACGGCGCGGGAGCTCCCGCGTTCACACGTCTGACCTGCGTGGCGAGTTGCTCACCACCGGCCAGCAGCGGTACCGCGCCGCGGTAGAGGGCCTCCCCGGCCGGCGTCGGCGTCAGGCTGCGTCGCGAGCGGGAGAAGAGCTCGACACCCAGCTGCCGTTCGAGTTCACGGATCGCCGACGAGAGCGCCTGTTGGCTGATGAACAGGTCGTCGGCGGCGACGCGGAGACTCGGAGCCTCCATGACGACGACGAACATGCGGAGCCGACGCAGGTCGATATCGCGGAGTCCGGCATCCCCAGAACCATTCATCAACCATCCCCTGTCAGTTATCCAGATTGATGTGATTGTAGGTTGACCTTCGAGGCAATATGCTCATTTTTGCATGGCATCGTATTCAGATGTCATTCGCGTTTTGGGCTACCTGCTGAGGTCCCCCCGCGGAGGGGACGGGAGGACCTCGGCAGGTGCTTCTTTCCACTCCTTTTCCCGTTTTCGCTGCCGCGCCCGGGTCTCGTCGGATATCACTTGCTCTGATGAAGCATCGCTAATGCTCGTCAAGACTTCGCATTGTCCGCCCCAACCCGATTTCCGGAGCTCGATCAGGTGGAAGAAACGATCGGCCGGCCGCCGAGTTCAACTCCGTTCAGCGGGTTCGCTCGCGACTCGATCACTGCGGAGATCGCACGACGCAGTGGGCTCTACGACGAAACACTCGACGTTCTCCGGCAGCTGCGTCTGCGCGAACGCCATATCCGGTACACCATCGCCGGGCTGGTGTTGGTCTTCGGTGTCGTCGCGGCGCTCGGGTTGTTCACCCCGTACGGAGGGCAGGGTTCGCTGTGGCGGTCGCTGGTCCTCGGTACCGCCGCCGCCACCACCGTGCCCACCGCGATCGCGGTGAGCCGGGTCCATCTGGGCGTGATGTGGTGGACCAAGAAGTCACACGTCCGCGGTTTCAACAACGCCTTCGTGGCCTACGCGGACATCGGAGTGGCGGTGTGCCTGTTCGCCGTCGCCGATCCACGCCTCGCACTGTACTTCTCGGCTTTGTTCGCCGTGATCGGCTCCTACAGCGCGCATTTCGTACGTGCCCGCGTCGTGTACGTACACCTGGCACTGGCGAGCGCGGTGACCTGCACCCTCGGCGTTCTCGCCTGGCTGGACGGCACTGCACCCGTGCCCGTCCTCGCCGCGACCCTGGCTCTACTCGTGGCCGTCAGCGGAACCGTCACCCTTCACCAGGGATACACATCCGATCTCCAGCGCACCCTGAAACACCAACTGCGGATGGCCAACACCGATCCGCTCACCGGCCTGTTGAACCGCCGCGGGTTCATCCTCGCGACGACCACGCTGCTGCGCCGGGGACACGGCGACCGGTTCGCACTCGTCATCGCCGACGTCGACCGCTTCAAACGGATCAACGATGACCACGGTCACACCGTCGGCGACGCCGTGCTGCAGCAGGTCGCCGAGATCCTCCGGAGCGCCGTGACCGAACCGGCGGTCGTCGCCCGACTCGGCGGCGACGAGTTCGCGATCGCGATGCGGCTCGACGAACAGGCGGCGCGGGTCGTCGCCGAAGACATCCGCGGCCGGCCGGTCGACACCGGTGACGGCGAGTGGGCGACCGTCAGTCTCGGCATCGCCGTGGGCTCGCTCTACAGCGAGCACATGACCGATGAGGATGCCACCGAACGCATCCAACGCGACTTCGCCCTCGCCGACGGCGCCCTGTTCGAAGCCAAGGCGAACCGGCGCGGAACCTACGCCGTCGTGCCGACCACTCCTACAGGATCACGCCCGGATTGAGGAGCCCCTCCGGGTCGAGAGCGTTCTTGATGAGCGTCGTCAGCTCCATCACGTCCGGACCCACCTGATCGGGCAGCCAGCCCTTCTTGAGTCGGCCCACGCCGTGCTCGCCGGTGATGGTGCCGCCGAGCTCGATGGCGAGGTCCATGATCTGACCGAACGCCGTCTGCGCACGGTCGGCCTCCGCGGTGTCGGCCGGATCGAAGACGATCAGCGGGTGTGTGTTGCCGTCTCCGGCATGGGCGATCACCGAGATCATCACCTGGTTGTCCGCGGCGATCTTCGCGACGCCGTCGATGAGATCGGGCAGCGAGGGCAACGGGACCCCGACGTCCTCCAGCAGTAGCGATCCCAGCTTCTCCACCGCCGGGATCGCCGCACGTCGGGCAGCGGTGAACGCCTCACCCTCGGTGGGGTCGTCGGTGGTGAAGACCTCCCCCGCGCCGTTCGACTCGAAGGCGTTCCGGATGAGTTCGACCTCCTGGGCACCGGCCGCCCCGGGCGCGTCGGACTGGGCGACGAGCAGTGCGCCCGCCTCCCGGTCGAGCCCCATGCGCAGCATGTCCTCGACCGCGTTGATCGCCACCGAGTCCATGAATTCCAGCATCGCCGGGCGGATCTCGCCCGTGACGGCCAGGACGGCACGACTGGCGTCGTGCACCGAGTCGAAGACCCCGACCACCGTGCTCGCCGGCCCCTGCGGCGGTAGCAGCCGCAGGGTCACCTCGGTGATGATGCCGAGGAGCCCCTCACTGCCGACGAAGAGTTTGGTCAGGGGGAGGCCTGCGGAGTCCTTGAGCTGCTTGCCGCCCACCCGAACCGCACGACCATCAGCGAGCACCACCTGCAGTCCGAGCACGTAATCGGTGGTGACCCCGTACTTCACGCAGCACAACCCGCCCGCATTGGTGGCGACGTTGCCGCCGATCGAACAGATCTCGAACGACGACGGGTCCGGCGGGTACCAGAGGCCCGCGGCCGCCGCCGCGGCCTTGACCTCGGCGTTGAACAGCCCGGGCTGGGCGACGGCGGTGCGCGTCGCGGGATCGACGGCGATCTCGCGCATCTTCTCGGTGGAGATCATGATGGCGCCGTCCACCGCGGTCGAGCCGCCGGACAGGCTGGTGCCCGCGCCGCGCGTGATGATCGGGACCCGGTTCTCGGCACACCACCGAACCGTCGTCTGGACCTGCTCGGTCGAGATCGGGCGGACGAGCGCGAGCGGGGTACCGGCGGCCGGGTCGAAGGCGCGGTCCTGGCGATACCCGGCGAGGATGTCGGGGTCGGTGATCACCATTCCGTCGGGAAGGGCGGCGGCCAGCGAACTCGTATCGGCACTCATGCGTTCAGCGTATTCTTCGACGCCCGGACCGCGGTTTCACTTTGACACACCTGCCGGTCAGGGCTCCGCAGGCGTATCAAGGAGATCGTGACCGACTTCAATTCGACCATCATCAACGAGTTCCGCGCCAACAACGGACATGTCGAGACCGCGGGTTTCGGGAAGAACCTCGTCCTGCTGCACACCCTCGGCGCCAAGTCCGGCGAGCCGCGCATCAGTCCGCTGTTCGGGCTCGCCGACGGCGGGTCGTGGCTCGTCATCGGATCTTTCGCGGGTTCGCCGACGACGCCGGCCTGGGTGCACAACCTCCGCGCGCACCCCGACGCGGTTGCCGTCGAGGCCCCCGCTGCCGAGGGCATCGAGCGTCACGAGACGCAGGTCATCGAGATGACCGACGCCGACTGGGATGCCGCCTGGGCGAAGTTCACGGCGTTCACCGATCAGTTCGTCAAGTACACCGAGACCGCCCAGGGACGGAAGTTCCCGATCTTCCGGCTGACCCCGAAAGCCTGAGCCCGACACCCGGTCGCGGCACCGCGCCGGCCGGTCGTCGTCGCTCTACTCTGGGCAGGGTGTTCGAGGTTGGCGAATGCGTGGCCGGCTTCACCATCGACGAGTTCCTCGGCGGAGGTGCGAGCGCGGATGTCTTCCGTGCCCATCGCGACGACGGCAGCGGGCCGGTCGCGCTCAAAGTGCTGCACCCGAACGCCGCCGATCATGCCCGCGTCCGCGAACGGTTCGAGCGCGAGTTCGGGATCGCGTCGCTTCTCGACCACCCGCACATCGTCCGGATGCGGGCTCACGGCGAGATCGCCGCGCCCCCCGGCTCTCTCGGGTCCCGCCACCTCCCGTCGATGTGGCTCGCGATGCAGTACGCCGCCGGCCCGGCGGCCACCGCCCTCGTCCCCCGCGACGACGAGGAGCCCGACGTGGACACGATCCTGCGTGTCGCCGGGCAGATCGCCGACGCCCTCGACTACGCGCACGGGCAGGAGATCCTCCACCGCGACGTCAAACCCGCCAACATCCTGCTGTCCCGACCTCTCGGCATCCGCGCAGCCGAACCCGACGTCGCCACCCCCGTCGACGCCTACCTCTCCGATTTCGGGATCGCCCAATTCCTCGACGACACAAGGCCACTCGCCCGCAACGGGCGGGTCCAGGGTTCCATCGGGTACGCCTCGCCGGAACTGCTTCAAGCACAGCGTCTTTCCCCGGCCAGCGACAACTACTCGTTCGCGTGCAGCCTCGTCGAACTGTTCACCGGCGAACCGCCGTATCCGCGTCACACGTCCTTCGCGATCACCTACGCACACATCAACGACGACCCGCCGCGCCTGACGCGGCGTCGTCCATGGCTTCCGTCGGCGATGGATTCGATCTTCGCGAAGGCGCTCGCGAAGTCGCCTCAGGACCGCTATCCGACGTGCACGGATCTCGTCGACATCCTGGTCCGCCTCATGCGGGACGTGCCGGTCCCCGAGCCGACCCGCTCACGATGGTGGGGACGCCCGCGACATCCCTGACCGACCTCGTCCGGATCAGGCGTCGTCGATCCCGTAGACGCGAATCGCGGTGTCGCGGAGGATGCGTCGCAACGCCTCGTCGCCCCACTGGGACACGCAGTCGACGAGCGCGCCGACGAGGACGTCGACCGCCGCGTTCGGACGGTCGATCGGATAGTTGGAGCCGAACATGATCCGATCCGAACCGAAGTGGGACACAACGTGTTCGACGAACGGGCCGATCATCTCGGCCAGCGTCGCCTGTCCGCCGATGTTTCCCCATCGTTCGTGGCCGTAGCCGAGGACCGGCATCGCCAGTCCGGAAAGCTTCACCACCACATTGCGATACGACGCCAGCGTGGTCATGCGCTCGCGCCACAGTCGCCAGATGTCCGCGCGCGCCGCGGCCGTCGCGCCGGTACGCGTCCCGATCGGCCCGAACACACCGGCGGGCATCCCGAAGTGGTCGAGGACGATCGTCGTGTCGGGGTACTCCCGCGCCAGCACGATGACGTCGTAGAGCTGATGGGAGTAGACCGCCGCCTCGAAGACGAGTTTGCGCGCGGCCAGCTCCGCGAACCCGTCGAGGAAGGAGGCCGACGACAGGATGTTGTCGGCGTCGCCGCCGTCGCGGACCCGCGGGTCGGGATGCCGGGTCGCCACCAGGCGAACACCCCGGACCAGCGACGAGACCGCCAACTGCTGATCGAGGATCTCGCCGAAGTCCCGGTCGCGCGGATCGCCGTGGGCGACGATCGCCCCCAGTCTCGGCGCGTCGGCCTGCCCGAACGGAAGGTGCAACAGGTAACGCGTCTCCTCCAGGGCGGTGTTGTGGGCGGAGGACTGCTCCCCCGCCGGCAGAGCTTTGCGCCAGTGCGACTCGACGTGCACGACGGTGTCGATGGGCACCCCCACCACCGTCGACACGAGTGCGGCGTCGGTGGCGTACTGCCGGGGTTCGTAGGGTCGCGCGACCGTTCGCGGTGTCAGCACGAACTCGCGGTCGGCGCGCGAGGCGATGAGAGGAAAGGCGCGGTCCCCCAATCGGGGGACGAACCCGTACAGCCGCGACGAACGAGTTGCCGCCCACGGAGTATGCCGCGGATTCCAGTGCTGCACATGCGCGTCGACGATGGCCGGGAGGACACCGTCGAGGGACGTCATGTTGGTACCTTGCCACACCGGATCACAGTCCGACATACGATGACGGATCCTGAATTCCGTGCCGTCGAAGACTAGTGTTGATCTCTTGGAACAGGCGGGGGAACGAACGTCGACGGAGGTTGTCCAGAGAGAATGGCGAGCCACTCACGCCACACGCTGCATCAGCTGCGAACAGCGGTGAACCGGCAGCCCGACCGGTTCGTGACCAACGTCTACACCCGGATGTTCGCGATCGATCCCGACCTCCGGGACCTGTTCGGCGTCTCGATGGCCGCACAGCAGATCGCCTTCCATCGCGTGATCGACCACGTCCTCGAAGCCATCCCCGCGGAATCCGGTCACACCGACCTCGTCGAGTTCCTCGCCCAGCTCGGTCGCGACCACCGCAAGTTCGGGGTCGAACCCGAGCACTACCACGTGATGTACACGGCCCTCATGGGTGAGTTCGCCAGTTTGATGGAGGGGTACTGGGACTCCGAGGCCCAGCAGACGGTCTCGCAGGCGATGATGCTCGTCACCGGGGTGATGCGCGGAGCGGCCGAGACCGCCACACATCCCGCGCGGTGGACGGCGGAGGTCGTCGAGAAGTACCGCATCAGCCGCGACCTGGCCGTCGTGCGACTCATCGCACACGCGCCGCTGACGTTCATCGCCGGTCAGTACCTCGAGGTCCACATCCCGCAGTGGCCGAAGCAGTGGCGCAACTTCTCGCCGTCGATCCCGCCGAATCCGGCCGGTGAGCTGGAGTTCCACGTCCGGGCGATCAAAGGTGGAACGGTCAGTCCCGCGATCGTCAGCGAGACCAGCGTCGGAGATGTCTGGACGCTGTCCCAGAGTCACGGGACGCTGCACGTCGACCGGGATCAGCCCGTCCTGATGGTCGCCGGCGGTACCGGCCTCGCCCCGCTGCGTGCGCTCCTCATCGAGATGTCCAAGCGCGCGGACTCACCGCCGACGCACATCTTCTACGGCATGCGTTATCCCGGCGAGCTCTACGACCTCAGCGTGCTGCGGCGGATCGCCTCCACCAACCCGTGGCTACAGGTCACCGCGGTCTCAGAGGAGGAGCAGGACCCGTGGTGGATCACCGCGGTCGCGACGCCGGCCGAACTGGGGATCGACCACAAGATCGGCACACTCGCCGACGTCGTCGCCGACGCCGGGAACTGGGCGGACCACCAGGTGCTCATCGCCGGATCGGCTCAGATGATCGAGGCGACCAGACGCAAACTCATCATCGTCGGGGTCCGCGCGAGCCGCATCCAGCACGACCCCGTGTACTGACCGCGGGCCGGCGTCAGGGCGCCGGCGATCCTGCGGCGGGCACCTCGACCGTGGTCGTCTCGGTCTCGGTGATGGTGAACGGCCCCGGGATCTCCTCGGTCACCGTCGTCGTCCGGGTGACCGGGCGCGGCGCGCTGGTGACCGTCGTCGTGCGGGCCCTCTCGGTCTCGGTCTCGATCCGGGTGACCGTCTTCGCGTCGGCGGTGATCGTGACGGCCGCGGGTGTCTCGGTGACCGTCACGGGAGCCGGTTCCGGGGTGTCGCCCTCGGCGGCCAGGAGCAGCGTCAGTCCGACCGCGCCGAGGAACACCGCGGCGCCGATCGCGGCGCCGACGAACCACCAGCGTCGTCCGGTCGACACCCGCGGGGCCGGGGTCGGGGCGGAGAGTGCCACCAGGGCGGCGTCGGCCGCGCCGATCGCGGACGCAAGAGGCGGGTTGTCTGCGACGGTGACGGGCCGCTGGGCAGCGTATTCGAAGGCCGGGGCGATACCCGGCATCTCTGCGCCGGGCCCGACCACGATGATCGAGGTGAGGTCGCGACCGCGCGGCAGCTTGGCGACCGCGGCCGCCAGCGCCGACGCCCCGTCCGGATCGGTGACGGGCGCGAGCCGGTGGGTGGTGAAATCGGCTGTTCCGAGGACCGCCCCCGAGGTCGTGTCGACCGTCGCCACCGTCGTACCGGACGCCGGTGCGGCCTCCCGATCGAGATCCACGACCGCGACGACGCCTCCACGGGTGGCATGAGTGCACGCGATCTCGGCGAGTGCCGAGGCGTAACCGGTGACGACGACACGGTCGTGCCAGGATTCGGCGGCGCCACTCGACCCGAAGGCCTGTGACAGGTGCTTGCGGACGTCCTCGCGGGACACGGAGACACCGATCAGGTCGACGACGACGGGCACCGAATCGACCAGCTCGACGATCGCGGCCTCTACCGCGGGAGCCGACGGATCAGGCAGGTCGACGAGGTTGCTGGCCAGGATGTGGCCATCGGCGTCGCGCACCACGGATGCGATCTGATCGTCCACGACGGATATCCCGAGAACCACGGATCCGGGCAGTCCCCCACTCGCCGGATCTTGGGTCATCGTCACCTCCACATCGACATTTGCCCATGCAGCCTAACGGCTGGGGCCGAATCTGTGGCAGCCGGACCGTCGGTGGTACCCCGTCAGACCGAGTCGGCGGGATGCTGGGTGTACGCGGCGTCGCGTACCGCCTCGTCGGTCTCCAACCCGGCACCGAGCGCACCGCCGACCGTGGCGAGTGAGCAGGTCAGCCAAGCCACCTCCAGGTAGTCGGTGATCCCGGGGTCGTGGGCGAGCGCGTCGCCGAAGACCTGCGGGACCACCAGGCACAGCGCGCCGACGGCCGAGAGGGCGAAGAGAGCGGCGTAGAGGGCCGCGACCCCGAGCACGACGGTGATGACCGTGACGGTGTTGAACAGGACGATCTGTTCGCGCGCCTGCCGCGACGAACCCCGCTCCCACAAGTTGGCGCCGATGATCAGGGTGGCAGTGATGGCGACGATCGAGCCGACGGCGACGCCGGTGAGTCGGACCCATCCGAAGGTATCCGCGAGCAGCCAGATGTCGGCGGTCACGAGCGCGAAGACGCCGGCGGCGATGGCGCCGGTGAGCGCGCGGGTCAGTCCGAGCGCGAGGCGCCACGGCCGGTTGGCGCGGACCATGCCGAAGAGGAGCCGGAGATTGCCGGTCAGCACCCGGGCGGTGAAGGCGGTGCCCTCGTCGTCGGTGTCGGTGCCGAGCTGGCGGACGCGGTGTCGTAGTGGCGACTTCGAGGGAGACTTCCCGTGTTGCCGGAGGTCGTCGGCGTCGGCACCGAGGAGCTGGCCGATGAGACCGGTGACGGTGGTGCGCGCACGCTGTCGCAGCCCGGTCGGGCCGAGGGCGGGTACCGACAGCACCGCGACGCCGTGCACCGCGTTCGCGTGAGCGACGACGGGACGCCTTCCCACGTGCAGGGGCAGGTCGGTCAGGCACACCACCAGATCCCATTCACGTTCGAGGAGAACGTCTCTCGCGGCGTCGACGATCTGGGCGTCGGTCGCCGGCGGCTGCACCACCGTCGCCTCGACGACCTCGACCTGCCACCGGGCCCCGGGGTAGGTCGTCTGCACGTGCTCGAGCAGGTCCGCGTCGACGAGTTTGCGGGCCAGCCCGATCGGCTGCCCGGGTGCGGCCACGACTCCGAGTACGACGACGGCTTCCGCGTCGGGTTGTGACGTCTCGTCCTCGAACTCCATGGGGTGGGCTTCCTTTCGCGGCCGCCCGGGGACGGCCTGATCAGGCGGTGAAGGTCTCGATCAGGGTGTGCTGTTCGACGGTCGACCGGGTCGGCATACCCGGCGAGGTTCAGCCGAATCGATTCGCGAGCGCCCGCAACGTGCCCTCGATACCCTGACCGTTCTTCTTGTCGTAGCCGATCAGCTCCATGATCTTCGGGAACTTGAGCGTGGAGTAGTCGAAGGTCTCGGTGACCTGCGTGGTCGTCGGCGACGTGGCGACGAGCTCCCAACGCCAGTGATGGCCCATGGGGTGCTTCCACTCGACGACGCGGTCGGTGTCGACGTCGGTCGCGGTGGAGGTGATCGTGTACGGAACACCGAACTGCTTCATCCCGACGCTGAATCGCGCGCCGGGGGTGAGCTTTTCCGGACCCTTGACAGGCGTGTCCCGCACCGTCCCCGAACCGTCCAGTTCGGGATGACGATGCGGGTTGGCGATGAGAGCGAAGACCTCGGCAGCCGGTGCGTCGACGACGATGCGCCGTGAAACGCGGTGCGGGCCCGTGTCAACGGTGGTGACGGTGTCGGAAGCCATACCTCCAAGGTACGCGGGACCTACCGGTCTCCCTGACGGAACGAGCCGGACCGTTCAGTCGCCGGAGCGTTTCCGCCGCGGCTGCCACACGACGAGGGCATTGGTCCGGGGCACCGGGACGA
This sequence comes from Gordonia sp. C13, assembly GCF_023218005.1. NCBI lineage: Bacteria > Bacillati > Actinomycetota > Actinomycetes > Mycobacteriales > Gordoniaceae > Gordonia > Gordonia sp. C13. The sequence continues at coordinate 181,315 of NZ_JALPSY010000008.1, forward strand.
GCTCGCCCCCGCGACGATTCCGCGACGCAGCGACCTCGTCGGAGAGCTCACGGACACGCTGCTGCAGCGCCTCGACCTGATTGCTCAGGTCGATGATCCGTTTGATCCCTGCGAGGTTGACGCCCTCCTCCTGCGAGAGACGCTGGATCTCACGCAGGAGGTCGACGTCGCGAGACGAGTAGCGGCGACCGCCGCCGCTCGTGCGTTGCGGGGTGACCAGACCGAGACGGTCATAGGTCCGCAGGGTCTGGGCGTGCATGCCGGCGAGCTCGGCGGCCACCGAGATCATGAAGGTCGCGCCGTCGGCGTCGAAGTTCTTCTGACCGGCCATGACTCACTTCCCCCAGTTCGCCCGTGGATCGAAACCGCTTGCCCGCTCGGCCTGATCGTAGGCGCGCATCGCCTCGATCGCAGCGTCGTCGAGCTTGTCCGGCACCGCGACCTTGACCGTCACCAGCAGGTCGCCTGCACCGCCGGACCGCTTGGGGACGCCGCGGCCGCGCACGCGGAGCGTGCGGCCGTCGGTGGTGTTCGGCGGGATCTTGACCCCGACTGAGCCCTCGAGTGTCGGTACCGACACCGTCGCGCCGAGAACCAGTTCCGAGATCCGAACCGGGAGCTGCACCCGAAGGTCGTTGCCGCTGCGCGTGAACTGCTTGTGCGGCGTGACGTGGACGACGACGTAGAGGTCGCCCGACGGCGCTCCGCGACGTCCGGCCTCGCCCTGGCCGGCCAGCCGGATCCGTTGTCCGTCTTCGACTCCGGCCGGGATACGCACGTTGATGGTGCGCGTCCGGTTCTTGACTCCGCTGCCGGAGCAGTCGGTGCACGGGTCGTCGATCCGCGAGCCGGTGCCCTGGCAGTCCTGGCAGGGTTCGCTGAACCCGAAGGCACCCTGGTTGCGGCTGACGAAGCCGGAGCCGTTGCAATTGGGGCACACTCGCGGGCTGGTGCCGGGCTTGGCACCCGACCCGTGACAGGTGGTGCACGGGGACGGGCTGGTCACCCGCAGCGGGACCGTCGTGCCGAGCGCCGCGTCCTTGAAGGACAGCGTCGTCTCGGTTTCGAGGTCCTTGCCGCGACGGGGACGGCTGGCCGTCGATGTGCGTTGGGATCCGCCGCCCCGGTTGAAGAGTCCGTCGAAGATGTCGCCGAATCCGCCACCGCCGCCGGCCTGACCGCCGCCGAACAGGTCGCCGAGGTCGAAGTCGCCGCCGGTCGTGTACGTCGTACCGCCGCCGGGGAAACCGCCGCCCGGGAACCCGTTGCCGCCACCGCGGAATCGTCCGCCGGCGAACATCGCACGGGTCTCGTCGTACTCCTTGCGCTTCTCCGGATCGCTCAGCACGCTGTGGGCTTCGGACACCCGCTTGAAGCGCTCTTCGGCCGCGGAATCGCCGGGATTGGCATCCGGGTGCAGCTCGCGTGCGAGCTTGCGATAGGCCTTCTTGATCTCTTCAGCCGAAGCGTCAGAAGCAACGCCCAGGTCCTTGTAGAAGTCGTGTTCCAACCACTCACGTTGTGGAGCCACCAGACGTCACCTCCTTCAAGTCTTCTGTTGTCTGGATGGGTATTTCAGTTGTATTCGTGTTCGTACTCTCACCGGAGAGCCCTGAGGTGCGAGTCGAGAGCCACCCGCCCCCTGAGGTGCGAGCGGAGAGCCACCCGCCCCCTGAGGTGCGAGCGGAGCGAGCCACGAAGGGTTCCTCGCCCTTCGTGGGGCGGCGCGTGGGCTGCTCGCCCCCCCGGGGTCGG
>NZ_JALPSY010000009.1:0-151565 GCF_023218005.1 Gordonia sp. C13
TTTCAGAAGGGCCCCGTATTCGATGATTTCTTTCGTCGAATACGGGGCTTTTCTCGTTCGCGCACGTCGTATCGACGTGGCCGGCGATGCTTCCCATCAAGGTTCAAGGGCATAGATTGGCAGCTATGAGTGATCGTGATCGTCCGCGTCGTGACGGACGTGGTGAGCGTGATACGCGAGATCAGCGGGAGTCGCGGGGCCAAGGTGGCCCCCGAGGTCAGCGGGGTACCCGCAGCCAGGGCGACTCCAACCGTGGTGATTCGAGTCGGGGCCGTCGCCCGGACCGTCCGGGTCGCGAGCGCGGCGACGGTGGCCGCCGGCAGCAGGGCCCACCGCTGCCCGATGATGTCAATGCGTCGGATCTCGATCCGGAAGTCCGTCGCGATCTCCTGACCCTCGACAAGGCGAATGCCGAGATCGTCGCCAAACACCTGGTGATGGTTTCGCGGCTGCTGCTCGAAGAGCCGGCTCTCGCCCTCGAACATGCCCGAGCCGCACGAGGCCGCGCGTCACGGGTGGGCGTGGTCCGCGAGACCACTGGTATCGCGGCGTACAACGCGGGCGAGTGGCAGGAGTCCGCCACCGAGCTGCGTGCTGCCCGACGCATCACCGGCAACAACGCTCTGCTGCCCCTGATCGCCGACTGTGAGCGTGGGCTCGGGCGTCCGGAACGTGCTGTCGAGATCGCACGTGGCGACGAGGGCCGTACCCTCACCGGTGAGGACGCCACCGAGATGCGGATCGTCGAAGCCGGCGCACGCATCGACCTCGGTGAGCCGGAGAAGGCGGTCGTCACCCTGCAGGCCGAGAACCTCAAGCCGGGCCAGGTGGGAACCGCGCCTGCACGCCTCTACTACGCCTACGCGTCGGCGCTGTACGCATCGGGTCGTCGCGACGATGCCATCACCTGGTTCATGAACGCGGCAGCCGCGGACATCGACGACGTCACCGACGCCGAGTTCCGCCTCACCGAGCTCGCGAATGACGACGCACCCGTCGGAGACGCCGAGCCCGCCGTCGACGGTGTGGATGTTCTCTCCGACAGCGCGGTGTCCGAGGTTCCGCCGACAGCCGAGCAGGCGACGCCGGAGCCCGTCTCTGCCGAGCCCACGTCGACAGAATCGATCGTGACCCCGGAGCCGGTGGCTGCGCCAGAACCGGTTGCCGAACCCGAACCCGAACCTGAGCTGGTGGCGCCTGAGCCGGTCGCTGCGCCTGAGCTGGTGACGCCCGAGCCCGTTAGCGCTCCCGAGCCGGTTGCTTCACCGGAGCCAGCCGACACCGACACGATCGACAACCTGGAAGGGACCGCCGACCTGTCGGCGACGTCGAGCTACGTCGACGAAGGCAATACCGGGTCGCAGGCACTCGTCAATCGGTACGACGCGCTGCTGCTGGACCTCGACGGGACTGTCTTCGCGGGCCATCAAGCGCTGCCGAACGCGGTCGACACCCTCGACCGGCTCGACATCCCCCGTTTCTTCGTGACCAACAACGCGAGTCGTCGGCCCGCCGACGTCGCGGCACACCTACGTGACCTCGGCTTCGACGCGACCGACGACCTCGTCGTCACCTCGGCGCAGTCGGGGGCGCGGTTGCTGTCCGAGCATCTGCCTCCCGGGTCGCGGGCGCTGGTCATCGGCACCGACGGTCTGGCGCAGGAGGTCCGCGAGGTCGGCATCGGTGTCACGCGGAGCGCCGACGACCGTCCCGCAGCGGTCATCCAGGGCCATTCGACCGAGACCGGCTGGGCGCAGCTCTCGGAGGCCGCTCTAGCGATCCGCGCCGGCGCACTGTGGGTGGCGACGAACGTCGACGCCACTCTGCCGTCCGAACGCGGTCTGCTCGTCGGCAACGGCTCGATGGTCGCCGCATTGCGCAATGCCACCGGCAAGGAGCCGCTCGTCGCGGGCAAGCCCGCCGCCCCGCTGATGGCAGACGCCATAGCCCGTGCGGCGGCGAATTCGCCGCTCGTCGTCGGGGACCGTCTCGACACCGACATCGAGGGCGCACACGCCGTTGGGATCGAGAGTGCACTGGTCCTCACGGGTGTCAGCACGGTCACCGACCTGCTGGTCGCACCTCCGGAGCAGCGGCCCACCTACGTCATCGACGATCTGGCCGGCGTGTTCGACGACATCGACGCGGTCCGCGTGGCCGACCAGCCGGGCTGGACCGTGACCGTGGACGCATCCACCGTGACGGTCTCCGGCTCGGGTGACGAGATCGGTCTCGTCCCTGCTCTCGCTGCTGCCACCTGGGCCGCGGTCGACGCGGGCACCGCCGATCCGGAGGAACTGCGGATCCGTGCCGAGGGCACGGCGCGGGAGAAGCTGGCGTCGCTGGGTGTCACCCTCGTCGGCTAGCGTGGTTCACGATGACTTATCCGAGTGACGAGAACAGTCGTTCGGACCTGAGCAGCGGTCCGACACCGAACAGCATGGCGCCCCGACCCGGTCCGGGCGCCATGCCGCGTCGCCAGTACGACCCGATGGCAGCATTGCACGACGCCCCGTCGTCGGAAGCGGGTACCGAGCTCGATCTGCCCGACGTCGAGGCCACGGTCTCGCAGCTTCTCGCGCAGGTCGACGAGCTCCGGGAGTCCGTCGGGGACACCTTCTCGCTGGCTGCGCTCGAGCGCCAGGCGAACCTCCTCGAGCAGGCCCACGACGCGCTCACCGCGGCGCTCGACGCGGTGGACCGCCGATGATCCGACTCCGGATGCGGTACTGACGATGGCGACCAGAGCACGACTCGACGCGGAACTCGTCCGGCGTGGCCTGGCCCGATCCCGTGAACAGGCGCGCGAACTCGTCGACTCCGGCGTCGTGAAGGTCAACGGAACGGTTGCGGCGAAGGCCGCGACCGGCGTCACGCGTGACACCCCGATCGTGGTGGTGGAAGCACCGAAAGACGACTGGGCATCGCGAGGCGCCCACAAACTCCTCGGTGCGCTCGAGGCATTCGAACCCCAGGGTCTGACCCTGGCGGGTCGTCGGTGTCTCGACGCCGGAGCCTCGACCGGTGGCTTCACCGACGTCCTGCTGCGTCGCGACGTCCGGGAGGTCGTCGCCGTGGATGTCGGATACGGACAACTCATCTGGCGCCTGCAGAACGACGATCGCGTACACGTACACGACCGCACCAACGTCCGGCACCTCGAACCGGAGGCGATCGGCGGGCCGGTCGACGTCGTGGTCGCCGACCTGTCGTTCATCTCGTTGGGACTTGTCCTACCGGCGTTCGCACGCTGCGCGGTGCCGGGTGCCGATCTGCTGCCGATGGTCAAGCCGCAGTTCGAGGTGGGAAAGGAGCGCGTCGGCTCGGGCGGCGTCGTGCGCGACCCCGCTCTGCGAGCCGAGGCCGTGCTGGCCGTGGCGACAGAGGCGGCCGCTCTCGGGCTCGAGACCCGCGGCGTGGTGGCCAGTCCGCTGCCGGGCCCTTCGGGCAACGTCGAGTTCTTCCTCTGGCTGCGCAAGGAGCACGGTGGCCGGGCGGGCGAGGAGTCGGGGGAGAGCGATAGGGTCGACCCGTCGGCCTCGACCGACGAGCTCCGCTCGATGATCGAGCGTGCGGTCGCGGAGGGGCCGAGCTGATCGGCCTATCGGCCGGCGCCCGCTCATCCCGTTCTCGCTCGACCACACACGTCCGACCACACTTCTCTGGAGGGAACCACCAGTGACCGACGATTCGGTAGCCGAGTCCGCCGGTGCCCGCGAGTTCTTGGTGGTCGCCCACACCGGACGTGAGAACGTCCTCGAGACGATCGAGGCCATCGCCCGCCACTGCGGTGCCGCCGGTGTCGCGCTACGCGTCGTCGACCACGACACCCTCGACCGGGATGCCCCCGATCACGACGTGATCTACCGCAACCGCGACGATCGGCAGTCGCGACCCGGGAACGTGCCCGTCGATCCCGAGTACCTCCGGTCGCTGGGCGCTGTCGTCGAGGTGACCACCGCCGAGTCCGCATCGGCCGAAGGATGTGAGCTCGTCATCGTCCTCGGTGGTGACGGCACCTTCCTCCGTGCCGCCGAGCTGGCGTGCCCGGCGGGGGTGCCCGTCCTGGGCATCAACCTCGGGCACATCGGTTTCCTGGCGGAGTCGGAGGCGCACAAGGTCGACGAGGTGATGGCTCAGCTCATCGCCCGCGACTACCGCATCGAACCGCGGATGACCCTCGAGATCGACATCGTCGACCCGGCCGACCCCGACCCGCCGACGGCGAGCAGTTGGGCGCTCAACGAGGTCGCGATCCTCAACACCAGCAAGAACGGTGTGCTCGAACTCGTCACCGAGGTCGACGGCCGACCGGTGTCGGCATTCGGCGCCGACGGCGTGCTGGTCGCGACCCCGACCGGGTCGACGGCCTACGCATTCTCGGCGGGCGGCCCGGTGATGTGGCCCGATCTCGAGGCGATTCTCGTGGTGCCCAACAACGCACATGCGCTGTTCGCGCGGCCCATGGTGACGAGCCCGCGGTCGCGCATCGCGGTGGAAGTGGACAAGAACGGACGCTCGGCGGTGGCGCTGTGCGACGGCCGTCGAGCACTCGACGTGCCGGCCGGCGCCCGCGTCGAGGTCGTACGCAGCGATCGTTCGGTGAACTGGATCCGGATCGACTCCGATCCCTTCGCCGACCGGCTCGTCACCAAGTTCGCCCTCCCGGTCACGGGATGGCGAGGGAGGCAGGCATAGGGGTGCTCGAAGAACTGTCGATCACCGGACTCGGTGTCATCGAGGAGGCGCAGGCGCGTTTCCATCCGGGCTTCACGGTGCTGACCGGCGAGACCGGCGCGGGCAAGACGATGATCGTCACCAGCCTGCATCTGCTGTCGGGTGCGCGTGCCGACGCGACCCGCGTCCGAACCGGTAGTGCCAAGGCGATCGTCGAAGGCCGCTTCCGGCTGGCGAACGCCGAGGGCGTGCAGAAGGATCCGGTGGTCGCCGACATCCTCGACTCCACCGGAGCCGAACTCGACGACGACGACACCGTGATCGCGGTGCGCTCGGTCAGTGCCGACGGACGCTCCCGCGCTCACCTGGGTGGGCGCTCGGTGCCCGTCGGCGTGATGGGTCAACTCACCACCGCGGTCCTGGCCATCCACGGTCAGAACGATCAGCTGCGCCTGCTGCGTCCGGAGCATCAACGTGCCGCTCTCGACACGTTCGGCGGATCGAAGGCAGCGTCCGCGCTCGAGGCCTACCGGAAAGCACGAACAGCGTGGGTCGACATCCTCGACGAACTCGATGCCCGTCGTGCCAACTACCGCGAGCTCGCCCAAGAAGCCGACCGGCTCCGCTTCGGCATCGACGAGATCACCGCGGTCGACCCGCTCCCGGGCGAGGACGAGGAGCTCACCGCGACGATCCGACGCCTGTCCGACCTCGAGTCGATCCGCGGGGCCGCCGATCAGGCCCACCACATCGTCGCCGGCGACTCGGGATCGTCGGTCATCGAGGGACTGGGTTCAGTGCGCACGCTCCTCGAGGGCGCAGCCGACGACACCCTGCGAGGACTGGTGCCCCGCGTTTCCGAGGCGCTCACAGTCATCACCGACGTCGGTGCCGAACTGACCGCGTTCACCTCGAGCCTCCCGGCGGACGCCGACGAACTCGACAAACTGCTGGCACGCCAGGCCGAGCTGAAATCCCTGGTGCGCAAGTACGCGCCCGACGTCGACGGCGTCATCGACTGGCGGCACAAGGCACAGGCCCGGCTCGCCGAGATCGAGGACCCGCGGGCGTCGATCGAGGAACTCGAATCCGCGGCTGCCACGGCGCTGGAGAAGGTCGAGGTCGCCGCGGCCAAACTGCACACGCTGCGCCTCAAGGCGGCGTCGTCGATGGCGGACAAGGTGTCCAAGGAGCTGAAGGGCCTCGCCATGGGCGACTCGGCGCTGGCGGTCTCCGTCAGCCCCGAACCCGCCTCGCCCGAGGATCGGCTCGCGATCACGGTCGACGGGACCCGCGCCCACGCCGGGGCCGACGGCGCCGACAAGGTGGAGTTCGCACTCGTCGCGCACCCCGGGGCCACGCCGCTCCCGATCGCGAAGTCGGCATCGGGCGGCGAGCTGTCGCGCGTGATGCTCGCGCTGGAGGTTGTCCTCGCCGCTCCGACCTCCGGCTCGGTCATGGTGTTCGACGAGGTCGACGCCGGTGTCGGCGGTCGTGCGGCGGTGGAGATCGGCAAGCGCCTTTCGAGGCTGGCCCGAGCCCATCAGGTCATCGTCGTCACGCACCTGCCGCAGGTCGCGGCATTCGCCGACAACCACCTCGTGATCGGCAAGTCCAAGAAGGGCGCGCTGGTCACCAGCAGCGTGCGGACCCTCGACCGCGACGAGCGTGTCGCCGAACTAGCACGCATGCTCGCCGGCCTGGGGGAGTCCGACACCGGACGCGCCCACGCCGAGGAACTGCTCGCGACCGCCGAGGCGGAACGGGCCGCGCACTGACCTCGGACGGGCTGGTGCCCGTGTTGCTTGTGTGACAAAAGTTTCTCGTGTTACGGCGCGCCTCCCGGGCTCCGTCGTGTGTTCGGTCAATCATTGCGGGCATGAAGATGCCTGCACTGCTCGCGCGTAACACCGAAGAACTGCCTGGCGTGACCGGTATCGCCAGGATCGACAAGAACACCAAGCGGCTGCTCAGTCGGGTCGGCCCGGGTGACATCGCCATCCTCGACGAGGTCGACCTCGACCGCGTCACCGCCGACGCCCTCGTCGAGGCCAACGTCGTCGCGGTGGTCAACGCCTCTCGCTCGATCACCGGCCGCTACCCGAACCTCGGTCCGGAGGTGCTCGTCGCCTCCGGCATCGTGCTGCTCGACGATGTGGGCCCGGAGATCTTCAAGCGCGTCAAGGACGGCGCCAAGGTGCGCGTCCACGACGACCGTCTGTTCGTCGGTGAGCGTCGTCTGGCTCTGGGCACCGAGCTCGACGAGCGCGACATCGCCGACATCATGATCGGCGCCAAGGCAGGCCTCGTCGATCACCTGGAAGCCTTCTCGGGCAACACGATCGAGTTCATCCGCAGCGAGTCCCCGCTGTTGATCGACGGTGTCGGCGTGCCGGACATCGACGTCGACCTCGCCGGGCGGCACGTCATCATCGTCGGCGAAGGCGCCGACCGTGCTGCAGATCTGCGGGCGCTCAAGCCGTTCATCAAGGAGTACCAGCCGGTGATGGTCGGCGTCGGTACCGGCGCGGACACCCTGACGAAGGCCGGGTACAAGCCCGCGATCATCGTCGGCGATCCGGAGAACATCAAGACCCCGACGCTGAAATCCGGTGCGCAGCTGGTTCTTCCGGCCGACACCGATGGTCACGCCGCGGGACTCGAACGCATCCAGGATCTCGGCATCGGTGCGACGACCTTTCCTGCAGCCGGTTCTGCGGAAGACCTCGCCCTGTTGCTGACCGACTACCACGGTGCCGACCTGATCGTCACCGTCGGCTACCCCGGCACGCTCGACGACTTCTTCGACCGTTCGCGCCGTGAGAGCAACCCGTCGATGTTCCTGACCCGACTCAAGGTCGGTCAGAAGCTCGTCGACGCGAAAGCCGTTGCGACGCTGTACCGCAGCCGTGTCTCCGGTGCTGCGATCGCCTGTGTCGTCCTGGCCGCACTGGTCGCGGTGATCGCGGCGCTGCTGCTGTCGAACACCGGCACCGACGTCACCGATTGGATCGTCACGCAGTGGAATGCGCTGCTCGACTGGGCACGAGAGGTCTGGAACCGATAGGCGATGATTTCGCTACGACAACATGCGATCTCACTGGTCGCGGTATTCCTGGCATTGGCGCTCGGATTGTTCCTCGGCTCGGGGTTCGTCGGTGATCGCGTGAACTCGATGACCGGCACCAGCCGGGACCGCATCGGTGATCTCGAGGAGCAGCGCGACGACCTGAACGCGAAACTCAACGCCGCCAACAGTTTCGATCTGGCGATCGGGCCGCGGCTCATCGCCAACACCTTGCGCGGCCAGTCGGTTCTCGTGGTGACGGCGCCGAATGCGGCAGAGGCCGACGTCGACGCCGTGAAGGAGAACATCTCGGGCGCCGGCGCGCGGTTCGCCGGTCAGATAGCGCTGTCGGAGTCTCTCCTCAGCGACCAGAACGCCGAGCAGCTGCGCACCATCGTCGACCAGACGATCCCGCCGGGAGCGATTCTGCGTGCTGAGCTGACCGACTCGGGCAGCCGGGCGGGTGACCTGCTCGGAACGCTGGTTCTGTCCGGAAAGTCGACCCGCCCCGCGTCGTCGGCTGACCGTCGGACCGGGCTCGCCGCCCTGCGTGACGGCGGGTTCATCGACTACGCCAACAACGCCGTCACGCCCGCCGATCTGATGGTCGTGGTGACGGGTGACGAGTTCGGGCCCGATTCGGGCGCCGAGGGCGCGCTCGTGGCACGCCTGGCCGCCGCGGCATCCGTGCGCGGTGTCGGAGGTGTGCTCGTCGGTCGTACCGGGTCCGCGAACGGCGGCTCGCCGATCGCGGTGGTCCGTGCCGATCCGTCGCTGGCCAACGCCGTGTCCACCGTCGACAACGTCGACCAGCCGACCGGCCTGATCACCACCGTCCTGGCGCTCGCCGCCGAGGGCAAGGGTGCGACCGGGTCCTACGGGACCGGCGCCGGGGCGACTGCGGTCACCGTCGGGGCCGACGGCAAGCCGGCCGCCTGACGCCGTCGAAACCGCCACTAATCGAGCCGATCACGTCATCGGAGTGAGTACCGCCACGCCGCGTCCGGGTGTGGCGGTACGGCGTGGCGGCCCAGTGGTGTTACCCTGGAGTCCCGTAGGTAATCAGGGCATCCGCTCCGATTCGGCCGACGGGAGACACGCTTTTGCGACCTTTGCGACACGTTCACGACACCAAGCACATTTTCGTCACTGGTGGCGTCGCTTCTTCACTGGGTAAGGGCCTCACGGCCTCGAGCCTGGGTCAACTTCTCACCTCTCGGGGCCTGCGGGTCACGATGCAGAAGCTCGATCCCTATCTGAATGTCGATCCCGGCACGATGAATCCGTTCCAGCACGGAGAAGTCTTCGTGACCGAGGACGGCGCCGAGACCGACCTCGATGTCGGGCATTACGAGCGCTTCCTGGACCGCAACCTCTCGCAGTCGGCGAATGTGACCACGGGACAGGTGTATTCGACGGTCATCGCCAAGGAGCGACGCGGCGAGTACCTCGGTGAGACCGTGCAGGTCATCCCGCACATCACCGACGAACTCAAGGCCCGCGTGCTGGCGATGGGCGAGCCCGACGCCGACGGCGAGGTCCCGGACGTCGTCATCACCGAGATCGGTGGCACGGTCGGCGACATCGAGTCGCTGCCCTTCATCGAGGCCGCGCGCCAGGTGCGCCACGAGGTGGGCCGCGACAACGTCTTCTTCCTCCACGTCTCGCTGGTGCCGTACCTCGCGCCGTCGGGCGAGCTGAAGACCAAGCCGACCCAGCATTCGGTCGCCGCGCTGCGCAACGTCGGTATCCAGCCCGACGCGCTGATCCTGCGATGCGACCGCGACGTGCCCGAGGGGCTCAAGAAGAAGATCGCGCTGATGTGCGACGTCGAGCTCGACGGCGTGATCTCCACCCCCGACGCACCGTCGATCTACGACATCCCCAAGGTGCTGCACAACGAGCACCTCGACGCCTACGTCGTCCGCAAGCTCGGACTACCGTTCCGCGACGTCGACTGGACGGTCTGGGGCGAGCTGCTCCACCGCGTCCACGAGCCGCGCGAGACGGTGCGCGTCGCCCTGGTCGGCAAGTACGTCGACCTGCCCGACGCCTACCTGTCGGTCACCGAGGCCATCCGCGCCGGCGGTTTCGCCTGGAAGGCGCGCACCGAGATCAAGTGGGTGCCGTCGGATGACTGCGACACCCCGGCAGGGGCGCAGGCCGCCCTCGGCGACGTCGACGCGATCCTGATCCCCGGCGGCTTCGGCATCCGCGGCATCGAGGGCAAGGTCGGGGCCATCTCGTACGCCCGCCGCCGCGGCATCCCGCTGCTCGGTCTGTGTCTGGGCCTGCAGTGCGTGGTCATCGAGGCCGCCCGCTCGGTGGGTCTCGACGAGGCCAGCTCGACGGAGTTTGATCCCGACACCCCGCATCCGGTCATCTCGACCATGGCCGACCAGGCGGACGCGGTCGCCGGCGAGGCGGACCTGGGCGGCACGATGCGCCTCGGCGCCTACGACGCCGTCCTGAAGGCGGGTTCGGTCGTGGCCGAGTCGTACGGCTCCCGTGAGGTGTCCGAGCGTCACCGTCACCGCTTCGAGGTGAACAACGCCTACCGCGACAAGATCGCCGATTCAGGTCTGGTGTTCTCGGGCACCTCGCCCGACGGTCACCTCGTCGAATTCGTCGAGTACCCGAAGTCGGTGCATCCGTTCTTCGTCGCCACCCAGGCGCACCCGGAGCTCAAGAGCCGGCCGACGCGCCCGCATCCGCTGTTCCGCTCGTTCATCGAAGCAGCACTGAAATACAAGGCGGCCGAACGGCTCCCGGTGGATCTCGGTGACGACTACGAGTCGAACGACGCGCCGGCCGACACCGTCGCGGCGGTCAACGACGTCACCGTCGAACCGGTGGCCGGAATCGACCAGACCGGCGCCGAGGGCTGACCGGGTTGGGCGGCCACGAGTTCGACGTCAAGAGCACTCGCACCGTCTACGACGGGGCGATCATCACGCTGCGCGTCGACGAGGTCGCCATGCCCGGCGGTCGCGTCGCGGAGCGGGAGGTCGTCGAGCATTTCGGTGCGGTGGCGATCCTCGCCCGCGACGAGGACGGCCGCATCGCCATGGTGCGGCAGTACCGCCACCCGATCGGTCGGCGCCTTCTGGAGTTGCCCGCCGGTCTGCTCGACCAGGACGGTGAGGCGCCGCTGACGGCGGCGCAGCGCGAACTGGCCGAGGAGGCCGACCTGGCCGCCGACACCTGGCACGTCCTGGTCGACCTGGCGTCGTCCCCGGGATTCTCCGACGAGGCGCTGAGGCTGTACCTCGCCGAGGACCTCCATCACCTCGACGAGGCGGAGCGCGTCGACGAGGAAGCCGACATGACGGTTGAGTGGCTGTCCCTCGACGACGCGGTCGCGATGGTGCTGTCCGGGGAGATCGTGAACGCCACGAGCGTCGCGGGCATCCTGGCCGCCTCGGCGGCGGACCGGACGGGAATCGCGCTGCGGGACGTCGACGCACCGTGGACCGACGAACCGACCGCGCTGCGCGATCGCCGGCGCTCGTGAGCTCGGCAGTCGTGGGTCGCCTGTGACGATCGCCGCCGACATCTCGCGCTTCCTCGACCATCTCACCGTCGAGCGGGGTGCGGCGGCCAACACCGTCTCGTCGTATCGCCGGGACCTCGAGCGGTACCGGCGGTACCTCGAATCGCGCGACATCGAGTCGATCGACGCCGTCACCGAGGAGGACGTCCGCGAGTTCCTCGTCGACCTGCGACGCGGCGACCCGGACGCCGGGCACACTCCGCTCGCGGACAGCTCGATCGCGCGAACCCTGGTCGCCACCAGGCGTTTCCACAAATTCGCGGTGGAGGAGGGGATCGTCGCGACCGACGTCGCGCATGCGGTCCGTCCGCCTCGTCCGGCGCGGCGTCTACCCAAGTCGCTGCCGGTCGAGGAGGTGCTGGCGATTCTCGAAGCTGCCGGCGCCGAAGATCATCCCCGCGCTCTCCGCGACCGTGCCCTGCTGGAGTTCCTCTACAGCTGCGGGGCCCGCATCACCGAGGCGACCTCACTCGACATCGACGACCTCGACCTCGACACCCGGGCCGTGCGTCTGAGGGGCAAAGGTGGCAAGGAACGTCTCGTCCCGCTCGGCGGGCCGGCGATCGACGCCATCGACGCCTACCTGGTCCGCGGTCGTCCCGCGCTGGTGTCACGGGCGACCCCGGCGCTGTTCCTCAACGCCCGGGGCGGACGCCTCTCGCGGCAGTCGGCGTGGCAGGTGCTGGTCACCGCCGCCGAACGGGCCGGGTTGGACAAGGCCGTCTCCCCGCACACCCTGCGGCACAGCTTTGCGACGCATCTGCTCGACGGCGGCGCCGACGTCCGCGTCGTCCAGGAGCTTCTCGGGCATGCGTCGGTGACCACCACACAGGTCTACACACTCGTGACGGTGAACACGATGCGTGAGGTCTATGCCGTCGCACATCCGCGTGCCCGCTGACCGCGCGCCGACCGCGGGAGAACGTCCGCGATGTCCTAGGCTGATACGAGTCGTCGACCAGGGACCGGCATCCGCCGCCCGGCCGACACGCATCGGACACCGAAGAGTGAAGGGAGCGGCGGGCACGTGACCACTCCGAGCGCACCGCGGTCTGGCACCCGCCTCGAGTGTTCGGGGACGTGGTCGTGACCTCCGCGGGGGACCAGTACAGCATCCAGGTCTCACCGGGTCATGACGCCGACGAGGTCGATCACCACGCGGCCGACGAGATCGGCCCCACCGGACGGCCCTATCGCGAGGTTCCCGAACCGCGACCCCTCGATCGTCACGGTCCGGCGACCGTCATCGCCGTCTGCAATCAGAAGGGCGGGGTCGGCAAGACCACCTCGACCATCAATCTCGGTGCCGCGCTCGCCGAGTACGGGCGTCGCGTCCTGCTCGTCGATCTCGACCCGCAGGGTGCGTTGTCGGCGGGTCTCGGTGTGCCGCACCACGAACTCGAGCAGACGGTCTACAACCTCCTCGTCCCGCCGCAGGTGGCCACCGACGACGTGCTGATGCGTACACGCGTCGACGGACTCGACCTGCTGCCCAGCAACATCGATCTCTCCGCCGCGGAGATCCAGCTCGTCACCGAGGTGGGCCGGGAACAGTCCCTGGGCCGTGCACTGCACCCCGTCTTGGACCGCTACGACGTGGTGCTCATCGACTGCCAGCCGTCGCTCGGGCTCCTCACCGTGAACGCCCTGGCCTGCGCGGACACCGTGCTCATCCCGATGGAGTGCGAATACTTCTCACTGCGCGGCCTGGCGCTGCTCACCGACACGATCAACAAGGTGCGCGACCGCCTCAACCCGCGCCTGGACCTCGGCGGCATCCTCGTCACCATGTTCGACGCCCGCACGCTGCACTCCCGCGAGGTGATGGCACGTGTCGTCGAGGTGTTCGGCGAGGCCGTCTACGACACCGTGATCTCGCGTACCGTCCGCTTCCCCGAGACGAGCGTCGCCGGTGAACCGATCACGTCCTGGGCACCCCGCTCGGCCGGTGCGAAGGCGTATCGGGCGCTGGCGCGTGAGGTGATCGCGCGCAACCTCAAGGGCGCATGACCGTCGACACCGACCCGGCCGTGTCCGATCCTTCTGCGCCGGAAGTGGACGGACCCGACGTGGACGGACCCGACGTGGACGGGCCTGAGGTGGACGGACCCGGAGCGGCCGCGCCGATCGAGGCGTCGGCGCCGGCCGGTGACGCGCCCGAGGAGAACGACGAGGCCACCGAATCCGGCTTCCGGGTCAAACTGCGCAACTTCGAGGGCCCGTTCGACCTGCTGCTGAACCTCATCTCGCAGCACCGGCTCGATGTCACCGAGGTCGCGCTGCACGTGGTGACCGACGACTTCATCGCCTACACCCGCGAACTCGGGCCGGAGGTCGGGCTCGACCAGACCACCGAGTTCCTCGTCGTGGCGGCCACGCTGCTCGACCTCAAGGCGGCACGGTTGCTGCCCTCGGGCGAGGTCGACGACCCCGAGGACCTCGCACTTCTCGAAGCCCGCGACCTGCTGTTCGCACGACTGCTCCAGTACCGCGCGTACAAGCAGGTGGCGCAGCTGTTCGGCGAGCTGGAAGCCGCTGCACTGCAACGCTATCCGCGTGCGGTCTCGCTGGAGCAGCGGTTCGAGGACCTGCTGCCGGAGGTCACCCTGGGTGTCGACGCCGCTGGTTTCGTGCAGGTCGCCGCGACGGCGCTGACCCCGCGGCCGGTGCCGACCGTCGGACTCGACCACCTGCACGACGTGCAGTCGGTTTCGGTGCCGGGTCAGGCGCGTCGGATGGCGGCGCTGCTCAGCGCGTCGACCGGCGAATGGGTCCCGTTCCGCGTGCTCACCGCCGACTGTGAGACCGGCCTGGAGATCGTCGGCAGCTTCCTCGGCCTGCTGGAGCTCTACCGCGAGGCAGCCATCACCTTCGAACAACCCGAGGCTCTCGGCGATCTCGCGGTGATGTGGACCGGAGAACGCGAGATCGACGACCTGCGCATCGACAAGGCAGAGGATTACGGATGACCGACGGACCGATCGACGACGCCGACGATGTGAACGACGAGGCCATGAACGACGAAGCCGTGGCGGACGCGGACGAGCCGGGTGCGGTGGCCGAGGCCGTGCCGGACGACAACGGTGCGAGCGATCCCGGCCCGGCCGATCCCGAACAGACGGCGCTGACGGGGGAGGACGAGGTCGAGGTCCTCGATGACGCGACGCTGCGGGCGGCGCTGGAGGCCGTGCTGCTCGTCGTCGACACCCCGGTGACCACCGAGGAACTGGCCAACGCCGTCGACCAGGACCGGTCCCGGGTGCGCGACATGCTCAACGCGATGTCGTCCGAGCTCACCGCAGCGCGCAGCGGCATCGACCTGCGGTTCGCCGGCGACGGCTGGCGTTTCTACACCCGCGCGGACTACGCGCCGTACGTCGAACGATTGCTGCTCGACGGGGCACGGTCGAAGCTGACGCGCGCGGCACTGGAGACACTGGCCGTGATCGCCTACCGGCAGCCGGTGACCCGCGCGCGGGTCAGCGCAATCCGCGGTGTGAACGTCGACGGCGTGATTCGGACCCTGGTCGCCCGTGGCCTGATCAACGAGGTCGGCCAGGACCCGCAGACCAACGCCACGACCTATGCGACCACCGAGCTGTTCCTCGAACGACTCGGCCTCGCATCGCTGTCGGAACTGCCCGATCTGGCGCCCCTGCTACCCGACGTCGACCTCATCGACGACCTCGACGACGAGCTGCTCTCGGATCCCCGATTCGCCAAACTGTCGCCTCAGGCGTCAGACTCGAAGGTACTGGTCACCGACGGTGACCTGAACGATGACTAGATCCGCACGGATCCGACGAACACAGGATTGAGAACAATGGCTTCCGCTGGCCGAGATGGCTCACCGGGAAAACGCCGTAAGGGCGCCCCCGCACAGCAACCGCGAACGAAGAAGACGCACCGCAAGGGGTCGTCGAAACCCAATGCCGACGTCGGGAAGATCCGGCTCAACAACGCCCGGCCCGCACGCCACCAGGTGGCACCGGACCAGGTGAGCGGCAACGGGCCGGAATTCGTCGCAGACGGTGTCCGACTCCAGAAGGTCCTCGCCCAGGCCGGTGTGGCCTCGCGCCGCGGCGCCGAGGAGATGATCGCCGCCGGACGTGTGAAGGTCGACGGCAAGGTCGTCACCGAGCAGGGTCTGCGCATCAACCCCGACACCGCGATCATCCACGTCGACGATGCGCGCGTGATCATGGACGAGACCAAGCAGTACCTCGCCTTCAACAAGCCCAAGGGCTGGCAGTCGACCATGGCCGACGATCAGGGGCGTCCGTGCGTCGGTGACGTGGTCGCCGAACGCGTGATGGCCGGACAGCGTCTGTTCCACGTCGGCCGGCTCGACGCCGACACCGAGGGCCTGCTGCTGCTGACCAACGACGGGGAGCTGGCCCACCGGCTGATGCACCCGTCGTTCGAGGTGCCCAAGACCTACCTCGCGACGCTGAAGGGCGAGGTGCCGCGCGGCATCGCCCGTCACCTCCGCGAGGGCATCGAACTCGACGACGGCCCGGTCAAGGTCGACAAGTTCACCGTGATCGAGGTCCACGAGGGGCAGTCGCTGGTGCGGATCACCCTGCACGAGGGACGTAACCGCATCGTGCGCCGCATGATGGACGAGGTCGGCTTCCCGGTCACTAAACTCGTTCGCACCCATGTGGGTACGGTCGCGCTGGGGGAGCAGCGACCCGGCAGCCTGCGTGTTCTCGGCAACGACGAGGTCGGCGGCTTGTACAAGGCGGTCGGACTGTGACCGCTGGCACGACGCGCGTCGTCGCCATCGACGGGCCGGCCGGCACGGGCAAGTCGTCGGTGTCGAAGCTGCTCGCCGACAAGGTCGGCGCCAGCTACCTCGACACCGGTGCGATGTACCGCGCGGTGACCCTGGCGGTTCTCGACGCAGGTGTGGCACTTGATGATCCGGCCGGTATCGCCCGGGTCGTCGATGCGGTCGACATCGAGCTGATCCCCAACGGCGACGGGTCGTCGACGGTGCTGCTCGACGGTCGCGACGTGTCCGGCCCCATCCGGACCGACCACGTCACCAGCGCGGTGTCGGCGGTGTCCGCGGTTCCCGAGGTGCGCACCAAACTCGTTGCGCTGCAGCGACAGAACGCGCAGGGGCGCTTCGTGGTGGTCGAGGGTCGCGACATCGGGACCGTGGTGTTCCCGACTGCCGACGTCAAGATCTTCCTGACCGCGACGCCGGAGGCCCGAGCCGACCGGCGGCACAAGCAGAATCTGGCCGCGGGACGCGACAGCGATTACGCATCGGTCCTCGACAGCGTGAACCGTCGAGATCATCTGGATTCGACGCGCGCGGTGTCGCCGCTGCGTGCCGCCGACGACTCCGTCGTCGTCGACACCAGTGACAAGACCCTCATGGAGGTGCTCGACGAACTGAGTGGCCTCGTCGAGACCCGGATCGGAGTATCAGAACGGTGAGCGACAACTTCGAGACCGACCTGACAGCGTTGCCCGGCGACGGCATCTGGTCGGACGAATCCGATTGGCAGCTGGCCGATATCGAGGGCGCCGACGGCGCCGCCGAGGTCGAGCACATGCCGGTGCTGGCGATCGTCGGACGCCCGAACGTGGGCAAGTCCACCCTCGTCAACCGCATCCTCGGCCGGCGCGAGGCCGTCGTCGAGGACATCCCCGGCGTCACGCGCGACCGTGTGTCCTACTCGGCGAGCTGGTCCGGACGCAGCTTCACCGTCGTCGACACCGGCGGCTGGGAGCCTGACGCGAAGGGCCTGCAGCAGGCCGTCGCGGCGCAGGCCGAACTAGCGATGCGCACCGCTGATGCGATCGTCGTGGTCGTCGACGCAACGGTCGGTGCCACTGCGACCGACGAGGCCGTGGCACGCGTCCTGCGCCGGTCGAAGACGCCGGTGATCCTGTGCGCCAACAAGGTCGACAGCGAGCGGATGGAGGCCGACACGGCCGCCCTGTGGTCGCTGGGGCTCGGTGAGCCCCATCCGGTGTCGGCGGCACACGGCCGCGGTGCCGGCGACCTGCTCGACGTCATCTTGCAGAAGCTGCCGGCGACTCCGCGTGAGGCACCCGTGCTGGGCGGTCCGCGCCGCGTGGCGCTGGTCGGCAAGCCGAACGTGGGCAAGAGCTCGTTGCTGAACAAGCTGGCCGGCACCGAACGTTCGGTGGTCGACAACGTCGCTGGGACCACCGTCGACCCCGTAGACGAGATCGTCGAACTGGGCGGCAAGGTCTGGAACTTCGTCGACACCGCCGGTCTGCGTCGCAAGGTGCGCACCGCGAGCGGTCACGAGTACTACGCGTCGCTGCGCACGCGGGCGGCGCTCGACGCCGCCGAGGTGGCGATCCTGCTGATCGATGCCTCGCAGCCGATCACCGAGCAGGACCTGCGGGTGTTGTCGCTCATCATCGAGAGCGGTCGCGCGCTGGTCATCGCATTCAACAAGTGGGACCTGGTCGACGAGGATCGTCGCTACCAGCTCGACAAGGAGATCGACCGTGAGCTCGCGCGCGTGCCGTGGGCGCGTCGGGTGAACATCTCGGCGTCGACCGGTCGTTCGGTGCAGAAGCTGGTGCCGGCGATGGAGAGCGCGCTCGAGGCGTGGGACAAGCGCATCTCGACCGGGCCGCTGAACAGCTGGCTCAAGGACGTCATCGCGGCCAACCCGCCGCCCCTGCGTGGTGGTCGCCAGCCACGCGTGATGTTCGCGACCCAGGCGTCGGTGCGTCCGCCGACCTTCGTGCTGTTCACCACGGGCTTCCTCGAGGCCGGCTACCGCCGATTCCTGGAGCGTCGTCTGCGCGAGGAGTTCAACTTCGACGGTTCGCCGGTGCGCATCAACGTGCGTGTCCGCGACAAGCGGGAGCAGCGCCGCAAGCGCTGACCGTCTCGTGCGTTCCTGGTGCGGTTGTGACTGATGTTGGAGGCGCTGTGAGATGCTGCGTCTCGTGCTCATCTTGGCAATCATCGTCTTCGGAATGGTCATCGGCGCCCTGGCTCAGCTCATCATCGGTGGCAAGAACATGTGGAGTATCGACTGGGGTCTGGCGCTCGTCGCCGGCGTCGCCGGCTCCTTCATCGGCGGGTTGCTGATCAGCCTGATCGCTGGTCACGGCATCGAACTCCACCCCAGCGGCATCATCGGTTCGCTCCTCGGCGCGCTGATCGTGACCGGCGGCTGGATCTGGTTCAAGAAGCGTTCCTCGACCAACTGACCCGGCAGCAGCCGACGCGTCGGGGAACACCCCTTCTGACCAGGCGATTGGTACAGAACAGCACTCGTCGGCTAATCTTTAATCCGCCCGCTCCGGTGGGCAGTCGAAGGACCGAGAGGTCTGCAGACAACGGGCTGTGGCGCAGTTTGGTAGCGCACTTGACTGGGGGTCAAGTGGTCGCAGGTTCAAATCCTGTCAGCCCGACGTAAAGCCCAGGCGAGAGTTGGTTTCTCGCTTGGGCTTCATCATTCCCGGAGGTCGTTTTCCGTGGTCCCACTCTGTCCCCTTGGGGCTCTCTTCGGCGGTCGCCCATGGACGGACGGATCGCGCTGAACCCGAGTCCCGTGGACAATGGGAGGCGAGCAGGCTGCCACGCCACGTACCCCGGAAAGCCCTCGAAGTCGGCCGCCACCTCCACAACGGGGATTGACCAGCGAGGATCACCCCGTGCCAAGGATCGGCGCGGGGTGATCCTCGCTCGGCGGACCGAGTCAGCGCCTGCGGGTCAGGAGATGGCGTCGTCCGCTCGGGCCCGTTTCGTCGTGCCGTCGAGTTCTGGGACGAGACCGAAATCGGTGAGCAGTTGTCCGATCTGGGTATGGTCGAGGCGCTCGATGATGCGGTTGCCGACGAACTTCGGGCCGGGGAGCTCCACCTCCTCGCCGTCACGCAGGCGCGCAGTGGCCTTGAGCAGGAACCTCAGGTCATAGGTGGAGTTGAACACCTCCGGCACGCCGCGGTCGATACCCAGCAGATGGTAGGCGGCCTCCATCCCGGTGCGCACCGAGTACTCGGTGGTGAAGATGGTGTCGCGCGTGGTTTCGGCGAACTGGCCGATGAACGCGAAGTTCACCGCGCCCTCGGGCACAACGTCGGGGCGGTCACCGGCCTTGCGGGGCATGAAGAACGATGTGACGTAGGGCATCATGACGGGCACGGTCTTCGCGCCGTGGGCGGC
The DNA here is from genome assembly GCF_023218005.1 of Gordonia sp. C13. Classification (NCBI taxonomy): domain Bacteria; kingdom Bacillati; phylum Actinomycetota; class Actinomycetes; order Mycobacteriales; family Gordoniaceae; genus Gordonia; species Gordonia sp. C13. The sequence continues at coordinate 19,474 of NZ_JALPSY010000009.1, forward strand.
GAGCTCGGGGATCTGCTCAACGGGGACGCCCATGTGGTAGAGCCACTCCTGGGTGATCTCTTCGCCGGTCGATTCCTGCATCGTCTTGCCGGTGTAGTCGCCGGGAACGTCGACGAAGAGTCCGTATACCCAGACGACGATCTCGTCGTCCGCCTGCGCCTTGAAGTGTGGCTGCCGGTTGACGGTCCAGCTCATCAGCCAGGCGGAGTCCTTGGCGGTGACGATGCCGCCGGTGACGACCTTGCCCGAGAACGGGTCGCGCTTGGCGATCTTCTCGATGTAGGAGGGGATCCCGGGGCCGACGGTCGTGACCGTGGCGGACTCCCACTTGGTCTTGGGGATGTCGCCGGCGAACACGTCGGGACGGCCGAACGACGGATGCTTGGCTGCGATCCGTCGCCACAGGTCCCAAGCAGGTGCCGGGCCTTCGTCGAGCTTCGCAGCGCGGTGGTGGTTGCCGTCGTCGGAGTTTTCGGTGAGCGAGCCGATCGTGGCGAGCACGAGATCGTCGGCACCGAGGTCGACCCCGCCTTCGACCCCGTCCTTGACCCAGTGGATGCGGGTCGCTTGCTTGCGGTCCCCGTCGAAGGTGAAGTCGATGTCGGTGACCTCGGTGGAGAACTCGAACATCACGCCCTGATCCAGCAGCCACCTGTACATCGGGAGCACGAGCGACTCGTACTGGTTGTACTTCGTGAACTTCAGTGCCGACAGGTCGGGCAGACCGCCGATGTGGTGCACGAACCGGTGAAGGTAGAGCTTCATCTCTAGGGCGGAGTGCCAGTTCTCGAACGCGAACATCGTGCGCCAGTACAGCCAGAACTTGCTGTTGAGGAAGTCCTCGCCGAAGACCTCGTCGATGCGCTTGTCCTCCATCTCCTCGCGGGAGGCGAGGAAGACCTTGACCATCTCCTTCTGCGCCTTGTCGCTCAGCCCGAACTCGTTGTTCGTGACGAACTCCTCGCCCTGGTTGTGGGTGACGCGGTTGAGAGAGTAGTTGGGGTCGTCCTTGTTGAGCCAGTAGAACTCGTCGAGCACCGACCCGTCGACCTCGAGCGACGGGATGGTGCGGAAGAGGTCCCACAGGCACTCCATGTGGTCCTCCATCTCCCTGCCGCCGCGGATAACGAAGCCCTTCTCGGGCTTGCGGATCCCGTCGAGCGCCCCGCCGGGGAGGTCGAGCCGTTCGAGGATCGTGATCCTGTCCCCGGGGAGCTGTCCGTCGCGGATCATGAACACCGCCGACGCCATCGAGGTCAGCCCAGCCCCGACGAACCAGGCGGTCTTGTCCTCTACACCCTCGGGCTTACGCGGGCGCGCGAATGCCTCGTAGTTGCCGCTGCTGTAGTACATGGTCACGCCTCCGTGCTCGTGTAGTCGTAGAAGCCTGCACCGGTAGAGATGCCGAGCTTGCCCTGGTCGATGTAGTTCGCCTTGAGCCACTCCGCGAGCGGCTTCGCCTCCGGGCCCGCGTGGCAGAGGATGTTGTACGGCGTGGTGAGGCCGATGATGTCGGTGATCTGGAAGGGGCCCAGCGGCGCGCCTGTGCCGATCCGCCAGACGTTGTCGATGTCCTTTGGCTCGGCGTAGCCGCCCGCTGCGAGTGCGTAGCTCGCGTTCAGGAACGGCACCAGAAGCGAGTTGAGGACGTAGCCGGCCTTCTCCTTGTGAATCGGGATCGGCACCATTCCGATCTCGCCGGCGAAGGCGACGATCTCGTCGAAGACGGCCGGGTCCGTGTCCGACGTCCCCATCACCTCGGCGGTGTTGTACTTCCATACCTGATTGGCGAAGTGGAGTGCGAGGAACTTCGCTGGGCGGCCGGTGGAGTCCTTGAGGTCGCTCGGCAACAGCGTCGATGAGTTCGTTGCGAAGATCGTCTTCTCCGGCGCGAGCCCGCCGAGCTTGCGGTAGGTGTCCTGTTTGATGGAAAGTACCTCCGGGATCGCCTCGATGACCAGATCCGCGTCCGCGACGGCCTCTGCGAGGTCGGATGAGAACCGGATGCGGGTCAGCGCCTCGTCCGCCTTCCCTTCGGCCGCCCCCGCGACTCCGTCCTCCTTATAGGTGATGACGAGAGTGTCGAACCGCTTCTTGGCTGCCTCGATGACGTCGTCGCTGATGTCGTAGGCGGTGACCTGGAAGCCGCTGTAGGCGGTCTGGAAGGCGATCTGGCTGCCGAGGACACCCGTCCCCAAGACCGTCACGCGCGTGATGCTGCTCATTGTCCTGTCTCCTTTTTCTCTTCTCTAACGGCCGATCCGGCCGCCGGGTGTGTAATGCACCACGCCGGTCACGATCTGTGTGACTTGGAGTCTGAGGTCGTTGATCGCGTCGATCTCCGGAATGTCCGAGGCCGACATCCGAGCGATCGCGAGATGGGTGATGGCGAACAGCGCGGATCCCGCAACACGTGCCTCCTCGTCGCTCAGCGCCGGCGCGGCGCGGCGCAGTGTGTCAGCGAGTGACGCCTCGAGTTCGAAGATCAATGCCATGCCCTCGGCTCGGAACTTCGCGTTGTGTGGACCGAACAGCAGCTCCCGCTGGTACGCAGCACTGTTCTCCGGCTCCCGCGCGGCGGCGGCGACAAGCGGGGACAGCCTCGCGACGATCGCGGCGGCAGGCTCGGGCGTCGAGGCCGCATGCTCGGCGCCTTCGGCTATAGACGACCGGAGTACCTCGTTGTAGACCATGAGCAGCAGCTCACTTTTGGTCGCGGCGTAGCGGAACAGAGTCCCCGCTGCTACCCCGGCCCTGGCGGACACCTCCTGTGTGGTTACTGCGGAGAACCCCCGCTCACGCACCAGGTCAGACGCGGCGCGGAAGATCCGTTCCCTCTTGAGCCGCATGTTCTGCTCGCGGCGGGGCTCTACCTTACGGGCGTCCTGACGCCGTTCGGGGCCCGAAAACGGCTGCGTCACATTCACATGAATGAGCGTACTCAGTTTTTCTTGGCTCGCAAGGGAGCAGAACGAGGGGTCCTGTCAGCCCGACAGAATTGTCAGCACAATGTGCTGGCCACTGTCGTGTCTACGCCCAGCCGTTAGCGATGTTCCAGCTCCCCGTACTGGGCGAGCAACCGGTCGATCGCGCTGCAGTCCTGGAGGAATCGCCGGCGCTCGGGGTCCTGGGCGGCGTCGCGCAGCATCTGGTCTGCGTCCGGGACCTGTTCCGCGGCCAGGATCGCCGACCACACAGCCCCGTCGGTGGTGGTGAACGCGTCGACCCCGTCGCGCAGCGCTCGCGCCAGACACCTCCGGTCTTCGAAATCGAGTTTGTCGTGGACCGAGGCGATCATCTCGATCGCCACCGAGGCGTGGGCGCGCTCGTCGCGGCGGTGTAGCGCGATGGTCGCCTGGTGTACCGGTTGGATCGTCCGGTCCCCGGCGATCAGGCTCAGGTAGTCCGCGATCGAGGTCTCCGCGACCGTCGCGAACGCCAGTGTCGTGAGCGCGGCCGCTCGTGGGGACTCTGCCTGTGTGCGCGCCTCCCGATGTCGCCGCACCGTCGACGACTCCGGCAATGTCGTGTCCGGCAACGCCCAGCCGCGACGACGTCGGGTCAGCGCGGACGCGTTCAGGTGCATGAGCGTGTGGTATTCCTCGTCGACCATCGACTGCACCACCGCTGCGCGGTCGGCGTCAGAGAACCCGGTGCCGAACACGTCCCGGAACAGTAGCCCGAAACCGGGTGTCACGACGTCCTGTTCGATGTCGACGACGTTTTTGTTGTACGCGATCCACGCCCATGCCCGGACCCGGGTCCGAACGTCTTCGTCGAGCCGCTCCCAGGTCGGATGCCCCGTGAACGGGAGCAGCACCTCGGGATAGTCGTCGCGGGTGTCGTCGTAGAGGTCGTCCATCGTGGGGATGTCGAGTTCGGGTTCGGTGCGCCGCACCGTCGCCCGCCGCGGCCAGCTCCGCACCAGACCCTCGATGACCGCCGACTCCACCGGGTCGGACGCATCGTGTTCGGGCAGGTGGTCGGTCATCGTGACAGTCCCTCGAACATCTGCGCACACAGTCGCGCGTAGTCGTCTGCGTGACTGCCCAACGATCCACCCGCTTCGGTGAGCAATGTCGCGAAATCCTCGGTGTCGCCCGCGCACGCATCGGACACCCGGGAGACCGCCCGCGCCAACGCCTCTCGCGCGGCAGGTGCACATGGGTTCGACGCCTGCACGTCCCGATACACCTCAGGTGTGCCGCCGGTGATCCGTGCCAGCAGTGCCGACATCGTCGTGAACGGAGGTGTGGCCAGAGCGGCCGCTTCGTCGGCGTCGACTCCGAGGTCGGCGAGCGCGTACCCGAACGCCAGGATCGCCGCATGGGTGAGGGCCTGCACCGCCACACACACGTGGTCGTGCCGGTCCGCGGTCGTCATCTCCACCCGTGCGCCCCACCGCGCGAGGTCGTCGCGAAGGCGACCCGCACCAGGACCGTCTCGATGAACGACGACTGCAACCGTCCGGCCTGAAAGGCCGAGGGACGGAGCGAACATCGGGTTGATCCCGACGATCGGACCGCTCCCGTCGACGTCGTCCCCGGCGAGTTCGGCGACGGCGGAGGAGAACCGGGACTTCACCGAGAGCGTTTCCAAGAGCATCGCTGTCGGCCGCAACAGCGTGCTGACCGCCTTCACGGCCGCCAACGCGACGTCCTCCGGGACCGCGAGGACGACCACGTCGGCCTCGCCCAACAGTGCGGCCGCCTCCGGCCCAGGCGATCGGATGTCGTCGCCGCAGCGTGCGTCGAGCACGTGCACGGTGTCCCCGTCACCGCGCCACCGGTCAGCGAGCATCGTGCCGACCGCCCCCGCACCGCCGGCCACGACGACCGACCGGGCACCGGGGGTAGGTGACGAGGTCATGGTTCGCTCTCGTCGGCGACGGACAGGCAGCGTCGCATCGACAGCGCCTTCACCATCGTCTCCTCGAACTCGTCTTCCGGGTCCGACAGCGCGACGATCGCACCCCCGACCCCGAAGGTGACCTCGGATTCGGTGGCCACCATGGTTCGGATCACGATCGACAGGTCGGCGGTTCCGGTCAGCGAGAAGTAGCCGATCGCACCCGAATACACCCCTCGGGGGCCGGCCTCGAGTTTGTCGATGATCTCCATTGTGCGGATCTTCGGCGCGCCGGTCATCGACCCGCCCGGGAACGCCGCCCGCACACAGTCCACCGCGGACACTCCTTCGCGCAAGGTCCCGCGCACCGTCGACACCAATTGGTGTACCGGCGAGTAGGTTTCGACGTCGAAAAGTGACGGTACGTGTACGGAGCCGGGTTCGCAGACCCGCGACAGGTCGTTGCGGACGAGGTCGACGATCATCAGGTTCTCCGACCGGTCCTTCTCGCTGTGTCGCAGGTCGTACTGGAACCCCTCGTCCTGCACGGGATCTGCCGACCGCGGCCGGGTGCCCTTGATCGGTTTCGACTCCACCGTGCGATCGGCACCCACCTTCAGGAACCGTTCGGGGGATGCGCTGAGCACCGACAACCCCGAGAACTGGAGTAGTGCGCTGTAGGGCATCGGACTGATCTCGCGAAGGCAGGAGTAGCCGGAGACCGGGTCGAGGCTGCGGTGCACGGTCGCCGAATTCGTCAGGCACACCTCGTACGACTCCCCGGACCGGATCTCCGCCAAGCACTGCTCGATGAGCCTCAGGTAGGTCGGGTGGTCGTGCCGGAACAGGATCGGCGCCTCGTGCGACTCCTGCACCAGAGGGGGAGCGGTCACCAGAGGTTCGGAGGCATGGTCTTGGAGCTCCCGGATGGCCGATGCCGTCTCGCACAACCACCGCGCCGTCTTCGGGTCGACGGTGCCGGGCTCCGCGCCGTCGACCGGTTCGAGAGCGAGGAGGTGGGCGCACCCGCGTTCGTGATCGATCACGACGGCCCGGTCCGCGAACACCAGAGCCGCATCGGCCTGTTCGGACGCGTGCGCCAACTGGCCGCCGGTGTCCGCCTTGAGCTCGTAGCCGAGATAACCGACATAGCCGAGGCAGAACCCGAATGGCAGATCCGGCCTGGGCGCCACCGACCGCTCCCGCAACCGGGCATCGAGATAGTCGAAGAAGGTGCTGCGGATCTCTTCTTCGGTTCCATCCGAATGTTGCACTCGCACAGTCATTTCGGGAACTCGGTACGTCACGTATTCGGCGCGCGGGCCCGAGCAGTCACCCATCACGGAAAACCGGCTCCCCGCTTCGTTCGCCGCCGACCCGTCGAGCCAGAAGCTGTTCGGTCCGTCGGCAAACAGGCGCTCGTACACCGCGGACGGATCGACGACCCGGTCCACCTGCTCTGACCGCACCCGGAAGTCGTGCGCCGGCTTCACCGGTGTCGGCCGTTCCTCGGAGGTGGTTCTCGCCGCCAGGGGTCGCCGCGCCCGCTCCGGCGTGGCTGCAGCGAAGTTCGACAGCAGTTCGCGCCCGTACTCGGTGCAGATCGACTCCGGATGGAACTGCACCCCCCACAACGGGAGCTCCCGGTGACGCACCGCCATCAGGACGCCGTCGTCCGACCACGCCTGGGCCTCCAGCTCGGCCGGGACCTCCAGGACCGCCAAAGAGTGGTACCTCACCGCCCGGAACGGAGACGGAAGACCAGCGAACAGGCCCTGTCCGTCGTGGTGGACCGCGCTGATCCGTCCGTGCCGAGGTTCCGGTGCCGAGACCACCGGACTGCCGAACAGGTGACACAACCCTTGGTGTCCCAGGCACACTCCGAGCACGGGGAGTCCGCTGTCGATGAGGGCCCGCCGGCTGATCCCGAAGTCGCGGGCGCAGTCCGGCCGCCCCGGGCCGGGGGAGACCACCACGTTGTCGAATGCCGAAAGATTCACCGACGACCACGGCGCATCGTTGGCAACGACCACGGGTTCCTGGCCGTTCACCTCTGTCAGCAGAGCGAAAAGGTTGTAGGTGAACGAGTCGTAGTTGTCGATCAGCAGTGTCCGCACCGCGACCACCTCAACGCACGCTGGTATCGGGAGCGCCGTCCGCGGGTGAACGCCGGACGAGGACGCGATCGGGGTCCGCATGGTCGATCGGAGCGCCATTCGTGCGCAGTTCGTCGGTCGCCACGATGAGGTCCTCCACCCGGCAGGTCTCCGAGATGAGCAGGTCGTAGAGATCGTGCAGGAACTGTGGTGAGAGTCCGTGATCGAGGGCGTAGCGGTGCGCGTGATCGTGCACCGCTCCCACTCGGCGCGGCTGCATCACGGGAATGGCGTGGCGTTCTTTGAGATACGCGATGCGGGTGCAGATCTCTATCCGGGCGCGGACGTCGTCGAGCAACCGGTTGTCGATTTTGTCCAACTCCGCACGGAGGCCCGCGAGTTCGCGCTCGCCGGGGTTGCCCTCGGTCACCATCTGCCCGTTGTTGCCCGACGATTCGTTCATCGCTCGACCACCTTGCACTGTCCGAAGGAGAGTGCGGCCCGCCGACTTGAACCGCTGAAAACGCGACGCGGGCCCGAACTGACACTGCGCCCGGTCCGCGCTCGCGAACCGCAACCCCCGACTCGGTCCATGGTCGCACCGACCACGAGCAGCATGAGGGCGTAAGCGTCACCGGGAGATCACGATTCGCCAACGACCGTGCCGTCACCGTCATCCGTTCAGATGGTCGAACGCCCGTTTTATCGGACTTGTCCTTGACTGCCTCGTCCGTCCGACGGTCGGTACAACGGTTGTGGCGCAACCCGGGATCGGGCTCGACGCGCGCCGATCCGGGGGCGCCGCCGGGGCAGGCTCAGGCGAGCAGCGGCACCCCGACGTCGGCGCCGCCCTCTTCGGTGATCCGAGCGCCCATCCGGGTGAAGGTGGGTGTGGTGATGAACCCGCCCGCGAAGAGTGCCTCGCCCTGCCGGAACTCGGGTGACTCCGCCAACATGTGTTCGCCGACGAATCCGAAGGTGTCGGCGAGCTCGGCCAGGTCGCGTGGCGCATTCATCCGCATCAGGCAGAGGTTGTCGCACTGGGACAGCACGTTGGGGTGGATCTTCGTCGGCCGTTGTGTCGACAGGAGGAGCCAGAGCCCGAACTTCCGTCCCTCGGCGGCGATCTGCACGACGCGGTCGATGAGGGCCTGCTCGACCGCGCTGGTGGCGACGGGCGGGCAGATGTTGTGGGCCTCGTCGATCACGATGAGGACGGGCCGCCGCTCTTCGCGATGCGCCCACAGATGTTCCAGCACGGACAGCGCCGCAACCTTGGGTTCTGCGGGATGGGCGAACCCGCCCAGATCGAGCACGGTGGCCTGGGGGCGTTCGTCGATGATGTCGGTGGCCGCGACCTCGCCTCGAGCCCACAGATCCCAGTCGAGGACCTGGAGATTCTCGATCCGCTTGGCCAGCCGCTGGTGACCGGGCTCGTCGGATGCGCGCAGCGCCGAGATGTAGGTGTCCTGGTCGGGTGTGTCGTCGGCGCCGCCTCCGCTGAGGGTGGCGTCGGCATGTAGCAGGACGTTGTACTCGTCGGCGTCGGCGATCGGATCCAACTGCAGCACCGCGGCCTTCGCGGTCAGTGGCAGATCGGTGAACCGCGCCCGTAACTGCGGGAGGTCGCGTCGGGTCGAATGCAGCACCTGGATGTCGGTTGCGGCGATGGCCGCGGCGAGATCGGGGTCGGTGGTGTCGCGCGTCTCTGGAAGCCGGGTGAAGTCGGCGTTCGGGTCGAGGATGAGCAGCGGCAGTCGGGTGTTCAGCAGCAACTGCTCCAGCACCACCCCGAGCGCATAGGTCTTCCCCGAACCGCTCTGGCCGCACCAGAAGGTGTGCCGGTTGAACTTGCGCGCGGAGAGGACGACGTCGGACGTCGCGTCGTCGCGATGGCTTCCCACTGTCAGTCGAACCACGCCTGAAGAATACGGCGTGGACGGACTCGGCACCGACTCGAAGCGCCGCACGATGTGTGCCGGATTCACCTCGGGAAAGCGGTCAGAGCCGTTCGACCTCGACGAAGACGATGGTGTTCGTCGAACCCCGGTTTTCGACGCGGTGTTCGACACCGGCGATCCGGGTGTAGCTCTCGCCGATCCGGAGCTCCGCGGCGATCTCCGAACCGTCCGGTGCGACGGCGTACATGGTGTCGTCGACGAGCGGCACGACGACGTAATCGTGGTCGTGCCGGTGCATGGGGATGGCCCCACCCGGCTCGATCGTCCACCGGGTGACCCGGAACCGGCCGTCGTCCTGCTGCACCTCGCCGTGCGAACCCGTGCTCATGGCGTCCTCCGTGTTGTCGATGGTCACTTGCCGGCGTGACGCAGGTGCCCGTACAGCGCAGCGCGGTAACCGCGGGTGTAGCTGGGCTCCTCGTCGTCCGGGTCCGGCGGGCAGGCGAGCGTCGACGACGCGAGCTGACGCGCCCACGGTGCCGGGAGCGCACACAGCGCGGCCTCCGCATCCTCGAACCCCTTCTGGAAGAGATCGGGATCGAGGTGCTCGTCGAGGTCGGCATCGTAGATAGGAAAAGACGTGGGTAGTCGGGTGACGACGCCGTATTCGGTGACGATGTCGAGGTCGGGGAGCTCGTTCTCGTGATTCGTCAACGGACCGTGCGCCTTTCGGCGAGGGTGCGGTAGAGCGTAGCCCGGCTGACCCCGAGCGCCTGGGCGATCCGCGGCACGGATTCGCCTGCGGCGCGCATCTGTTCGGCGCGGAGTACCTGCTCGTCGTCGAGGACACGGGGTCGGCCGACCGTCGACGTCGACCGCCGGTGGGGTGTGGTCAGTGGCCTCGCCGAACTGAGTGCGGGGGAGGGGTCGTCGAGTTCGGCCAGTGACGCCAGCACACCGACGACCATCGCGCCGGTCGGGTCGTCGGTGTCGATGCCCTCGCGCAACGAGCGGAGACCGATGCGTCGTCTCGCGAGTTCACGTGTGATGGCCATGACCTCGCGGATGTTACGGCCCAGTCGGTCGATGCCCACGACCACCGTCGTGTCACCGGCTCGCGCGTAGTCGAGTAAGGCGTTCATCCCAGCCCGACGGTCCGCGGGTTGCGTCCGGTCGGCGGCATCGGTGTAGATCCGGCCAGGGTCCACCCCTGCCTCGGTCAGTGCATCGATCTGTGGCCCGAGAGCGTGCGCTCCCGGGGTCTCGCGCGCGTATCCGAGGGACATCCCCGGTGCGCCACCTCTCGCTTCGTCTGTCACAAGCGGAACTCTATCTCAAAAGTCTCGATTCAGATTCTGAGACGCGCCCGAGATTCGAGACGGATTCGATGGGAGTTTGGAGAGCTCGAGGAGTTTCGAGATTCGATGTCGCAAAAAGGGGTCTCATAAGTTTCGAGACCTGGCTCGTATGCCAGATTGCGTTCTGTCCCGGTTGCCGACACAGAACGCAACCGGATCGAACTCATCCGGCAACGACAGCACGAAGGGCCTGGCGACGGAATGTCGCCAGGCCCTTCGTGGTTCGTCGCTTTCGCTCCTCACACCTCAGGGAGCGAGGGGGGGCGTCGCTTTCGCTCCTCACACCTCAGGGAGCGAGAGGGGCGTCGCTTTCGCTCCTCACACCTCAGGGAGCGAGAGGGGCGTCGCTTTCGCTCCTCACACCTCAGGGAGCGAGGGGAGCGTCACTTGTGTTCGTATCACCTCAGGAGCGAGGGTCAGAAATAACCGTTCGCCGGGAGGGGAGTGTCGTTGACCAGCAGGTCGCCGAGTGCGATCGCCTTGTACGACGTGGGGTTGTGGAGCGTGACGGTGCGGATGTTGCGCCAGTGGCGGTCCAGGTTCTTGGCCCGGCTGGCCGATGACGCGCCGCCGACGTCGAACAGGTCGGCGGCGGCACGCAGTCCGACGCGGTCGACGTGGACCTTGACCCGTGCTGCCGCGATGGATGCCTTGCCGAACAGGTCCGGCTCGATGACGCCGCTGCGTGCCGGTGCGAACGCCTCCTCGATGGTCTGTGCGGCGTCGAGGACTGCCGCCCGCGCGACGTGGGCGGCCGCGTCGATCTCACCGACGGTGCCGAGCAGCACGGGGTCGTGCCGCGGTGACTCGGCGGGGGCGTGGTCGAAAGTCCGTGTTCGTGACCGCAGGAGTGCGGTCGCATCGTCGCCGACGGACAGCAGAATTCCGGTGATCAGTGCCTGAAGGTAGAGCTGCAGGAACGGTCCGTCGTTGGCGACCGCGGCGGTCGACGCCGGGTCGGTGAAGGCCAGGACGTCGTCGGCGGTCACCCGGACACTGTCCAGGGTGGTGGTTCCGGTACCGGTGCGGTTCTGGCCGATCCCGTCCCAGTCGTCGACGACGGTGACCCCCTCGCGACCGATGGGCAGGACGACCCGAGCGACCTGACCGTCGAACTCGCCGCCGCGTACCGTCGCAGTGACCGACACGTAGTCCGAGAATGCGGTGCCGGTGCTGTAGAACTTGGCCCCGGTCAGCAACCACCCGCCGTCGATGGCACGCAGTTCGGTCCGGAAGGAGAGCGAACCCGCGTTCCCGGTGCGTTCACTGGTCGCGTTGCCGAACACCTTCCCCGCGGCGATCTCCGCGGTCCAGCGGTCGCGGACGGGTCCTTGGGGGAGTCGGCGGATCTGCTCGACGAACCAGAAGTGTGCCCGCAGGATGTGGGCGACGATCGGATCGGCGCGGGCGAGGTCGATGAGGAATCCGAACAGCTCGGGCGCACCGGCACCGGGGCCGGATGCGTCGTCGAGAGTCAGAGCGGTGTAACCGGATTCACTCAGCAGGCGTACCTGGGCGTGCGGGTCGACCCCGGTCAGTTCGCGCGCGGCGGCTTCGGCGGCGATCTCGGACAGGATCGTCGAGCGATCGGAGACGACACGGGTCAGGACGCTCATGCGGGCACCTCGACCTTCTCGGCGAACGCGCCCCGGTAGGCCGCGGCGGGATGGGTGTCCGGGAGGGTGTCCCGGCCCGTCAGCTTGCGCCGGCTGGTGCCAGGCGCGTACTCCTGTTGGGCCAGTCCGCGCTCACGCAATACCGGCAGGACGTGCTCGGCGAACTCGATGTAGCTGTTCGGGATCGTCGCGTTGATGACGTTGATGCCACCGACCCCCGCGTCGCGCCATTCGGCGAGGCGATCGGCGATCTGCTCCGGCGTGCCGACGACGCGTCCACTGCGGCTGCGCAGTTCGGCCAGGTCGCGGACGGTCGGCTCACGGTCGGGCACGGCCTCGCGCAGCCACAGCAGCGTGCTCTGCGTGCCCTCGGTCTTGATCTCGCCGATCGGGGTGTCGAGGTCGTAGAACCCGAGATCGAACCCGAGACCACCCGCAGAGTGGGCGATGATCGTGCTCGGATCGATGTACTCGTCGAGCTCGGCGGCCTTCCGCCGTGCCTCCTCCTCGGTGCTGCCGATGACGAAGGAGAGTCCCTGGAAGAACTGGATGTCCTGCGGATCGCGGCCGGCCGCGGCGGCCAGACGGCGGGTGTCGTCGACGAGTCCCTTCGCCGCCTGCGGCGTGGGTGACACGATGAACTGTGCCTCGGCGTTGCGTGCGGCGAACCGACGGCCCGTGGGCGACGAGCCTGCCTGGAACAGCACCGGTGTGCGCTGCGGCGACGGGGCGACCAGGTGGGGTCCCTCGACGCGGTACCGGTCGCCGACGTGATGGATCTTGTGCACCTTGTCGAAATCGGCGTGGATGCCGCCGACCTTGTCCTGGATCAGGGCGCCGTCGTCCCAGCTGCCCTCCCAGAGCTTGTAGACGACGTCGACGTATTCCTCGGCCCACGCGTAGCGATCGTCGTGGGCGGTGATCCCGTCGTATCCGAAGTTGCGCCAAGCGTTCTGGGACAGGCTGGTGACGATGTTCCATGCGATTCGACCGTTGGAGGCGTGATCGAGTGTGGAGATCTTGCGGGCGAAGTCGAAGGGGTGTTCCTGCAGGATCGAGCTGGTGATCGCGATGCCGAGGTTCTCGGTGTGCGATGCGAGCGCGGAGGCGAGAACCAGCGGATCGTTGCTCGGGATCTGCAGGCCGGTGTCGACGAACTTCTTCCAGTCGCCCTGGTAGTCGTCGTAGAGTCCGACGACGTCGGCGAAGAAGATGAAGTCGAATCTGGCCTCTTCCAACGTCTTTGCGAGGTCGATCCAGTGCTGGAGGGAGTTGAAGTCCGTCTGCCGCGCATCGGGAGCACGCCATGCCCCGTGCAGGATGTGGGACGTCGTGTTCATCACGAATGCAGCGAAACGCAAGGGTTTTGGCTCTGACACCCGGACGACGGTACTTTCGCCCATCGTCCCGTGCGTCGTTGTGCTCAGGGTGAATCCAAAGACTGACGTCGACGCCGCCGATCATTACCGTACGAGCTGACCGCGGGTCACCGCTGCCGTTTCAGCGTGTCGCGACATCGGCGCCGGCCCGCCGATCCCCGCGGTCCGACCTTGTTCTAGTCGGCTTTCCACCACTGTCGATTCACGACTCTCGATATCGAGGAGTACCTGGCGTGTTCAGATCTGTCCGTTCCAGACGGACTCGAGCCCTACTGGCAGTCGGCCTGTCGGCCGCTGCGCTGCTGTCGGCGTGCGGCGAACGCCCGGCCACCGGAGACGGTACGTCGACGGGTGTCCCCGCAGCGGCCGGCGACTACCTCGACGGCGGCGTCATCGAGTACGGACACGAGCAGGAACCACCGTGCATCCACGGCGGCTGGGTGCAGAACGCTTATCTCGCACGGCAATATCTCGACAACCTCGTCTCGCTCGACGACGACGGGACGGTGGTGCCGTGGCTGGCGACGAGCTGGGAGATCTCCCCGGATCGCAAGACCTACACCTTCCGCCTCAAGCCCGATGTGAAGTTCAGCGACGGAACCGATCTCGACGCGGCCGCGGTGAAGACCAACTTCGACAAGTACCTCGATCCGGACGCCCCCAACGGAACGGTGATGGCCTACATCGGGCAGTACTACGCCGGCGGCGAGGTTCTCGATCGCAACACCTATGCCCTGCACCTGAAGCAGCCGTACAGTCCGCTGCTGACGGTTCTGACCCAGGGCTACTTCGGGATTCAGTCGCCGACCGCGCTCGCGCGGGGGAAGAAAGAGAACTGCTCCAAGCCCGTCGGCTCCGGACCGTTCATCATCGAACGCTGGGATCGCAACCGCAGCATCACCTTCGTGCGGAACCCGGACTACAACTCGGCACCGGCCAACGCGAAACACCAGGGCCCCGCCTATGTCGACAAGGTGATCTGGAAGTTCCTCAAGGACCCGGTGCTGCGGTACGGCTCGTTGACCAGCGGATCATCCGATGTCATCTACAACGTCCCGGCCATCAACTGGGCTGATGCGACAACGCGGTTCCAGACCAAGCAGTACGTGACGCCGGGACGCCCCAACGCGATCACTCTCAACGTCGACCACGCACCATTCGACGACGTCCGGGTGCGTCAGGCGTTCGCCTACTCGGCCGACCGCGAGAAGGCAGTCGAGACAGCCTTTCTCGGCGTCGTGCCGTTCAACTCGAACGGCGCGCTGAGTCAGAGCACCCCGGACTACGACCCGGCCGCCGGCGCCTATGTCCGGAACCCGGACAAGGCGAATGCTCTGCTCGACCAGGCCGGTTGGACTGCCCGCGACTCCGACGGCATCCGCACCAAGGACGGCCGGCGTCTCACCGCACGCGTGGTGTACGCCGCCGACGCCATCGTCGGACCCGAGGGGGCGGCGATCCTGCAGAACATCGCCTACCAGGCGCGCGACGTCGGCTTCGACATCGAACTCGTCCCGGCGACGCAGAGCGAGTACTTCGGCGGCAACTACGCCAAGGCGCCCACCTACGACGCCTACGTCGGCTACTGGACGAGCCCGACCCCGGGGTTGCTCCACATCAACTGGCGTCAGCGGCTCGAGGATTCGCCCAACCCGCACAACACGGCCTACTACAACGACCCGGTCCTGCAGGGTTTCATCGAGAAGGCCAACAGTTCGGCGGACCCGGCCGAGCAGCGTGAGTTCTACAGCAAGGCCCAGAAGCTGATCGGTGACCAGGCACTGTCGATCGGCCTCTACACACAGACGACCTCGATCGCGGCCGATCCCAAGCTGCACGACGTGTGGGTCGAGAAATCCCAAGGTGAACCAGTGTTCGCGGATGCGAGGTTTGTGCGATGACCATCCAGGTCGACAAGACGACGATCATCGACCCGGAGTCGGCAACCGAGCGGGTCCGGAGTCGACGCCGCGGAGGCTCGGCGGTGTGGCTCCGCTGGCTCGGCAAACTCGGCTCGGCCGTGTTCGTGCTCTGGGCGGCTGCGACGGTCACGTTCCTCCTGCAGGTGCTCGCACCCGGTGACCGCGCGACGTTGCTGCTGAACCTGTCGTCGGGGGAGAGCCGCGAACGCACTCCCGACGAACTGGGCCCGGTCAACGACCAGTTCGGGTTCACCGATTCGATCTGGCAGCAGTACCTGCACTACCTCCAGGGTCTGCTGCGCGGTGACCTCGGGACGTCGTACCAGCTGAGTGAACCCGTCACCGACGTGATCGCCGCCCAGCTGGGTCCCACCCTGGTACTCACCATCAGCGCCCTGGTCGTGGCCTGGCTGCTGGTCCTGGTGACCACGACGCTGACCGCCGGCCGCCGCGGTCCGGGCGGAGCGCTCGGCGCCCTGCTCGAGACCGTGAGCGCCGGTCTCCCGCAGTACTGGCTGGGGTCGATCCTTTTGGTGGTCTTCGCCATCGATCTCGCCTGGTTCCCGGTCGAGAGCGGCAACTCGCTGCGAGGACTGGTCCTGCCGGTGCTCACGCTGGCGATACCGCTGGCCGGGTTCCTCGGCAGCATCGCTCGCGACGAGTTCGCCCGGGCACTCGACCAGCCCTTCGTTCTCACTGCTCGAAGCCGTGGTCTCGGCGACCTGTCGGTTCGTGCTCGACATGTGCTGCGCCACTCGGTCATCCCTGCTGTCACCGTCTCCGGTTGGGCCATGGGTGCGCTGCTCTCGGGTGCGGTCATCGCCGAGACCGTCTTCGCCCGGGCCGGAATCGGACAGACCCTCGTCGCAGCCGCCAGCTCGCGCGACGTCCCGCTGGTCAGCGGCATCGTCGTGCTCGTCGCCGCCATCTACACCGTCGCCAACCTGCTGGTCGACTTCCTCTACACCGTCATCGACCCCCGGATCGAGGTCCCGTGACCATCCAGAAACCGTCCACCGGGACGGCACCCAACTCGGCGTCGTCTGAGGCGACATCATCCGACAAGACCTCGTCGATCAAGACCTCACGGAGCACGGTCACCGCACTGCCGGAGACCTCGCGCCGGCCGTGGGCGCTGCCACCCACCGTGATCGCCGCGCTCGGCGTCCTCGTCCTGCTGTTCCTGGCAGCGGTCGTACCTGGTCTGATCGCTCCGTACGACCCGCTTGCCATCGACCTCGATGCGACGCTGTCGCCGCCGACGTGGGCGCACCCGTTCGGTACCGACCTGTCGGGTCGAGACTTGCTGAGCCGCATCATCTTCGGCACCAAGCAGTCCCTCGCCATCGGTCTCGGAGCGGTGGCGGTGGCACTGGTCCTCGCCGTGGCGCTGGGAATCACGGCCGGCCTGTCGGGGCGGATCGCGCAGGCTCTGGCCAATCGTTGGATCGATGTGCTGTTCGCCTTCCCGACGATCCTGCTCGGGCTCCTGCTGACATCGGTGTTCGGCCCCGGCCCGTACACGCTGATCTTCGCGATCGGGATCGGTATCGCCCCGGGCTATGCACGTATCATCCGCGGCCAGGTCCTGACCGTCCGCAATGCCGCCTACATCGAGGCGGCGACGGCGCTCGGGCACTCGCGGACGCGAATCCTCGTGCAGCACATCGCTCCCAACGCACTACGACCGATGATCGTCACCGCGACACTGGGCGTCGGTCAGGCGATCATCTGGGCCTCGGGGTTGGCCTATCTCGGTCTCGGCGTCGCGCCCCCGTCACCCGAGTGGGGCGCCCTGCTCGACGCCGGACGCACCTACATCACCGTGGCCTGGTGGCTCGAGATCTTCCCGGGCCTTGTCATCGTGATCACCGCCCTGGCATTCACCACCGTGGGACGCCACCTCGGCGCCCGTCTGGAAGGAACCACCCGATGACCGTAGTCGCGACTCCCCTCGAGGCCCGGACCGACGTCGCCGACACCGGCGACTCCACCACACCGCTCGCCGAGATCCGGGACCTACACGTGACCTTCGGCGGCCGCGAGGTGGTCAAAGGAGTCTCGTTCTCGGTGAACGCAGGCGAATGCCTCGCGATCGTCGGCGAATCCGGGTCGGGTAAGTCCGTCACCGCCCGCACCCTCATCGGACTCACCGGTGAAGGGGCCCGGATCAGCGCCGAGACGGTCGCTTTCGACGGTCGCTCCCTCCTCGGGTACAAGGACCGGGACTGGCGTCGTCTGCGCGGTCGGGGCATCGGATTCGTCCTCCAGGACGCCCTGGTATCGCTGGATCAACTGCGCACCGTCGGAAGCGAGATCGGGGAGGCCCTGACCGCCCACTCGGGCTCCCACGGCGGCGGTCTCTTCCGGAACTGATCACCGCGCCGACGTGCCGAACGGGAGGAGAAGATCGTCGAACTACTGACGCTGGTCGGGGTTCCCGAACCCGGCGTCCGCGCTGCCCAGCGACCGCACGAACTCTCCGGCGGTCTCCGGCAGCGTGCGCTGATCGCCTCGGCTCTCGCCCAGGACCCGAAACTGCTCATCGCGGACGAACCGACCACCGCTCTCGACGCCACCGTCCAGGCCCAGATTCTCGACGTCCTCGGCGAGGCGAAGGACCGGGGCAACGGCGTCATCCTCATCTCCCACGACCTCGCGGTCGTCGCGCGTCTTGCCGACCGCGTCGCGGTGATGCGGCAGGGGGAGATCGTCGAGTACGGCTCCACCGACGACGTGCTGCGCAATCCGAGGCACGACTACACCAAGAGCCTGCTGGCGTCGGTGCCGTCGCGCACCTCCAAGGGCACACTCCTGACCAGCGGCGAGGCGCTGCCGGAACCCCCGACGGCCTCCGCTGCCGGTGTGCCTCCCGCGCTGCGTGTACGCGATCTTCGAAAGTCCTTCGAGGGCAGGAACAAGACCGAGCGACCGGCGGTACAGGGTGCGAGCTTCGACGTCCTGCCCGGCAAGACGCTCGGCATCGTCGGTGAATCGGGGTCGGGCAAGACGACAACTGCACGCATGGTCCTCGGGCTGACCGACCCGGACTCGGGAACCGTTGAGCTGAACGGGCGCCCGTGGAGTGGGCTGTCCGATGTCGAACGACGCGCGAACCGTCATCAGATTTCCGTCATCTACCAAGACCCGCTCAGCTCTTTCGATCCCCGGTGGAACGTCGAACGCATCCTGCGCGACAGCCTGCGTTCGCGGAACCTGCGCGGAACAGCGCTCGACGACCGCATCTCCGAGTTGCTCGACAGTGTCGGACTCTCGGATGCGTTCCGCCGGCGTCACCCGCTGCACCTGTCCGGAGGGCAGCGACAGCGTGTCGCCATCGCCCGTGCGCTGGCGCCGGAACCGACGGTGATCGTGTGCGATGAGCCGGTCTCGGCTCTCGATGTCTCGATCCAGGCCCGCATCCTCGATCTACTCGCGATGTTGCAGGTGGAAACCGGTGTCTCGCTGGTCTTCATCTCGCACGATCTCGGCGTCATCCACCACGTCGCCGACGACATCCTGGTGATGCGCGGGGGAGAGGTCGTCGAATACGGAGAGGCCGACCGCGTCTTCGGTGACCCGGAGCATCCCTACACGCGTGAACTGCTCGCCGCGGTTCCGACGATCGGCACCGGGGAGCTCATCGTCTGAGCCTCCCGGTCAGCGCACTCCGGGCGGAAGGTCCCCGAACCGGTAGACGCGGTCGAAGATCGGCACGAAGATCGACGACACCGGGCCACCCGACGGGTTCGCGTTCGCATCGGTGCCGCGCGGCCACCGGTAGGCGACGGTGACGCTCACCGGCGTCGAACCGGTGACCTGGGTGTATCCGGTGGGCTTGGTCGCCAGGCCCAGGAACTTGCCGGGCCGGAACAGCAGAACGGCGACCGGGGAGGACACGGTGCCGCGTGAGGTGTCGAAGACGGCCCACAGCAGGGGCGGGCAGTTGGGCGTGCGGTCGAGCGATCGGCTCAACGGCCCCTTCCGCGCGACCCACGTCGCATCGCTACCGCGGAAAGGCGGGCCGATCACCCGGAGTGCGCGTTTGACCTCCGGTGAGCCGAGGTCCAGACAGAGCCCGTTGCCCGAAGTGGTGGCCGCCTGATGCGGCGTGCCCGGGGAGGCGGTTGCCGTGGGTGTGGCGACGCCGAGTGCGGTGACGACAGCGCACACGGTGGCGATGAGAGAAGTGGCGACGCGTGATCGTCTGGTCCGCATGAGTCTCCTCGGTTCGTCCCTGAAGTGCCCCTGCGGGGACGCTAACAACATCGAGAGTGCTCTGCCCCCAGATCAGAACAACGTCGGCGGGAGCGCACCTTCGAACTCGAGGAGCCACCGTTTGGTCGCCAGACCTTCACCGGGGAGGCCGCCGGAGAATCCGCCCAGGCCGTCACCTGCGACGACGCGGTGGCAGGGGATCAGCAGGGGAGTCGGGTTGACGCCCATGATCGAGCCGACGCTGCGCGCGGGGATGCCGGTGCCACTCATCGTCGCGAGTTGCCCGTAGGTGACGGTTGTGCCGGACGGGACGTCGCGGTGCAGGGCGGTCAGGACCGCGCGGGCCGATGCGGACACCCCGGACAGTTCGATCGGGAGGTCGAACGTCGTCAACGAACCGTCGAAGTAGGCGTGGAGCTGACGTACCGCTTCTGCGACAACCGGTTTCGCGGACGAGAGATCGGACTGTGCGTCCTCGTTGCTCCAGGCGACGCGGACGATCGAGGCGTCGTCTCCGGTGATCAGTAGCCGCCCGACCGGTGTCGAGATGGCAACGGTGCTCGTCGTCTCGGCATCTGGATCGTGTGCTGCGGTCATCGGCGTCTCTGTCGCTCGTGCGGGGTCCGGCGTCACCCACGGTAGCGGCATGGTCTGACATCTGGCGGGTGACGACACCGGGCCGCATCATCGGTTCGGGTCAGGCGGCAGGGCGACCGGCACGAGCGTGAACAGGACGACGTCTCAGGGCTGGGTCGAGGAGAGCAGGGGGCAGATAGGTCTGGTCGAGCCTGCCGATATCCGTTCCGGGTGGGACGATCTCGTCGATGCGGTCGAGGACATCGTCGGGCAGCGCGACCTCGAGCCCTTTGAGAAGGTCTTCGAGCTGCGGGATCGTGCGTGGCCCGATCAGGGCGCTGGTGATTCCGGGGTGGGTGATGGCGAACGACATCGCCATGTGGGTCATGGGGATACCCGACTCGGCAGCCAGCGCGGCGAGTTCCTCGACCGCGTCGAGCCGGTTCTCGTCGTCGAGGGCCTTGATCATGCCGGAGCGGACCAGGTCGTTCGCTTGTCCCCGGCGGACCCGGCCGGTGAGCATCCCCTGGCCGAGTGGGCCCCAGGCGATGACTCCCATGCCGAAACGTTGCGCAGTCGGCAGTACTTCGGTTTCGATGCCCCGGTTGAGAAGTGAATACGGTGCCTGCTCGGTGCGGAACCGGCGCACGCCGTGTCGGTCGGCGATCCACTGCTGATCGACGATGTCCGAGACCGGGGTGTTGGAGGAACCGATGGCGCGGATCTTGCCGCTGCTCATCAGGTCGGTGAGGGCGGAGAGGGTTTCCTCCGGATCGGTGTCGGGGTCGGGGAGGTGGACCTGATACAGGTCGATGTAGTCGGTCTGTAGGCGACGCAGGGACTCTTCCACCGCGGTCACGATCCATCGACGTGAAGCGCCCCGACGGTTTGGGTCGTCGCCCATCGGGCGGCTGAATTTCGTTGCCAGCACCACATTTTCGCGGCGACCACGGAGTGCTTTGCCGACGACGACCTCCGACGCACCGTGCGGCGGTAGGGAGTAGGCGTCTGCGGTGTCGACGAAGTTGATGCCGGCGTCCAGGGCGGTGTTGATGAGGCGGACCGATTCGTCGTGGTCGGGGTTTCCCATCGACGCGCCGAGTAGCAGTGTGCCGAGCGCGTAGGGGCTGACCTTGATCCCGGTTCGGCCGAGTGGGCGGTAGTGCATGAGGTTCTCCCTGAGGGGTGGGTTCGGAGTCGGCCGACGGCCGTGACCCCTAAGCGGAATGCTATTCCGCTAATATGCGGAACGGCGTTCCGGTACACAAGGGTTTCCGGAATGCTTTTCCGGAAGTCTGTTCGTGAAAGAGTGGTGGCGTGGACTTCAACGACGCCGGCACGGCCGAGGTGGCCGAGGGCGGATCCCGACCGCGTCCGAAGCGGGCGGATGCGCAACGCAACGTCGTCGCGCTGATCGATGCCGCGAAAACCGTCTTCGCGAAGGTTGGGGTGGACGCGCCGGCCAAGGAGATCACCGACCTCGCCGGAGTCGGCGTGGGCACTCTCTATCGCCACTTTCCGAAGCGTTCGGATCTGGTGGCCGCCGTACTCGAGAAGGAGATCGACGCCTGCGTTGAACTGGCCGAGGAGCTACGGAGTTCTCATCAACCGGCCGAGGCGCTGAGGACCTGGGTCCGGCGGTACACCGAGTTCGTCGGCACCAAGCGGGGTCTCGCCTCGGCGCTGCACTCTCCAGATCCGGCGTTCGATGCACTGGCGGATCACTTCGCGAATCGCCTCGAACCGGCAGTTGCCGCGCTGCTGGCGGCCGGCTCGGACGAGCTACGTGCAGACGTCGGCGCTGCCGAAGTACTGCACGCGATCGCGCTGCTGTGCCAGCGCGTGCCCGGAAGAGAACTCGACTACAACCAGCGGCTGGCCGGTGTGTTCGTCGACGGTTTGTACCGTCGGCCCGAGGACGTCCCGGAATAAAGAAGCCAGGCAGGGTGTTATCGCCCCCATGAGTGCCAACGCAGAATTGAGTCCTGAAGGCTGGGTCCGCGAGCAGACCCAGAAGATCCTCGAGCAGGGCACCACCGAGGGTGTCCAGGTCATGGACCGCCCGATCGTCCTGTTCACCACCACCGGCGCGAAGTCCGGCAAGAAGCGGTACGTCCCG
Source organism: Gordonia sp. C13 (assembly GCF_023218005.1). NCBI lineage: Bacteria > Bacillati > Actinomycetota > Actinomycetes > Mycobacteriales > Gordoniaceae > Gordonia > Gordonia sp. C13. Next base: position 41,507 of record NZ_JALPSY010000009.1, read on the forward strand.
CTGATGCGGGTGGAGGAGAACGGCAAGTACGCGATGGTGGCGTCCAAGGGCGGTGCTCCCGAGCATCCGGCCTGGTACTTCAACGTCAAGGCCAACCCGCAGGTGACCGTGCAGGACGGAACCGAGGTCAAGGAACTCACCGCGCGAGAGATCAGCGGCGACGAGCGTGCCCACTGGTGGGAGCTCGCGGTGGCGGCCTTCCCGCCTTACGCGGAGTACCAGACCAAGACAGACCGAGAGATCCCGGTATTCATCCTGGAGTGATCCTTCTGCAGCCCGCAGGCACCAGAGCCCCCGACACCGTCGGGGGCTCTAGTGTTGTGGCCACTAGGTGTGCGACAGCGAAGCGGGAGTAGGCATGGGACACGTCGTCGATTTCAAGCACGTCTCCACACAGGGCCTCGAGTCCTCACCGGTGACGGACGCCCTCGCCGGCCTGAGAGCCAACGAATCCCGGTACTACAAAACGAAATATGCACACGACTTCACTGTCGTACCAGCCGACGCTGCGCCGGAGGTTCTCGAGCGGGTCACCCGCATCCTCGCCGAGGAACGCGACATCGCGATCGGCTCGCGCCCACTCGAGGTCAGCGACTTCGAGGTCGACGGCCTCCACATGTCGTACGTGTTCTACGAGTCGGGGCTCGCGGTCAATGTCATGTACAGCATCGATCCGGCAGGCAAACGCGCCGTCGGCTTCAAGCTGTCCGACGGCATGGACGTGCCCGAGGAACTCGAGTCGAAGTTCAAGTTCGCGCGGCAGAAGTCGAAACTCGCCGGCACCATCCGCGGTTCGTACCTCGTCATTAAGGGTGAGTACTGACCGAGTGTTCGTCATGGCGACGATCCTCATGCGCGGGATAGGCGTGGATCAGCGCACTGGCGAGCTTCGGAACAGCATGCGTCAGCTCGTGTTCGGCGTCGTGCGCGATGCTGTGCGCCTCGGTGAGCCGTAGGTTCGGGTCGACGTCGAGCTCGGCGTCGGCATGGAGGCGGTGGCCGATCCAACGCATGCGGATGCTCCGTACCGCGAGCACTCCCGGACGTTCGGCAAGGGTCGTCTCCGCGGTCTCGACGAGGGCCGGGTCCACGCCGTCGAGGAGCCGGCGAAAGACGTCGCGCGCTGTCGTACGCAGCACCGCGAGGATGGCGACGGTGATCACCAGGCCGATGATCGGGTCAGCGAGTGGGATTCCCGCTGCCACGCCGCCTGCGCTGAGTAGCACGGCCAGCGACGTGAAACCGTCTGTGCGCGCGTGGAGTCCGTCGGCGACGAGTGCCGCTGAACCTATTCGACGGCCGATGCGAATGCGGTAGAGCGCCACCCACTCGTTGCCGATGAAACCGACGAGCCCGGCCAGTGCGACCCATCCGAGGTGGTCGATGGGGCGGGGATCGATGAGTCGTCCCACGGCCTCGTAGCCGGCGATGACGGCCGACAGCGCGATCATCGCGACGACGAACAGGCCGGCCAGGTCCTCGGCTCGTCCGAATCCGTAGGTGTAGCGGCGAGTGGCCGACCGGGTCGCCATCGCGAACGCGATCCAGAGCGGTACCGCGGTCAGAGCATCCGAGAAGTTGTGGATCGTGTCGGCGGCCAGCGCTATCGAGCCCGATGCGGCGACGATCCCGGCCTGCGCCACCGCGGTGACGCCCAGGACCACCAGACTGATCTTCACAGCACGGATACCCGCGCGCGACGATTCCAGAGCGGAGTCGAGACTGTCTGCGGCGTCGTGGGAGTGAGGCGCGAATATCTCGGCGACCACTCCGGCGAACCCGTGGCGGTGCTGGTGATGCGAATGATCGTGCCCGTGGTGCTGGTGATGCGCGTGCGGATCGCGGGGCAGATGCGTCATCGCTCAGGCCTCCCGTCCGGTTCCCGGTTCGACGGCGCGGAGTGCTGGATCGTCGCGATGGTGTGGCGGTATGCCCGGCCCGGCGTGCTCCGCGTTGAACACCGCGTCGGTGACGAGCCGCTGGACGTGCTCGTTCTCGAGGCTGTAGAAGATCGTCGTGCCGGCGCGGCGGGTGCGGACGAGCCGCGCCATGCGGAGCTTGGCGAGATGTTGCGACACCGAGGGGCCGGGCTTGCCGACCGCCTCGGCGAGTTCGCTGACCGACATCTCGGTGTCGGTCAGCGCCCACAGCAGCTGAATGCGGGTCGGGTCGGCAAGCATCCGGAACACCTCGACCACCAATCGCACCTGATCCTCGGCAATAGGAGGACGGGCGATCGGTGAATGCTTATCTGCATTCATATGCAGATAGTAGCTCTCCTGCTGTCAGCGGGCCACGCCCCGACAGAATCGCCGTCAGGCGAAGCGGATGTTCATGGTCGCGAGACCGAACACCTTCCGGCCACCCGATTTCGCGACGATGATGACCATGCCGGTCCGGGTCTCCGGGTCCAGAGACTTGATGCGTCCGCTGAACTCGATCTCGCCACCGTCGACGGCCGACACGGGAACCGTCTGCGACAGGCGGACCGAATAGCGGGTGACAGCGCCGGGATCGCCGGACCACGAGGCGACGAAGGCCGCGCCGAGGCCCATGGTGAACATTCCGTGTGCGATGACGTCGGGCAGACCGGCGAGCTTGGCCACCGCCTCGTCCCAGTGGATGGGGTTGGCGTCGCCGGCGACACCGCCATAGTTGACGAGGTCACCGCGGGAGATTCGCGCGGTGTGGATCGATAGTTCGTCGCCGACCGACAGCTCGTCGAAGGACCGGGCTCCGGACGGGCGCGTCGAGCCGTCCGCGACCCGGATCTCGCCCTCGGGCCGGACGGTCTTCTCGTACAGGTGGTGGGTGTCCTCGTGGCTGAAGATGTTGACGTCGTGCATCATCACCCTGCGCACCGCGGCGCTGAGGCCCGGATCGACCTCTTCGGCGGTCACGCCCACGACGGTGGTGTGCATCGTGTGCACCTTCTCGCCCGCGGCGTCGGTCATGGTGTTGGTCACCGTGATCAGTTCACGGCCCGCGACCTTGCGGACGCCGGACAGTTCGACGTCGGTGACGAGCTCGTCGCCGGCCACGATGGGCCGGTGCTGCTCGAAGACCTGCTCGGTCTGCACGTAGGTGTCGTAGCCGACGATCACGGACTCGAACAGCTCGCGGTTCGCCGCCATCGCCGGGATGGACGTGAACGTCAGCGGTGCGACGAGTCCCGAATACCCGAGTGCGACAGCGGCTTCGGGCTCCCAGTGCGCGGGGTGGTAGTCCTGCACCGCGCGGGCGTATTCGCGGACCTTCTCGCGTCCGACCTCGTAGGAGCCGTCGAGGACGTAGTAGTGACCGACGCGCGTCTCGAGGTCGGGCGCCTCGCCGGCTGCCGTCGGTTCCGTGATCGGGGGTTGGGTCATTTCGACAACGCTAATCGCGCGGGTTCCGCTGGCAAAACCGCGGTGGGTGTCCTGTCACGTACTCGACCCTCTCGGGTGGGCGTCAGCGTCGCAGCCCCTTGCCGTGCGCGAATTCCGCAGGACGTCCCGAGGACTGCCAGTCGTGCCAGTTCTCCCGGTGTCGGCACATCGCCTTCTCGTGCAGACGACGGAACGTCGGGGAGATCCGACGCAGCGTCTCGACGAGTGTCACGGCCGGCAACCGCAGCAGGATCAGCGCGAGCCCCGGGACCGGGTTGGGCATGTCATAGCGAAAACGTGTCGTCGGCATCATGTAGATCGTCGAGTAGGCGGCGTACATCATGGCGTTGTACCTCCCGCGGATCCGCTCGAGGCCGGTCGCGTTCTCGTTGGCGAACGCGGCCGGGAACGACTCGATGAGTTCGGCGCCGTCGCCGCCCGCGTCGTAGCTGCGGGTGGTGTTGACGAAGGCCAGGAGTCGCAGTGAGTCGGCGATGGTCTCCGGGAACCACTGGGTTCGCACGCCGAGGAGGTGCCCGAGGTAGCGCTGATAGTGCAGCAGCACCCGGATCTCCCTGGGCGTGGTCTGGACCCCGGTCAGCCACAGCGCCGACGCCGGCACGACGCTGCCGCCGAGCAGGGTGAGCAGCTGATAGGACTGGCTGATCGGCTCACCCCACCGTTCGACGTCCCACTCGGGGTGCTTCGCGACCGTACGTCGAACCCACACGTGCATCACGCGGACACGCATCGCCGTGGCCCGGCCGGCTGATCCCGGGGTCAGCAGCGCGCCGGGCTGGGAGACGTCGATCCAGAACCGGGCCGTCTCCAGGAAGCGGCGCAGCGCGTTGTCGCCTGCGTACCCGCCTGCCAGCGACAGCGGTTTGGCGACCGCGGCCTCGGTGTACATCTCGAGCGTTATCCCGCCGGCGACACTGAACAGGCCGGTGCCCCATCGGCGCCAGATCGCCTCGCCCTCGGCGATGAGCTGCGGGTCGACCCAGTCGGGAACCGTCTCGAACTCCTCGAACAGCTCGACGAGCGCGGGCGGAGGGTTCTCGACGCTGTCGAGTCCGTCGGTCAGGGCCTTGTCCAGCAGTGCGCGCGCGGCCTCGGAGCCGAGCGTGCCGTAGACCTCGTCGACGAACCGTTCGGCCACCGGATCGGTGCGGAACATGTCCTCGGCGAAGGTGCGTAGGTGTTCGGGCTCGGGGTAGAGGTCTTTGCCGGTGACCCTGCGGACGAGGGCGCGCGCACGGCCAAGCTTCCGGTTCGACATCGCAGCGTCGTAGGTGACCGCACTCGGGAAGCCGGGAACGTCGTCGCTCGAGCGACTCGGCAGCACTGCGGGCACGGGAACCCCCAACCGTTTGAGACGAATTGATTCATGTGTATCACTCTGGCGTCGCGCTTCGCACGTCCCGCCCCTTGACCTCAAGTTCACTTGAAGTTGCACGGTGGGGACGTAATCATCACCGCTCGATGAGGAGATCTGATGCGCCAGGTGCTGCCCGACCTCTGGGAGACTTCCACCGACAACCCGTTCCCCGGCCTCACCACCCATGGCTATCTGTGGACGTCCGACCGCAACGTGCTGTTCTACTCGATGGCATCGGACGCCGAGTTCGACGATCTGGAGAAGCTGGGCGGCGTCGACGACCAGTACCTGTCCCATCAGGATGAGGCCGGCCCGATTCTCGGCCGGATAGAAGACCGGTTCGGGGCGACGCTTCACGCGCCGGCACCCGAGATCGAGCGGATCGGTCGGTTCGCACGTGTGGACATCGCGATCGCCGAACGGTACGTCGACGACAACGGGGTCGAGGTGATCCCGACGCCGGGGCACACGCCCGGCAGCACCTGCTACTTGGTACCCGGTGATGACGGGCTGCGGTATCTGTTCACCGGGGACACGTTGTACGTCAACGCGTCCGGGGGATGGACAGCCGGCTACCTACCGTTCAGTGATGCGTCGACTCTCGCGGAGAGTCTGCATCTGTTGGCGCACGTCGACCCCGATGTGGTGATCTCGAGTGCGTTCGCCGGGGAGTCGGCGGTGCATCAGGTCACCGAAGGGGAGTGGTCGAGTCATCTGGAGGAGGCGCTGGAGGGATTGGCGATCGCGTCCCGAACGCGTTGATGTGCAGGCGATCGGTGAGGCGACCCCTGTGGAGTTCCCATGCGCGACGCCAGATGTGATGTATCGGGACATCGGTGACAGTTCTGCGTCAAGACATCGGTGACACTTCGTGTATCAGGACTTCGGTGACGGTCTGGGCTTGCTGGGACGTGGGCCGCGGGGTTGTCGGTTGCCGACGTAGCTGATTCCAGCAGTGGGTCGGGGGTGTTCGACGAGCACTTCTCCGTCGGTGTTGGCGATGGCGATCGTGTTGTCGTCGGCGGCGACAAGGACGCGGTCGAAGGCGTGGTCCACATCGACCATGTAGGTGACTGCGTCTACGCTGATCGTGCCCGAAGTGCTGACAGTCCTGACCAGGACGCCCGCGGGGAGATCGGTTGGGGGGCGCGGTGAGGGCCGCTGACGCGGTACCGGCGGGTCGAACAATGGCTGACCATGCACGGGGCGTGGCACCTCAACTTTGAGCGTGGCCTGCCACGCGGTGAGCGGTGTGACCCGCCCGGGGAGCCCTTGGTGAGGCCGTTGGGTGTTATAGATGTGGTCGAACGCGTCGACCTGGGTTTGCAGCTCGGACGAGGTGTCGGCCAACGGTTGTTTGTCCAGGTAGCGGAACAGCGTCTGGTGAAACCGTTCGTTCTTGCCTTGGGTGGTTGGCTTGTAGGGCTTGCCCGTGATCGTTTCCACACCAAGCGATTCCGTGCCAGCGATGCTGTCGAGGGGACCAGCTTGAGGCCCATTGACTGCATCTTGTCGTGCACGCTGATCGGTCCGTGATCGAGGCCGGAGGCCTCTAAGGCGGCGCGCACTGCCACCGCCTGGGCTTTGACCTCGTCGCTCAGTGCTGACGGGCTCGATTTCGGGCGGCGGCTGCGGGGCTCGAGAACAGCCGCCGGACCCTCAGACTTCGCGCGTTTCCGTAAGTCGTAGAACGACTTCCGGGAAATCCCGTGTTCGGCGCAGAACGTCGAGACCGCTCCGCGCGGTGCATCATCAGGCCACTGCGAGATCGCTAGCCGCACAAGGGGGTCGATAGATTCATTAACAGCCACGCCTGAGTGTCGGTGTCATACGCGTTGCGCCGCATCGTGGTGCTAGTGCCGAGGTTCGAGGGGGCACTCCGGCATGCCAGGTCCATACTCAGGCAATGCTCAGACGGGTCAGGCGAGCGCAGCCGAAGGATGATCCGATCGTTTCGTCGAGTACAGGGCCGCGGCGACCGCGAACCCGCCGGCCAGCACCACCACCAGCGGCAGGCCCAGTCCCGACCCCGGGATCAGCGCACAAAGGACCACCAGCGCGGCGATAGTGTTGGTGGTGGCGCGCAGACGGGCTTGCTTTAGGGCCATCAGGACTGCGAGGGAGGCGACAGCAATAGCGAGGCCGACCGGGATCAGCCACCGGCCGTAGGCGCCGCTCACGTCGAACACACCGCACAGGGCGATCACTGCCCCAACGAGTAGAGCGAGCGCATCAACGGCCAGCGAGACGATCATAGCTAGGGCGAAACGGTCCTCCGGCGGCCCCAGCGCATCGCGCCGCCACAGGACACCGATGACGACGCCGATGACGGTCAGCACCACGACCAATGCAATCCCGGGGAACACGTATCCGATCCCGTCGGGGCACACCCACACCTGCTGTCCGTCGATAGTGCTCGACTCACAGCCCAAGTGCAGCACCGATTCCGACACGTAGATCAGCGGCCAGGCAAGGATGACTGCCAGCGGTATCGCGATCGCGATGCTGACCAGCAGAATCCCGATCAGTGTCGCGATTGCGCGCCCCAACCCTGAATCCTTCACGGCATCAATCCTACGAGGTGACAATCGAGTTGGTCGCCGAGAGCCATCTGATCCACCCTCCCTGGAAGTTCACCTGACGTCCGCCGTTGACTGCGAACTCATCGGAGGTGGGAAGTCCGAAGCGGCCGTTTTCGTAGCCGTTGCGGCCGTAGGCGGCGAAGATCGCTCCGTACACCGCGTGGGCGCCGGTGGCTGCGGACCAGTAGATATTTCCGGTCTCAAACCGGTTGAACCAGCAGGCCTTGGTGGGGCATTTGATCTCGTCGCTTTTTGGGTACTTGAGCGGACCTGCGGTGGCGCCGGCCAAGGCGTAGGCTTCGCCGATCTTGCCCCAGATTCCGTAGGCGCCGGTGTTGGGGTGCCAGTAGATGCGGCCCTGAGCAAGACCCCTCACACTGTGCCTGATGTTTTGATGCAGAACTGTCACCGATGTTCTGGGAGATGACATATGCGCGACACCAGATCCACGTGTACGATCGAACACATATTCGATCCACGGAATCTCGGGGGTGATCATCGTGGCCGCTACTGCAACCGTCGACGCCGAAGGCTCGGCACCCTCAGACGCGGTCGCGATCATCGAGCAGATGCACGCCCTCACCAACCGGTTGCAGAATACTGACCTCTCTCGATTGTCAGATGCCGAGATCGCCCAGGTGGCCGCCGAGAACGAGCGTCTGATCGCCCGCCTCACCTACGCCGGCAACCAGCAGATCGTCGAGGCCGAGAACCGCAACCTGGCCCGAAAGACCGGTCATCGCAGCATCATCCAGTACATGCAACACCGCCTGCGGATCACCTTCCCCGGTAGGCGCCATGCCGAGGTGAAAGCCACCGCCACCTACGCCGACCTCACCACCGGACAACCACTCGAACCCGAACTCCCCACGCTCGCCCGGGAAATGGCCGACGGCCGGGTGGGGTCTGCCCATGTTCATGCGGTGATGGACGTGATGGACCAGATTCCGCATGCCATCCCACACGACGTGCGGGCCGCCGCCGAACAGACCCTGGCCGAATACGCCGCCACCCTCACAGTTGCCGAGATCGGTCAGGTCGGTGCCCGCCTGCTGGCCCATCTCGATCCCGACGGCACCCTCACCGACCACGACGACCGCGCACGCCGCCGCAACCTGCAGGTGAACCGGCAACGCGCGGACGGGACCTCCAAACTCATCGCCAACCTCACACCTCTCGCGCGGGCGCGGATCATGACCTTCCTGGCCGTCTGGGCCCGGCCCGGCATGAACAACCCCACCGATCCCGAATCGCCGAGCGGATCGATCGAGGACGCCGACCCCGAGGTGATCGCGGCAGCAGCCGACCGCGACCACCGCACTCCCGCCCAGCGCAATCACGACGCCCTGAACGCACTGCTGGAAGCGGTGTTCGACGAAGGAATGCTCGGCAAGACCCACCGAGGCCTGCCGGTCCAGCTGATCGCCAAAGCCGAGCTCGACGACCTCATCCGCGAAACCGGGTTCGCCACCAGCGCCGACGGCACCCTCGTCCCCATCGCAGACCTCATCGCCATCGGCGCCGACGTGCAGCCCTGGTTGGCGGTCTTCAAAGACGCCACCGCGGTCCCGCTGTACTTCGGACGCGGCAAACGACTCGCCACCATGGAACAGCGGCTCGTCTCGTTCGCCCGACCTGACGGCGAGATGTGCTCCAGCCCGGACTGCGACATACCCACCACACACGTGGAAATGCATCACGCCCACACCGATTGGGGAGATGGCGGATTCACCGACATCGACAACCTCACTCCCGCCTGCACGCGCCACCACCACATGGTCGGTGACCAGCCCGGTCAATACTCGACCAGGATGATCGCCGACGGGTCCGACGAAGGCAGATGTGCCTGGCAGTTGAACGCCGAACCAGGGGCGCCACCCAACCCCGAACGCATCAACCGACGACCCGACATAGCCCGACGGTTCAACGAAGTCCTCACCGACACTCGTGACGAAATACACGGACAACCCGAACCGTTGTCCGTCGATGCACCACGCCCACAACTGCGGCAGGTCATCGACCTGCGCGATGCCACTCCTGCCGAACTTGTCGTGGCCTCGGCGCTACTCGATGCCGCCTACCGGAACTGAGAACCGGTGGCCGTCAGTCGAACAGCCGCCGGAACACGTTGGTCTCGGCGAGATCGACCAGCTCGTCGCCGCGGCCGGACAACACAGTGCGCAGGGCGTAGAGGGTGAATCCCTTGGCCTGCGCGGCGGTGATGGTCGGCGGGATCGACAATTCCTGTCGGGCCGTCGTCACGTCGAGCAGCGCCGGGCCGTCGTGAGCCAGGAACTCGTCGATGGCACCGGCGAGATCGTCGGGCTGCTCGACCTTGCGTCCACGGATTCCGACGGCCTCGGCGAGTTTCGCGAAATCGGGGTTCTCCAGATCTGTCCCGTAGTTGACGAACCCGGCCGCCTTCATCTCCACCTCGACGAAGTTCAGCGAGGAGTTGTTGTAGACGACGATCTTCACCGGCAGTTTGTTCTGGGTGATGGTCAGAAGCTCGCCCAGAAGCATCGCGAGTCCGCCGTCGCCGGCGAGTGCGATGATCTGGCGCCCCGGAAAGGCGGTTTGCGCGCCGATGGCCTGCGAGACCGCATTCGCCATCGACCCATGGGTGAACGAACCGATCAGGCGGCGGGCGCCGTTCATCACCAGGTACCGCGCCGCCCACACGACCGGAGAGCCGACGTCGGGGATGAACACGGCGTCAGCACTGGCTTCCTCGCTGATCAGCCGGGTGAGGTACTGGGGGTGGATGGGTGCCCGGTTACGGTCGTTGTCGGCCAGTTCGTCCAGACGCCGACGTGCCTTGGTGTAGTGGGCGAGCGACGTCGTCAGGTGTTCTGGGTCGCGGTCGGTCGAGATCAGCGGGAGCAGCGCGCGCACAGTGTCGCCGACGTCGCCGACCAGCGGTACGTCGACCGGGCAGCGACGTCCGATCTGTTCGCCGCGGATGTCGACCTGGATGATGGTCGCCTTGGACGGGTAGAACTGCTGATACGGGAAGTCGGTGCCCAGCATCAGTAGGGTGTCGCACTTCTCGATCGCGCGATAGCCCGACGAAAAGCCCAGCAGCCCGGTCATTCCCACGTCGTACGGGTTGTCGTATTCGATGAATTCCTTGCCCCGCAACGCATGCACGATCGGGGCCTGTAGCGCGCGGGCCAGCCCGACGACCTCATTGTGGGCGCCCTGCACGCCGGCACCGGCAAGGATGGTGACGCGCTGGGCAGCGTTGAGCCTGTCCGCGGTGCGGGCCAGGTCGGCATCGGTGGGCCGCACGACGCGCGGCACGTGCCGGATCGGGGCTCCAGCACGGCGTTTGGGGCACGGTTTGAGGAACAGCTCGCCGGGGATCACGAGCACTGCCACGTCGCGTCGCTCCACCGCGGTCCGCAACGCCACGTCGAGCAGTCGCGGCATCTGGTCGGGGGTGCTCACCATCTCGCAGAAGGCACTGCATTCACGGAATAGCTGTTCGGGGTGGGTCTCCTGGAAGTAACCGCTGCCGATCTCGGGTCCGGGGATGTGGGCCGCGATCGCGAGCACCGGGACGCGGCTGCGATGGGCGTCGAAAAGCCCGTTGATCAGGTGGAGATTGCCGGGACCGCAACTGCCCACGCAGACCGCGAGCTCGCCGGTGAGAGCAGCCTCGGCGGAGGCAGCGAAAGCAGCGGCTTCCTCGTGCCGGACGTGCTGCCAGGTGATGGCCTCGGTGGTGCGCAGAGCGTCGGTGAGCCCATTGAGGGAATCGCCCGGAAGCCCGTACACACGCTGCACTCCGGAACGTTCGAGTTCTTCGACGATCCGTTCGGCGACTGTTGTCGACATGGTGATCCATTCGGTCGAGTCCGTGTCCACCCGACTATAGACGCGACGCTTGCGGTGCCGACCTGCTTCAACTTCCGCGCGCGATGATTCCAGGCGTGGCGTTCGGTTTCGCCGATGACACAATCTGTCCATGCCACAGCGCGGTGAACCACTGCAGAAACTCGGTTTTCTGACGATCGGCCGGTTTGACGAGAACGACCCACGGGCAGGTCATCTCGAGACCCTGCGGATGATCGAACTCGCCGAGGAACTCGGGTTCGACAGTGTGTGGTTGCGCAATCGGCACCTCCAGTACGGGATCTCGTCACCGGTCGCGGTGCTGGCGGCTGCGTCGATGCGGACCAGCCGCATCGAACTGGGTACCGCCGTCATCCCCCTGGGTCTGGAGAATCCGTTGCGGTTGGCCGAAGATCTCGCGACCGTCGACCTCCTCAGCGACGGACGGCTCAATCCCGGCGTCTCCGTAGGCGTCCCGATGCGCTACGACGACTTCAAGACCTCGCTGTACCCGGAAACCCACGACATGGAGAACTTCTCCAAGGATCGCGTCAGCCGTCTCCTCGACAATCTGCGTGGCGAACCGGTCAGTGACTTCGAGGGCACCGTCGGTATCGAACAGTTCTCTCGTAGGGTGCAACCGCATTCACCGGGCCTTGCCGACCGGGTGTGGTACGGCGGCGGCAGGTCGTCGGCGATCTGGGCCGGCGAGCAGGGCATCAACTACCTGACGTCGTCGGTGGTCACGATCGAGGGCACCGACTCCCGGGACTTCGCAACGATCCAGGCCGAGAACATCGACGCTTACCGGGCGCACCACGTCGATCCCGCCCGTGCCCGGGTGTCGCAGGGCCTCGTCGTCATCCCCACCGATTCAGCGACCCCGGAACAGATCCGCAAGTACGAGGACTACGCCGCAGCAAGATTCGAGCGCACCCTCACGCCGCAGGGGCCGCGCGGAATGCTGTTCGCACCTGACTACGTGGGACCGTCCGACGAGCTCGCCGAGCGGCTCTGGGACCACGCCGGCTTCCAGCGGGCCACCGAAGTGGCCATCGCTCTGCCGTTCTCGTTCGACGAGCCGGACTACCTGCAGATCGTCGGCGACCTCGCCGGCCGACTCGGCCCTGCGCTGGGATGGTCGCCTGCTGGCTGAGCGGCACCAGCCTGCCCGCCGGCAGGCGTCATTTCGGTGATGCGACCGCGCTCGAAGTCGCATCACCGAAATGGGTCGCATGGACTCATCCCTGGTGATCCGAGGTCACCGCGAGTTCTTTCGCGGCGTCGAACGCTGCCCGGAGGGTGTTCAGCCGGGCGTCGGCGAACTCGAGCGAGTCCGAACCCAGGAGCTGATGCAGCGGCGCGTCGCCCTCCTCGGCGACGGTGATGATGGCCGCTGCGGCGCGGACCGGGTCGCCGAGCTGGGTACCGGGCATGGCCAGGTGCGCCCGGGTCATCTCACGGATGGCGGGGTAGGCGTCGACCGTGGACTCGGGCAGACCCAGCGAGGTGGGACGCAGGAAGTCGGTCCGCAGGTAACCGGGTTCGATCAGGTTGACGGCGATGTCGAAGTCGGCGACCTCGGCGGCCAGCGACTCGGTGAGGCCCTCCAGTGCGAACTTGCCTGCGCTGTACAGGCCCCAGCCGGGGAACGTGGTCAGGCCGAGGATCGACGACACGTTGATGATGTGGCCACTGCGGCGTGCCCGCATCTGGGGGAGCGCTGCCCGCAGCACGTTCCAGACCCCGAAGATCTGGACGTCGAACATGTCGCGGGCCTCGGCGTCGGTGACCTCCTCGATTGCGGCGAGGAAGCCGTAGCCCGCGTTGTTGACGACCACGTCGATGCCGCCGAAGCGATCCTGCGTGGCCGTGACGGCAGCGGTGACCTCGGTTTCGTCTGCGAGCGACACCTGCAGAGGGAGAAGGCGACTCGTGTCGACACCGGGAAGGGCCTCGATCAGTCGATCCTTCGAGCGGGTGGTGGCGGCGACGTTGTCACCGCGCTGCAGCAGTTGTGTGACCAGCTCCAGGCCGAGGCCGCGCGAGGCGCCGGTGACGAACCAGGTGGCCGGACGGTCGGTGGGGTAGTTCATGATTGCCTCCTGTGGGTAGGGCTGATTTCGATACGGCTCCTCGCAAGCTCGTCGCCTACTCGATCAGCGGTATCGCGGTTCTTCTGCCGAACCGGTGACACCAGAATCGCGTTCCGAAAGGCGCTGTGGGACGCCATAACTGACCACCTCGAACCCAGGACCCGGCAACCTGGGACCGACAGACCCAGGCACGGTCCGCACCGGGCGCGCATGATGGTGGGCATGGCCGATCTGAATCGAGAACTCGCGGACTTCCTCCGCCGTGCTCGGGCCGCGCGCGACCCACAGGAGGCCGGCCTCCCCGACGACGGGCGGGTTCGCCGCGTCAAGGGACTGCGGCGCGAAGAGGTGGCAGTGCTGGCCGGAGTGTCCACCGACTACTACACGCGCCTGGAGCAGGGCCGGCGCATCGTCCCGTCGACGCAGGTCATCGACGCGATCGGGCGTGCCCTCGGACTCGACGACGTAGGCCGCACCCATCTGCACGACCTGGTTTCGGCGACTCGAACTCCGCGCACCGCCGCACGCTCGCGCTCTGCGGTACAGCGGGTGCGGCCGGGACTGCGCCAGCTGCTCGATTCACTCGACGCGCACCCCGCGCTGGTCCTCGGCCGCCGGACCGAGGTGCTGGCGGCAAACCGGATGGCGTGCGCATTGTTCGCCGACTTCGAGCGCATGCCCGGACGCGAACGGAACTACGCCCGCTGGATGCTGCTCTCCGACAACGCGCGCAACCTCTTTCTCGACTAAGAGGTGCAGGCCCGCAACGCAGTCGAGGCACTCCGGCTCGAGGCCGGACGAGCACCGGAGGACCGCGACCTCATCGAACTGGTGGGGGAGCTGTCGGTGTCGAGCCCGGAGTTCCGGCGGTGGTGGTCGGAACATCGGGTCCACCAGCGCACCTTCGGTTCCAAGCAGCTCGTCCACCCGGTCGTCGGCGAGGTCACCGTCGACTACGAGACCTTCATGCTGCCCGGCGACAACGAGCAGACGCTCTACCTCTACACCACCGAGCCAGGATCGGCGTCCCGCCAAGCGATCTCGATTCTGGCCAGCTGGAGTCAGCCTGCGCGTGAACCCGAATCCGAGCCGTCGGACGGTTGAAGCGAACTCGCCGGCACACGCCCGCTGAAGCACATCAGGATGTCGCGGATCGGTGCTTCGATGACCTGACCCGACCCGGCCGCGAAGTCGACGTCGGTGGCCTCGAACCGGAGGCCGCGGTTTCGGCGCCGCGCGAAGAACGGGAAGGCGACGTCCCAGATCTCCTGCGCCGCGGCCGCTGCGGCATCGACCGGCATCGGACGGTCGATACCGAGTGGCACGGCGATGTCCTGGCCGTGCAGGAGGGAGTCGAGAAGGGGTGCCCGCTCGTTGGTGGCGAACGGGTGGCGCCGTGACCCGACCATCGCGCGGAGTTTCTCTGCCGCCTCGGGCGGCGTCGTCGGATCACGGACGGCCATCTCACGGATCATCGTGTTGAAACGGAAGCCGTACCGGATGGCCGCGGGGATCACCTGGCGGGCGTCCGCGTGGGACTGGGTGAGATGCACCGCGACGTCCCGGATCGTCCAGCCTGTGCACAGTGACGGGGTGGCGAGCTGTTCGTCGGAGAGGGAATCGATCAGCGCGGCCAGGTCGATCCGCTCCTCATCGATGTGGTTCCACAGAGTGTCACTGTCCATCGCGGGCTCCCGTTCCGAATTGGTCAGGATGCCTGACAATATTAGTCAGGAGTCCATACTAAAGTCAACGGTATGACCGACGAACGACCCGCCCTCGGCGTCCTGATGTTCGTGGCCCACCGGTCCATCGAACGGCGGGTCATGGCACGGCTCGCCGCCGTCGGGGCCGACGACATCACTCTCGCGCAGAGTCGCGTGGTGCAACGGCTCGCGCCCGAGCCGATGCGGCTGACCGACCTCGCCGAGCAGGCGGGTGTCACCAAGCAGACCGCCGGTGGCATCGTCGATCAGCTCGAGGCCGCGGGATATCTGGTCCGTGTTCCCGATCCGTCGGACCGTCGGGCCCGACTGGTGACCCTCAGCGATCGTGGCGTCGAACTGTGTGAGATCGCGGCGCGGGAGGTCGAGGCCATCGAACAGGAATGGCGTGATCATCTGGGCGCAGACGACTTCGCGGCTCTGGAGAAGTCGTTGATCCGTTTGCGTGAGATCACCGATCCCTACCGCTGAGTCCTCTCGACGGGTTGGCGCAGGATCGTGCGGAGTTTCTCCGGCGGGGTCTTGCGGAAGTCGCTGAAGTAGATCTCGTGGTGTCGCCCGGTCATCCTTAGGTCGTGGTCCGGGATGAACTCGTCGTGCATCCGCGCGAGAACGGGTGCCTCATCGTCGAAGGAACCGAGATGCAGGGTCTGGACACAGAGTCCCTCGTCGAGCGTTGCGGTGCGGAGGTCGTCGAGCCGGGGCGGTGGCTTCTTCGCGCCGACGGTCTCGATCACCGCGGCAATCATGTCGTCGGGCAACCACTCTGGGACCATGACCATCAGTGTCCAGTTCCATTGCTTCTTGTCGCGGGCGCCGGTGAACACGGTCATGTCCTCGGCCCACCACTGGCCCTCGAGCGGTGGGACCACGTAGTCGCGTGCGAGTCCGCGGCTGCTCGCGAACTTGAGCTTGTAGGCGACCGGGTACAGGGTTTCGATCGCGGCAGTGAAGTTCGGGGAGTCGTTGGGATCGCCCTTGCCGTCGATCATCAGGTACTGCATGGGCGGGACCTCGAGGATGAGGAACTCGCCCCGTCTGGCCTGGTAGGAGTCGAGTGTCTTCTTGAAGTCGACCTTGTCGCTCAACGGGTTTCGCTCCGGTCCTCGGTCACGAGGTGATGGCCCGGCGTTCGTAGGTGCGCAGGGCGAGTCCGTACGACACCGCGCCGATCCCCAGACTCCAGGCGATCGCGGCGATCACACTGCCAGTGGACACCGTTGCAGCGGTGAGGGCTCCGCGGAGAACCTCGGTCACCGGGGTGAACGGTTGGTACTCCGCGAACTGTTTGACCCCGACGGGCAACGAGTCGGCAGGAACGAAACCGGTGCTGAGGAACGGCATGATCGTCAGGAACATCGGCGAGTTGCTGGCGGTCTCGACGGTGTCCGCGGCGAGGCCCAGGTAGATCGCGAGCCAGATCAGGGCGATCGAGAACAACACGGTGATGCCCAGTGCGCCGAGCCATCCGAGCGGGTCGACGGTGGGGCGGAAGCCGAGGGCGATCGCCACCGCGAGAACAATCGCAATGCTGAACAGCGCCTGGATGAGGCTGGCCAGGACGTGGCCGACGAGGACCGATGACCGTCCGATGTCCATGGTGCGGAAACGGTTGATGATTCCTGAGGTCATGTCCATCGCGACGACGATCGCCGAGCCCTGCACGGCTGACGCGATGGTCACCAGGATGATCCCGGGGACGACGTAGTCGAGGTAGGCGGCACGCCCGGTGGCCCCGCCGGACGTGGTCATCCCGGCACCGAGCTGCCCGCCGAAGACGAAGACGAACAGCAGCAGGAACACTACCGGCAAGCCGACGAGCATGATGGTCAGCGACGGGTACTTGACGAGGCGTCGGAGGTTGCGGCGCAACATGACCCGGGAGTCGGACACGGCGTAGGCGAGGGTGCTCATCACGCGGCTCCAGATGTGTCGGCGTCGGTCTCGGTGGAGTCCTCGGCCGGGGATCCGGTCAGGGCGAAGAAGACGTCGTCGAGGGTGGGGGTGTGGACGTGGACGTCGGCAACCTCGACGCCTGCGGCGTCGAACAGATTGAGTGTGGTGCGGATGGTGGAAACCGTGTCATCGGTGGCGATGTCGAGCCGCCGCGACTCGAGGACCGGCCGGGCGGACGGGAGAAGTCGCCGGGCCGAGTCGAAGGCATCGTCGTCGTCGAAAGCCAGCCGCACCTCGGAATCGTGAACCCGCTTCTTCAGCTCGGCGGCGGTACCCTCGGCGACGATGTGGCCGTGATCGAGCACGGCGATGCGGTCGGCGAGCTGGTCGGCCTCCTCCAGATACTGGGTGGTGAGGAAGATCGTGACCCCGTCCTCGGCGAGGCCGGTGATGATGTCCCACAACACCCTTCGGCTGCGTGGGTCGAGCCCGGTCGTCGGCTCGTCGAGGAAGATGACGCGCGGGGTGGAGACGAGGGTCATCGCGAGGTCGAGGCGGCGTCGCATGCCGCCCGAATAGGTCGACACCGCCCGGTCTGCGGCACCGGTGAGGTCGAACTGTTCGAGCAGTTCCTCGGCGCGCCGACGTCCGGCCGCACGTCCGAGGTGTCGGAGATCAGCCATCAGGGTCAGGTTCTCGCGGCCGGTGAACAGGTCGTCGATGGCGACGTACTGGCCGGTGACGCCGATGATCGATCGCACTGCCCGGGCATCGGTCACCGTGTCGTGGCCGTCGATGGTCACACTCCCGGAGTCCGCGGGGAACAGTGTCGAGGCGATGCTCACCGTCGTCGTCTTGCCCGAACCATTGGGACCCAGCAGGGCGGTCACCGAACCGGCCGGGACGGTCAGATCGATCCCGTTCAGAACCCGGTGATCGCCATAGCTCTTCGTGAGTCCGCGGACGACCATCTCGGCGCCGGTCATCTCGCTGAGGCTCATGATCGTAGGCCTTCCGACGGGGAGGCCGGGATCTCGCCGGCCGCGATCAGCACCTCGCGTTCCTTCTGCCACTCGGCGTACAGGGCGGGGATCCGGTTGGTGAGGAATTCGGTGAACGCCGCGATCTCACAAAGGACCGCTCGACGTTCCGCGGGGGCGTCGCGGAGGACTTCGAGTCCTTCGCGTGCGAGCGCTCCCAGCTCCTCGTACTCGGCGTTGTCCATCCCGAGGCCGCGTGCCGAGGTGATGTCGATCGAGATGCGGTCCATCCGCTCACCGGTTGCGCGTGACCGTTTCACCTGGCCCACGGACTCCAAAGTCGTGACGGCATTGGTGATCGCCGACCGACTCGCCAGCAGGGCGTCGCTCAGTTCGGCGATCGTGGGGGCGGGCGAATCGCACACCGCGAGAAAGCCGAGGACGCGTCCGACCATCGGCGGATAGCTGTATCGGCGCGCACAGAACCGCGCCATATGATCGGCGAACGTCAGCTGAGCATCGAGTGCCATACGTCACAGTGTGTACGTATGACTGAGATAACACAAATATGTGTCATCTGAGGCGACTACCCGTTGGGTCAGCCGTCCTGCGCGTCCAACTTCGCGGCGACGTCGGCGGGGAAGCCGCCGGTGGCGATCGGACCCCAGTGGGTCGGGGTGATACGGATCAGCGACTTGCCCTGCAGGCGCATCGCGGCGCGGTACTCGTCCCAGTCGGGGTGCTCGCCGGAGATGCTGCGGAAGTAGTCGACGAGGGCGTCCTCGGCGTCCGGCATGTCGAGGACCTCGGCGTCTCCGTCGACCTGGACCCAGGCGCCGTTGAACTCGTCGGACAGTACGACGACGCTCGCCACGGGGGTATTGCGGAGGTTCGCGGCCTTCGCTCGGCCGGGGTAGGTGGAGATCACGATCCGGCCCTCGCCGTCGACTCCGCCCGTGACCGGGGACAGCTGTGGCCCGCCGCTGGATCGGACGGTGCTGAGGATCATCTTGTGGCGTGGCCGGATGAACTCCAGCAGCGCTTCCCGGTCGACGGCATCGGCTTTCGCAACGGTTCTGGCCATGCCGACGACCCTACGCCGCGGCGGATCAGGGCAGGGCGGAGATCAGGCCGGCGAGGATCGCCGACACCGGCGACTCCTGCTTCCCGTCGACGGTGATGTCGTCGTCACTGTTGACCAGGATGATGATCGTCGTGTCGGAGTCGTAGTTGTGGAACAGCGATGAGTTGAAGCCGGGGAAATCGCCGTCGTGGCCCCACCAGCCGTCCCGGTTGCCGATTCCGATGCCGTAGCCGGCGGTGGCGGTGTTCGGCGGGGGAGACGTCAGGATCGAATCGCGCCGCAGTTGTTGCGTTGCGGGATCGAGCACGCCCCGACCGGTGAACAGGGCGTCACCCCAGCGCTGCAGATCGTCGAGGGTCGAGATCACCGCGCCGGCGGTGAAGGCGAAGGACGGGTTCCAGTTCGTGGAGTCGACCGTCTGGCCGGTCGCCTGCCCCTGGCTGGTCACGCCGTCGACATGCGGGTCCGGGATCTCGACGGACCCGCCCGGCCACGACGAATCTGCCATGCCCAGCGGTCGGAAGATCCGTTCGTCGAAGGCGTCGCGAATGGGTTGTCGCAGAACCCTTTCGATGAGGAGCCCCAGTAGCACGTAGTTCGTGTTCGAATACTGCCAGCCCGCCCCGGGTGCGAAGGCGGGCGGCAACGACTTCGCGGCGTCGACGAGTTCGCTTGGCGGCCAGTCATATCCGGGATCGGTGAAAAACCTCTGTGTGAAGGTGTCGGACAGGGTGTACGACGGGATGCCGCTGGTCATGTCCGCGACCTGACGAACGGTCGCACTCCCGTTGGGTGCTTCGGGGACGTACTCGCTGATCTGATCATCCAGCGAGACGCGTCCGTCTTGGACGAGCTGGAGCAGGATGGTCGCGGTCATCGTCTTGGTGAGCGACCCGATGCGGGTGTGATCCGCTGCGGTGATCGGCCGGTTCTGGCCCTCGACCGCGGTGCCGGCCGTTCCCGTCCAGATGCCTGCCGGCAAGATGACGCGAGCGATGACGCCCGGGAAGTCGCCGGATGAGCGGAGGTCGTCGAGCACCTGCTGGAAGGCCGCGCTGCTCTCGGCGGACACCGACGTAGGGGTGGTGCTCGACCCTGGTGAGGACGTCTGGGATGGCGAACAGGCCGCGATGCCCAGCACTGCGGCCACGCCGCACACCAGAACTCGCAGGACAAAGGCGCGCGCGGGCCGACTGGTCATCCTGGGATCCTCTCGCGCGGGGAGCGCAACAGCGGAGTTTCCCGAGCAATCCGGCGCAGAATTCGCGCTGCCGGGTGTCAGGCGCGGTGCGCCAGGAACGGGGCCACCGGATAGATGTCGAGTGCGGTGCCCACCTTGGCCTCGATGGCGCGCTCACGGTCTCCCTCGCCGAATCCGCCACCGGTGGGGCGGTCGGGGATCGTGTCTCCCGAATCGACGATGCTCCAGGCCGATCCGGCCTCGACGAGGGAACGGTGCTTGGTCGAGTAGTAGACCGGCATCGGCACGATCGCCACGCCCGGGTCTCCCGCCGCAGCCGCGATGAGATGCGGGTGGAAGCGGGTGCTGATCCAGGTGTTGCCCTGCCCGGCGGGCAGGCCGCCGAACCAGACGTCGCGGAAGTTCAGGATGCGAGCGCCGTCCAGACGCGAGCCGAGGTGGAAGGGCACCTCGTAGTCGTGACCCGGGATGCCCTCGACGACGGTGACCGCCGATCCCGGGACCTCCCAGGCGTCGAGGGTGTCGTGGACGAACGCGGCCAGTGCTTCGACACCGGAACCCGTTGGCCCGGTGAACTTCTCAGTGAGGTCCGACTGCAGGCAGAGCACGACGCCGCGACCTTGCCCGGGTGTCTCGGCGGGTGCTTCTTCGCGGTAGACCGCCGGCTCCGGCCGGTCCAGCGCGAGCCAGGCGTCGTCCCCGGATTGCCGCACGCCGACCGCGCCTTCGAGCGCCTGCGCCGATGCGGTGTCGCGCACGTCGACGATGTCGAACGCGCCCAACGCGGTGACAAGTGCCGTCCATGCCGGTTCCTCGACCGTCGGCACCAGGCCTTGACCGGTGGCCACGAGCTTCGCACCCGACCGGCCGGACACCGCCACGGCCGCGACGAGCAGCGAGACATGGTGCGGCCACACACTGTTCACGTACCCGCCGCCGAGCAGGTGGATGGTGGTCGCCGAGTGCAGGAGATCGATGCCGGCTGTGAGACGCGGCGCCAGGCCGGCATCGAGGACCGCGCGTCCCACCCAGGACCACGGGGCGTCGGGTTCGGTGTCGGAGGCGTAGTTCGAAAGTTGCCACAGCGTGTCGACGACACGCAGATTCGGGTGCGCGTCGCCCATCAGCGCGCTCGCCGACCCGGGGCTGTGGCAGTCCAGGATGACGATCGCCTGGGGGCGGATGCGTGCGAGGCGACGCAACCATGTGCGCGCGATGAGTTCGTCGCCGTAGTTGGGATAACCGGTCGGCGCGATCAGGTAGATGACCTCGCCGGAACCCAGGGCGCGACCGACAGCGGACTCAGCCGCCCGGCGTCGCGCCGATGCCTCCACACGGTTCGCCAGCGCGCGAACACGCTCCAC
Source organism: Gordonia sp. C13 (assembly GCF_023218005.1). Taxonomy (NCBI): domain Bacteria; kingdom Bacillati; phylum Actinomycetota; class Actinomycetes; order Mycobacteriales; family Gordoniaceae; genus Gordonia; species Gordonia sp. C13. Next base: position 63,017 of record NZ_JALPSY010000009.1, read on the forward strand.
CTGCCCCCATTTCGTCATGGTGAGAGATTACGGTGGCGACCCGGCGGTGCGACTCGGCGGTCGGGAGACCGGAGCGACTCGGCGGCCCGGAGGCCGGAATCGCCTCAGGCGAACGTCGCACGAAGGTAGGCGAGTACAGCGGCGGTGTCGCCCAGGGGGCCTCGGTAACCGAGATAGCCGTCGGGGCGGATGACGAAGGCGGTCGATCCGTCCGGGAGGTACCCGGCGGCGAAGCGACTCTCGGTGTCGCGGAGCAACGGTAGGTCGGTGCTGCCGACCTGCGCGGTGGGAGCGGCCACCACGTGGGCGGTCATGTGCCCGCGCGCGGCCTCGGTCACATCGGCGGCGAGGTTCTCGAGTACGGCCACGTCCTCGGCCCCCGCGGTCGCGTCGGCGTACAGCACGAGAGCGTGATCGACGCCACTCAGCAACGAGTACAACCGCAGCGCATGATTCACCGAATCACGACCGAGTCCGGCGGCATCCGGGGCCCGTTCGCCCGCCCGCGGTGCGGCCGGCGCGGAGGGGATCGTCGACCCCGCGGTGATCGGGCTGTCGGCGTAGGAGATCAGCAGTTGGGCTTCGCGGCGCGTCACGAACTCGACATCGGTGGAATCGGAGCCGATCCCCTCCCGCGCGTCGCGGACCGTTCGGCCGACGACCTCTTCGCCGACCGGGCGTCGTTCCAGGTCGTAAGTGTCGAGCAGGCCGGGAGCCGCGTCACCGGAGACGGCCAGGGCGAGTTTCCACGCGAGGTTGTGAGCGTCCTGCACGCCGGTGTTCATGCCCTGGGCGCCGGTCGGCGGATGGATGTGCGCGGCGTCCCCGGCCACGAACACCCTTCCGCGACCGTAGGAGTCGACGATCCGGTGGCTGATGCGGAACACCGACGACCACCGCAGGTCCGACACGGTGGCGGGTTCGGGTGACAACCGGTCGACGACGGCCTGGATGTGTGACAGCTCGGGGGTGCGGGTGCCCTCGAACCCGTGGGCGACGCCGTCGCCGCCGGAGGTCGGACCGATTGCGAGCTCCTCCGGCACGAGCATCGACATGCGGTACCGGCCCCGCCCCGGCAGGGGGATGCACACCAGCAGATCGTCGGTGGCTCCGTCAGGGGCCTGGTGCATGGCGCGGATCGCGTACCCGCGGGGCATCGACCAGTCCACGGCCACGTCGCCCAGCATGTACTGCTCGGCGAAGGCTCCGCCCTCGAAGCTCAGGCCCAGACCCTTGCGCACCGTGCTGTGCGCACCGTCGGCCCCGATCAGATAGCCCGCGCGGACGGAGGTCTCGGCGCCGGCCGAGTCGGTCAGAGTGACCGTGACCCCGTCGTCGTCCTGGGTGAACGCCGACACGCGCACGCCGCGCTCGACCTCGGCGTCGAGGTCGGCCAGACGGTCCCGCAGGACACGTTCGGTGGCGTACTGCGGCAGCAGGTGGAACCGGAAGGGCACGTCGGCCGGCGTGACCAGGTCGATTCGTGACACCTGGGCACCGTTGACGAACACGAACTGTCCACGCATCTCCATGCCCGCGTCCAGGATCGGTTCGATCACCCCCATACCCTCGAACACCTCGAGGGTGCGAGGTTGGATGCCAACGGCTTTCGCGTACTGGGGCGGCTCGAGGAGCGGGTCGACGATCCGGGCCCGGACACCTCGTCGGCGGAGTTCGATGGCGGCGGTCAGGCCGATCGGTCCGGCGCCCGCGACCAGTACATCGACGTCGTGCATTCAGTGACCCTTCGTCGTCCGGCGTCTGCGGTGTTCCCGGACCGGATTATTCGCCGAACGGCCGGTACCGGTGCGGTACTCGGGAAATGTGGCACGGCATCGTCGTGGACTCAGCGCGGGATCGACGACGGTCCGAGGATCTCGGCACCCAGCGCGGTGACGCGGGCGCGCAGCTCGCGGTCGGCGGTGACGACCACGCGACGACGATCAGGGTGGTCGCGGATGACGTCGACGATCGTGTCGTCCCCCGACGCCGGGGCCTCGACGACCGTCACGTCGGGAACCGATGCGACCCCGCGCGCTTTGCCCTCCACGACGAGCACGACCTCGATCGGTCCGGTCAATGCGTCGAGACCCGGCTCGGCGAGTAGCGCGAGGCGATCTCTCAGCCGCTGCGCTGCACCCCTCCGATCCCGCCACCAGCCGTCCGGTACCGAACCGACGACGTTCGCGCCGTCGACGACGAGCAGCGGGACGGCGAGGTGGGACGGGTTCGGACCGGTCATGTCACCCATCAGCCCACACGTAGGCGTTGACGCGCAAGCCCTCTCGCGGCTACTCGGTGTGCACCGGCTCGGGTGTCAGGCGATGTCGCCGTGACAGAACCGGTCGTGCGGGTCGAGCGTCGCCTTGATGTCCAGGAGCCGACGGCGGTGCTCGGCGCTGTATGCGTCGGCGGCGCGGCCGGCACGTTCGGCACCGGAGGTGAAGTTCAGGTAGGTGGCACCGGTGACGTAGAGCGCGAGCTCGGTGCGGGTCACGCGCAGCGTCGATTCGACGGCGAGCGCCACATGCGGGTCGGGAACCATCGAGATCAGTTCGAGGAGGAATTGCCCGGAGCGTGCCCGGTCGTTCGCCGCGCGGGCCGCACCACGTGCGATCGCGCCGCCGGCGTGGCGGATCTCGGCGGAGACGATGAGCGGTGCCGAGCCCGGCTCCGGGCGAGCGCGACCGGCGACCACCTCGATGGCCTCGTCGTGCAGCTCGTCGAACCACTCGGTGGTGACCATGACCGGCATCGGTTCGGTGGGGTCCATGCTGATCGCGTCCACTGCGTCGAACGGCATCTCGTCCCACAGGTCGACCAGGGGTGTCCGCCAGTTCCGCCACTCGTCGACGATCACCCGGCCGGTGGCGATGTCGCCGGACCAGCATCCGCGCACCACCGCGAAACTCCCGCCGCGCAACGGCTCCGGGACGTCGTCGGTGGGCGGCAGGTTCAGGATGGTGACCGCAGAGGTCAGGGTCTCCGGCTGGGCCGGTGCCCAGTCGCGGAACCGGCGCATGATCTCCTCGGCGTCGTCGGCCGGGTAGAAGAGGTTGCCCGCGTACACCGTGGTCACGTCGACGAGGGCGATCTCCATCGAGGTGACCACGCCGAGGCTGCCCGCGCCACCACCCCTCAGCGCCCAGAAGATGTGCGGGAAACTCGCCTCGCTGACGCGGATCGGCCTGCCGTCGGGAGTCACGAGATCGAAGGCCAGCACGGCATCCGAACCCAGCCCGAAGCGGCGCCCGAGCCAACCGAAACCGCCGCCGAGGGTGAAGCCGACCGCGCCGACGATGCTCGCCGAACCCATCACCGGCGCGAGGCCGTACGGAACCGCGGCGTCGAGCACCGCCTTCCAGGTGGCACCGGCGGCGACCCGGGCGGTCCTCGTGACCGGGTCGACGGTCACCGCGGTGAGACGGGACGTGTTGATGAGCAGGCCGCCGTCGGCCGGCACCCCGGTCCCGTGACCGGTGGCCTGGACGGTGATCCGCAGATCCTCCGCCGCGGCGAACCGCACGGCCTCGACGACATCGAAGTGATTCTCAGGGATGGCGATCACCGACGGCCGGTGGGTGACGAGCCGGTTGAAACCGGCGCGTGCCTCGCGGAAACCGGCATCGCCGGGGCCGAGGACCTCGCCGGCTATCCGGTCGCGCAGCTGCGCGAGCACCGAGGAGCGGGTGCGGATGATCAGCCGTTCGGGGCGGCCGGTCGGTGAGGTGGGTGTCGCGGTCATACGGTGAGTCCTCGAATGTGGCCGGCTTCGCCGGGCGGTCGGTCAGGTTTCCGGACGGGCCGGTTCGGAGACCAGATTCACCGACGGTGCTTGAGGGCGACTTGAGGCGGACTTGGGACCTACGCAGTCGGGGAGACGCCCCATGCCGCCGCGACGGCGTCGACCCGTTCGACCAGCGCTTTTGCCTCCTGCGCCACGGCGATGGCCCGAGCGCGGGCGAGTGTCGTCCCGAACGTCGACGCCGGGCGTCCATTGGCGTACTCGTAGCGGGCGCGGACGAACAGACGGTGAGCGTCACCGTAGTGTTCCCCGGTCCGTTCGGCGAACTCGTCGGCTCGATCCAGGAGGGCGGCTGCATCGGTCAGCTTTCCGGCGGTCACCAGAATCTCTGCGTGCAGTCCGAGCCAGAATCCGTCGCCGGTGCGCGGGTGGTCGGTGTTGCCGGGCCGGTCGGGGCGGGGGTCACCGGTCTCCAACCGGTCGATACGGACCAAGGCGTCGTCGAGGTCGCCGGCCATGGCACGAGCCCACCAGTACATGCGCTCGCCGCCACGACGCAGATAGGCGAGCGGGCCCGCACTCTCGGAGTCGATGATCTGTCCGGCGTCGAGCGCCCACTCCGCATCGCCGATCGTCGCCGCGGCGCCGACGGCGAAGATGGCGGTGCCCAACCGGGACCTGGGGTCCGGACGCGCGTCGGTGATGGCGGCGAACAGCGCGCGGCCGGCATCTCGGCCGAGATGGACTGTTGCCGCCCAGGCCCGGAAGCCGCGCGCCATCGTCAGCTGGTCGTCACGGAGTCCGTCGACGTCCTCGAGCGGTCCGTATGTGTCGAGGATGCGGTGGGCCGCACCGAAATTGCCGCGGGTGAACTCGTCGATGCCGGCGGCCTGCATGCCGAGGTGGACGACGACGGGATCATCGGACCGTTCGGCGCGGGCGCGGAGGTCGTTCGCGAGCCGGTGTCCGGTGTGCGCGTCGGCGACCTGGATGTGCGCGGCGCAGCGCGCGTAGTCGAGGGAGGCCAGCAGCCGCCGGTCACCGAGCGTGGTGGCCAGCGTGCGGGCGCGTTCCTGGAGATCGGGATCGGCGGCGAAATAACCGTGCACGGAGACCTCACCGGCGAGTTGTGTGGCGATCGCCCGCAGCTCGGCCTCCTGGTCGCCGGTGGCCCGTGCGAGTGTCGCCGCGTCACCGAAATGCCGCTTCGCGCCGTCGAAGTCGTAGGTACGGAGGGCGATGTCGCCCGCGGTCAGCAGGGCGCTGGTCGTGCGCTGCCGGTCGGCGAGCGGCCCCGCCGACCACAGGTGGCGGGCGACCCGGCTGACCGCATGCGGCGAGGAGTTCCCGGCCAGTGCGTCGGCGATGGCGAGATGGATGCGCCGTGCGCGCCTCGACGGAACCCCGTCGGCGATCGCCTCACGGATGATGTCGTGGCTGAAACCGAATCCGAACGGGTCGTCGGGGCCGAGGTCGATGACCCCGGCGGCGGAGGCGGGTTCGAGGGTGTCGAGCGCCTCGTCCACGGGTCGTCCGGCCGCGGTTGCGAGCAACACCAGGTCCACCCGGGTGCCGATGAGGGCGGCGATGTCGAGGAGTTCGGTTGTCTCCGGCGACAGTCCGAGGAGCCGTTGACGCACGACGTCGCGTACTCCGGACGGCACGGCGTTGCCCGCGATCGAACCCTGGTCGGCGAGGATGCGTGCCAGTTCGCGGACGAAGAAGGCATTGCCGCCGGTGCGTCGCTCGATCGAACTGACCGTTGCGACCTCGGGCCACTGTTGTGTCTCGCGGCGGATCAGCTCGGAGATGTCGTCCCCGCGGAGGGGACCGACGTGGAGACGGCGGTGTTCGGGGAGCCGTGCCAGCGTGGCGAGGGTCGAGGCGACGACGGGTCGATGGGTCGGTGACCGCAGCGAGGCGAAGAACGTGACGCCCGGCGTCCGTCGAGAGGCCATGTGCGCGAACAGTTCCAACGAGGCGCCGTCCGCCCACTGGAGGTCGTCGAGGACGATGATCAGTTTCGAGGTCTCGGCGACGCCGTCGAGGAGGTCGGCGGCTTGGTCATAGAACTGGAAACGCGCTGCGGCGTCGGGCATCTGACGCGGCGGCGGGATGACGTTGACGCCTTCGGTGACCATGCGGCCCAGAGAGCTGTCGAGGAGTCGTTCCCGGTCGGCCGGATCGAGCTGGGGGAGTACCGTGCCGAGGATCTGGACCCACGGCCACATCGACGGTGCCGCGGGATCGTCGACGCACCGCCCCCATAACACCCGCAGGTCGGCCGCCCCGGCCGCGCGTCGTCCCGCCTCGTCGATGAGGGCCGTCTTACCCGCTCCCGGTTCACCTTCCACCACGACGACCCCGCCGTGTCCGGTCATAGAGGCGAGAACCGCGCGGTGCAGCGCGGCCAGTTCGTCGGTTCGCCCGACCAGCGTCGGCGCGTCCTCGAAGGGTTCCCGATCCGGTGGTGTCTCGGTGGCCTCGACGCGACCGGTACTCGGGAGAGTGGTTGCCACCGTGAGAGATTCGCGCGGAGTGGGTGGAGCATCGAGGTGCGGTGCGTGATCGAGGATGTCGCGTTCGAGTTCTCGGAGCCGTGGGCCCGGGTCGACGCCGATCTCGTCGGCGAGGATGCGTCGGGCATTGGCGATCGCGCCGAGTGCATCGGACTGCCGGCCGAGCCGGTACAGCGCGGTGGCGAGCAGAACCCAGAGTCCTTCGTCGAGTGGTGATCTCTCGACGGCACCGTCGAGTTCGGTGACCAGCAGATGATGGTCACCCGCGGCCATCCGTGCCTCGAAGGACATCTCCCGCGCCGCGCCGAGCATACGGTCGAGATGGTCGGCGGCCTCGTCGCGGAACGCCAGTCCCTCGAACTCCGGGAGGATCGGCCGGTAGGCGTCGAGGACCTTCTGCAGGAGCGGGGCCGCGGCGGCGGTGTCGCCCTGCTGCATCAGGGTTCGTGCCGAGGTCAGATCCGCGGTCAGCCGGCGCAGGTCGACCTGATCCGGCGTCGTCGGCAGGCTGTAGCCGGTTCCGTGCGTGAGCAGCACGGTCGACGGACTGCGCGGTTTGCGGTCGGGTTCGAGGGCCTTGCGCAGGCCCGAGATGTAGGACTGCAACGACACCTCGGCGCGATCGGGTGGTGAGTCGCCCCAGATGCCCTCGATCAGCCGGTCGGCACGAAGCGGCGCACCCTCGGCGAGGACGAGCTGCGCGAGTGTGGCCCGCTGCTTGCGGGTGCCGAGTTCGACGGGATCGGAACCGATCTGGGCGCCGAGCCCGCCCAAGACCGTGTAAGAGAGTCCGAGCATCAGCGTGAGTGTAGTGCTCCGGACCCCACCGGGGAGGGGTTGTGGGCGAGGTCCGGTCCTTCATCCGACAGACGCCGGCGCCGGATGTCGGTGGCCGGCGATAGGTTGGTGCGCATGAGTCTCGCAGTGGGCATGATCACCGTCGACACCCTCCAGCCGATGCCGCTCGCCACGTGGTGGGCCGAGGCGCTCGGTGGCCGGATCGTCCAGGAGAACGACGGCTTCTTCGTCGTCCTCTCGCTGGCAGAGGGTGCACCCCTCCTCGCGTTCCAGCAGGTAGACGACCCGACGCCGGGGAAGAACCGCATCCATCTCGACCTCACGACCGACGACCGCGAAGCCGAGGTCGAACGACTCATCGCCGCCGGCGCGACGAAGATCGCCGACCGCGAGATGCCCGGCTTCGGCTGGGTGACGCTGGCCGATCCCGACGGCAACCAGTTCTGTGTCGCCGGGCAGCACGAGGCCGAGGTGCCCCCGACCGACGTCTAGCCTCGGGGGATGGGATTCACCAGGGCCGAGCTCCTCGAATACCGGGACCGCACCGTCGACGACCTCGTCGGTGACGACTGCCGATTACTGTTCGTCGGGATCAACCCCGGCCTGTGGACCGCCGCCACCGGCGCCCATTTCGCGCGGCCCGGCAACCGCTTCTACCCGGCGCTGGCACGCGCGGGGATCGTCGACCGGGTGATCGACGCATCACGTGGCATGTCCGAGGCCGACGCCGAGTTGCTGACCGGACGCGGGATCGGCATCACGAACGTCGTCGCCCGCGCCACCGCGACCGCCGCGGAACTCACGGTCGAGGAGTTCCGGGACGGAGGTCGTCGGCTGCGGGAACGTGTACGTGAGATCCGTCCGCGAGTGGTGGCGGTCGCCGGGATCACCGCCTACCGCATCGCCTTCGGGCGACGCGACGCGGTGTCCGGTCGCCAGGAGGAGACCTGGGACGGCGCCCAGCTCTGGGTGGTTCCCAACCCCAGTGGACTCAACGCTCACGAGACCGTCGACTCGCTGGCCGCCGCGTACCGGGAGGCCGCGGTCGCGGCGGGTGTGGTGTGAGCGAGTTTCGCTGAACCCCCCACCGAAAACCGCCCCTGAGGTCCGCCCGCGGCAAACCGCCCCCGATTTGCACCCTGGACAGGTCCGCCGGCGACATAGTGTCAACGGTCGCCCTCTGGAGGGTCCAGTTCAGGGGCGCTTTTCAGTCGGACGATGCGGTTCGGGGCTCAGAGGTCTTCGGAGTGGATGATCCGACGCCGCACCGAGAGCAGTTCCACCTCGGGATGGTTGGCGGCCGATCGCTCGACGGCGTCGAGCACGTCCACGACGTGGCTCCGGTCGGCCGCCACCACGCTCGTGCCGATCACCGCGCGCCGATGCATCTCGAGGTGACCGACCTCGGCCGCGGACACCGAGAAGCGTCGGCGGAGTTCGGCGACGATCGGCCGGACGACCGACCGTTTCTGTTTCAGCGAGTGCACATCACCCAGGCGATAGTCGAACTCGGCGAACCCGATCCACATCAGAACGCGATCAGTGGTCGGTGCGGATCAGCGTCGCCACATGGTCGGGAACGTATTTGGACAGTGATCGAGGCGGCCGGTGATAGTTGCCCGACTCGATCGGCCTCTTCGGCAGTGTCACCTCCGGGCGGGGCACCTCGGCGTAGTCGATGCTGCCGAGCAGATGCGAGATCATATTGAGCCGCGCATGTTTCTTCACGTCGGATTCGACGACGTACCAGGGGCTCAGAGCGGTGTCGGTGTGGACCATCATATCGTCCTTGGCGCGCGAGTAATCCTCCCAGCGATACACCGACTCGAGATCCATCGGGCTCAGCTTCCACTGTCGCACAGGGTCTTTCATGCGCTGCCGGAAACGTTTGAGCTGTTCGTCGTCGGACACGGAGAACCAGTACTTACGCAGGATGATGCCGTCGTCGATGAGCATCTGCTCGAAGATCGGTGTCTGCCGCAGGAAGCGGGTGTGTTCCTCGGGAGTGCAGAACCCCATGACCTTCTCGACTCCGGCACGGTTGTACCAGGACCGGTCGAACAGCACGATCTCGCCCGGCGCCGGGAGATGCGCGACGTAGCGCTGGTAGTACCACTGGCCGCGTTCACGGTCGGTCGGGGCGGGCAAAGCTGCGACGCGCGCGATGCGGGGACTCAGATACTGCGTGATCCGCTTGATGGTGCCGCCCTTGCCCGCGGCGTCGCGGCCCTCGAAGACCACCACCACGCGAGCGCCGGTCTCGCGCACCCATTCCTGGAGTTTGACCAGCTCGGTCTGCAGCCGGAAGAGCTCGGCCTCGTAGACCTTGTTCGAGATCTTCTGAGGCTTCTTCTTGTCCTTCTTGGCCATGGGAAGAGCGTACGGGCTGACGACCGTTCAGGAGGTCACAGCGGCGTCGCGCTCGGCTGCGAGTTCCGCGACCGAGGCATCGATCCGTTCCCGGGAGAAGTCGTTGATCTCGAGTCCCTCGACGATCTCCCACTGACCGTCGACCGAGCGCACCGGGAAGGAACAGACGATGCCCTCGGGCACGCCGTACACGCCCGGTGACGGCAGTGCGGTGGAGGTCCAGTTGTCGGCGGGGGTTCCGAGTACCCAGTCGTGGACGTGGTCGATGGTGGCGTTGGCCGCCGACGCCGCCGAGGAGGTGCCGCGCGCCTCGATGATCGCGGTGCCGCGACGCGCGACGGTGGGGATGAAGTCGTCGACGAGCCAGTCGCGGTCCGCAGCGAGGTCGGCGCCGCTCCGGCCGCCGACGCGCGCATGGAAGATGTCGGGATACTGCGTCGCCGAGTGATTCCCCCAGATGGTGACGCGGCTGATCTCACCGACCTCGACCCCGGCGCGGTGCGACAGCTGCGCGATCGCCCGGTTGTGGTCGAGGCGGGTGAGTGCGGTGAATCGCTGCGACGGGACCTCGGGCGCGTGGGCGGCCGCCACCGCGGCGTTGGTGTTGGCCGGGTTACCCACGACGATCACCCGGATGTCGTCGGCGGCAACGTCGTTGAGGACCGCTCCCTGCGCCGCGAAGATGTCGGAATTGGCCGCCAGCAGATCTGCGCGTTCCATGCCCTTCGATCGCGGACGCGCACCGATGAGCAGCGCGAAACTCGCACCGTCGAAGGCCTTGCGCGGGTCGTCGAAGACGTCCACGGACTTCAACAGGCCGAAGGCGCCGTCGTCGAGTTCCATCGCGGTTCCCACGGCGGCCGGGACCGCCTGGGGCAGCTCGAGGAGTCGGAGGGCGATGGGCTGGTCGTGACCGAGCATTGCACCCGCGGCGATGCGGAAGACGCTGGCGTATCCGATGCTCCCGGCCGCACCGGTCACGGTGACGACGGCCGGTGCGGGTCGGCTCACGAGTACTTTTCCGTCAGCAGGATCTGGGTGCCCGGTCCGGAGAGCACCAGTGCGTGGCCCACCGAGTACCAGGTGAGGGGGTCTCTGGTGAGCGTGGTGATCCACTCGTCGGCGCCCGCTCGGGGTCCGGGGCAGGCCATCATCGTCGAGGCGAGCGAGCCGACGCGCAGCACCGATCCCTCGACCGTCATCTCGCCGACGTGCCGGTTGCAGCCGGCGAACAGAGAGATTCGGTTGGCGGCGGTGAAGGTCAACTGGAGAGGGCCGCCACCGGGGATCTGGGGGCCGGTCACCGCCGTCGACGAGTAGGACTTGCCGACGAAGGGCGGAACTGCCGGTGCAGCATCACCCGGACCGGCTGCGAACGTACCGAGACCCGACACGAACAACACCGCGCTGACCAGCGCAACAATGCGTAAGCTGATGCGATGTTCGCGGGCTGTGTGGAGTACGCGTGCCGTCTGACGGCGATCCCCGAGGCTCACGTTCAATACGGTAGCCGACCGGATGGGGAATGCGATATGGCCATCGGAGGTGAGATGTGGTTTCGGTGACCTGCCGGACCGAATATCTGACGGGACGCCACCACGCCTCCGCGGGGGCCGCATGGATCGTCATGATGGTCGCGCTCGTCGCTCTCGTCGGGCTCAACATCGCCGGCGTCGACGGTCTGCTCATCGCGGTGGTGGTTGCCGGGCTGCTCGCCGTGTCGCTGTTCGCGGCTGCATACGGCCGACTGGGCGAGCGGGGAGCGGTGTTGCTGACCGTCGACGACGACACCGTCTACTTCGGCGACGAAGACCAAACGTTGGTGTCCTATCCGCTGAGCGCGCTGCAGTCATTCGCGATCGGTGGCCCGGCGTACGAAACCTCGTCGATGACCGGCCCGCAGGCCCAGCAGCTCACTGTCCTGGGGCAGAAATACCTCAGGTTGACCCTCGCGCGTCCACAAAAGGGCTCCGACGCCGGGGCCGATGAGGGCGTCGACCCCGACCTCTGGCAGGTCGCGATCGTCGAGGGCGATCCGGCGGCGGCCGCGGTGATCGACCGGCTGCGAGCGCATGCGCCGCAACGTGTTTCGACGACAAAGAACGCGGCACACAAGTCCGATCGGGAGAAGGCTGCCGACCGGCCGGCGACGGTGTCGGTGGGGTCGATGCCCCCCGACCATGACCTCACCGACCACGACTCCTCGGATCGCGAGCCCACGCCGGTCGATCTGCGCCGGCCCCGCATCGCCGACGCGGGCTCGGAGGAGGCCGCGCAGCGCCTGTGGGAAGAGGCGACCCGCCGCCACGACGAGGTGCTCACCGCCTACGGCACCTACGAACTCGACCCGGCGCTGCTGCTGAAGTATCCGGCGGTCACCGACGTCACGGTCGAACAGACCCAGACCTTCCACCTCGCTCTCGACGAGGCCACCGCCCTGCGTACCGACGCCTACCCGGGGAACCGCGGTCGCGCCGACGCCTACCAGCAGTCCGTGGCCGCCCTCCGGCGGGCCTGGATCGCATGTGAGAAGCATGGACGACGGATCGGCGCGGGCTACCTCGAACCCGCTGACCAGAACGCCCTCGACACCGCACTCAAGCTGTACAACCACGCCGAGGCGAGCAACACCCCCGCCGAGCAGGCCACGTACTACGGGCGGGTTCGCGACATCGTCACCACGATGACCGACCGCGGGGTCCTGCACCCGCCGGAGGCGGCGGTCGCGGAACTGAACGCAGTCACGCGTCGTGCACTGGAGGCCGGCAAGTCCAACGCGTGAGGTCAGTAGTGCGCCGCCTTGATGAACTGTCCGTCGAGTGTGTACATGCCCTTCGACGCGTCGACCCTGGCCATCTCGACGCGGATCACGAAATCGGTGTCGTCGTGGAGGTGTGGCTCGGTGACGTCGATGGCGACCGCGCCGCGGTCGTATTCGGGGATCGAGCCGCGCCTCATCGCGTCGTCGCGGACGCGATCGAACAACTGCGGTGAGATCGCGTCGAAGGCGAAGCCGTCCGGGCGGTAGCGTCCATCCCTGCCGGAGACGTCCGGGAACTTGCCCGGCGCAATGACGATCTGCCCGCTGCGGGCCGGGGTCGTGTACCGGAAGAGGACACCGCCACTGTTCTGGATGCTGCTGGCACTGATGATGGGGGTGTTGTCGGCGATGCCGCGGATCACGAACTCGTCGAGTACTGGTGCGTTCGGGGCGATCCCGGCGAGTGGCAGTGCGGAGCGGGCGATCGTGAACGCGGTGTCGAAATTCGCGGGGTCGAAGTACTTTGCGATGGCGCCGTCGGTGTGGGCCTCGATCTCGATGTCGCGGATGAAGGCGTCTCCGGGATCGAAGGAACCGGTGAGGACGACGGGCTCGTTCGCTGTGGGGCGTCGGATCTCGAACCCGTCGAGTCGGGCGTCCGAGACGATGGGCGTGACCTCGGCCTGCATGGACCCGGCGATGTCACCCAGTGAACCCGCGTTGATCGTGGCCGCGTCGAAGGTCTTGTCCGCCCGGTCCATGGTGGGCATCGCGGATGCGTTGGAACCACCGTCCCAGACATTGATGTTCGTCGCGCGGCCGTTGGAGGGATCGAAAACGATGGCCTGATCGGAGGTCGAGTCGAGGTTGTAGCTCAGGCGCAACACATTTCGGGTCGCACCGGGGCCCAGGTGGTCGACGATCTGATCGAGGAGTCGTTGGTGGCGTTCGGCAAGAGAGGCCTCCGCGTCGTCGCGGCCGGGGATGTCGACGGCCGAACCGAAGGACGGCAGCGACGGGACCGAGATCGTCCAGCTCTCGGCGACACCGAACAGCAGCGCGACGGCCGTCACCAGCGTCACCGCCGGGTAGATGATCGCCAGCCGGCCGGGATGGTCGTCGAACTCGGGGGTGGCGGTCTGATCGCGCGACGGCAACTGGTCGGGCGGGAGGGTCGTGAACGGGTTCGACGCCAGTGCCTGGAAATGCCCCTTGCTCATCGAGGTGATCCACCGCGCTTCGTAGGCGGTGTCATTCGGCGGGTTGACGGTCGCGGTCACCATCGTGGGCTGCATGTCCTCGGCGGTGAGGGTGCTGCGCGTGAGCGCCCCGACCTCGATCTGCGGGGCGTCCCGGGTGACGCCGCGCCGGAACTCCGGCAGCTCCGAGACCCGCGACGCGCGCGGACTGATCACGATCCCCACGACGACCAGCGGAACGCCGAAGAACAGGGCGACCCACCAGGCGTTGAACGCACCGAGTCCGACGCCGCTCGCCACCAGCAACCCGGCCACGACGGCCCGGACCAGTCGTAGGCGTGTCCTGCTCGGGAAGGTCGCGCTCATCGGCCGTCCTAGGGTCAGGGGAGCAAGGGCGAATGCGCCGTCGGCGAAATGGGTGGACTGATCATAATGTCGCCGACCCCGCTCTACCAGGGGCCGCGTACCGTTGTTGCTGACCTGACGGCGCCGCGAGGCCCGACGGGTCGTGTAGTTGGCCGGGAAACGATCAGGAGAAGTGTTTCGGTGGGAAAGCTGACCAACAGCATGTGGCGACTTCTGGGCGCCCAGTCGACTCGCAATCAGTCGAAGTCGCTGAGTGTGATCAAGGAGGCCGAAGCCCACACCGATTGGGCCGCCGAACTCGCCGACGACGCCTTAGTCGGTGAGGCCGAGAAGCTCGACATCGGGTCCAAGCCCGGCGACCGGGCGAAGTTCCTCGCGCTCGTCCGCGAGGCCGCGGACCGCTCGATCAACCTGCGTCCCTTCGACGTCCAGCTGCAGGGTGCGCTCCGTCTCCTCGAGGGCGACATCGTCGAGATGGCCACCGGTGAGGGCAAGACGCTCGCCGGCGCGATCGCTGCGATCGGACACGTCCTCGAAGGACACCAGGTCCATGTCATCTCCGTCAACGACTACCTCGCCACCCGCGACGCCGAGTGGATGAAGCCTCTCTTCGACGTCTTCGGCATTGCGGTGCATGCCATCTCGGAGAACTCCAGCCGCGAGGAGCGTCGACGCGCCTACGCCGGCGACGTCACCTACGGCTCGGTCAACGAGATCGGATTCGACGTCCTCCGCGACCAGCTGGCCCTGTCCGAGGCCGACCTCGTCTCACCCAAGCCCGACGTCGCGATCATCGACGAGGCCGACTCGGTGCTCGTCGACGAGGCTCTCGTTCCGCTGGTGCTGGCCGGATCGACCGAGACCGAGGTTCCCGACCAGGCCATCCACGAAGTGGTCTCGAGGATGAAGAAGAAGCACTACGAGATCGACGCCGAGGGTCGCAACGTGACGCTCACCGACGAGGGTGCGGCCTTCGTCGAAGAGGAACTCGGCGGGATCAACGTCTACAGCGAGGAGCACGTCGGTTCGACACTCGTGCACGTCAGCATCGCGATGCACGCCCACTACCTGCTCGAACGCGACATCCACTACATCGTCCGCGACGGCGGGGTCCACCTGATCAACGCCTCGCGCGGCCGGGTGGCCCAGCTGCAGCGCTGGCCGGACGGCGTCCAGGCGGCCGTCGAACTCAAGGAGGGTCTCGCGCAGACCGACTCGGGCGAGGTCATCGACACCATCACGGTGCAGGCGCTCATCGGTCGCTACCCGAAGGTGTGCGGCATGACCGGTACGGCCCTCGCCGCGGGTGAACAGTTCCGGCAGTTCTACGACCTCCGGGTGTCGCAGATCCCGCCGAACACCGAGAACATCCGCACCGATCTGCCCGACCGGGTCTACGACACCAAGGCCAACAAGGTCGAGGCGATCGTGGCCTACGTCAAGGAGATCCACGAGACCGGCCAGCCGGTCCTCATCGGCACCCACGACGTCGCCGAATCCGAGGAACTCGCGTACTTCCTCGAGAAGGCCGGTGTGTCGTCGGTGGTCCTCAACGCCAAGAACGACGCGCAGGAGGCGAAGATCATCGCCGAGGCCGGTGCGCGCAACGCGGTGACGGTCTCGACGCAGATGGCCGGCCGCGGTACCGACATCCGGCTGGGCGGCTCAGCCGATGACGCCGCCGCCCGCGACGCGGTTGTCGAACTCGGCGGACTGTGCGTGGTGGGCACCGGACGGCACGACACCGAACGTCTCGACAGTCAGCTGCGGGGTCGCGCCGGACGCCAGGGCGACCCCGGCACGTCGGTCTTCTTCTCCAGCCTCGAGGACCCGGTCGTCACGAAGAACCTCGCGTTCAAGCGTGATCCGGTGTCGCCCAACTCAGACGGCTCGATGGGCAGCAAGGGCATCGACCTCATCGAGCAGGCGCAGCGGATCGCCGAGGGCGTGCGCCTGGAGTTGCATGCCAACACCTGGCGCTACAACAAGCTGGTCAACCAGCAGCGGGACATCATCGTCGACCGGCGGATGAAGATCCTCACCACCGACACCGCGCTCGACGAGCTCGCCGAACTCGAGCCGGAGCGCTACGCCGAACTGGCGGGGGAGAAGCCCGCGAAGTCGGGCGATGCGGAGAAGGCGGACGAACCGTCGAAGGTCGACACCGAGGTCGCCGTCGACGCCGTCCCACGTGAGGTGCTGAGCCAGGCGGCCCGCGAGATCGTGCTCTATCACCTCGACCGCGCATGGGCCGACCATCTCGCGTTCGTCTCCGATGTCCGGGCCAGCATCCATCTGCGGTCGCTGGGCAAGGAGAGCCCGCTCGACGAGTTCCACCGGATGATCCTCGCGGAGTTCTCCGATCTGCCCGCCCAGGCGCTCGAGAAGGCGCGGGAGACGTTCCGGGAGGCGAAGATCACCCCGGAGGGAGTCGACCTCGGTTCCTCGGATCTGCACCGCTCGACGACGACGTGGACCTACATGGTCCACGACAACCTCTTCTCCTCCGGCGGGGCGAAGACGCTGCAGGGCATCATCGGGATCTTCCGGTGACCGATCCGGAGGCGGCACCCACGCCGGCTCCGGACCGGATCGTCACGGTGCCGAACGCGCTGAGCGTGCTCCGGCTCGTCCTCATCCCGGTCTTCCTCTGGCTGCTGCTCGTCGAGAAGGCCGACGGGTGGGCCTTCGCGGTGTTGATCTTCTCCGGGGTCTCCGACTGGCTCGACGGGAAACTCGCCCGACTGCTCGACCAGTCCTCGCGGATCGGGGCCCTGCTCGACCCGGCCGCCGACCGGCTGTACATCGTGATCATCCCGCTGGCCTTCGGCGTGCGGGAGTTCATCCCGTGGTGGCTCATCGGCATCATCATCGGACGTGATGTGCTGCTGTTCGCGACGGCGCCACTGCTACGTTCGCGCGGTGTTCTCGCCCTCCCGGTGCTGTATATCGGCAAGGCGGCGACCTTCGCGCTGATGAGCGCGTTCCCGTGGCTGCTCGCCGGTCAACTCGATCCGGTGAGCGGCTTCGCATACGCGATCGGGTGGGCGTTCATGATCTGGGGTGTGGGGCTCTACCTGTGGTCCTTCGTCCTGTACTGGTATCAGACGATCCTGATGATGCGACACATGCCGTCGCGCCGTCAGGCCGACACCTCGCCAGACAGTAGAGTCTGACGGGAACGAAAGGGGCCCTTGTGACCGACAGCAAAGTGCCAAAAGACCTGCGCTATACCGCAGAACATGAGTGGATCGAGAAGATCGGACCGACGACCGTGCGCGTGGGCATCACCGACTTCGCCCAGGATGCACTCGGCGACGTGGTGTTCGTGCAGCTGCCCGACTCCGGTGCAGAGGTCGCCGTCGGCGAATCCTTCGCCGAGGTGGAGTCGACCAAGAGCGTCTCCGACATCTTCGGGCCGCTGACCGGTACCGTCAGCGCGGTCAACGACGCACTGGACGCCTCGCCGGAACTGGTCAATTCGGACCCGTACGGTGAAGGCTGGCTGGTGGAGATCGAGGCCGCCGACGAGTCGACCCTCGAAGAGCAACTGGGTGATGTTCTCGACGCCGCGGGCTACCGCGCCGTCATCGAAGGGTAAGAGTTCCCGCCGATCCGTCCCGGTGGCTCTGATCGACCTGGCTGATCGCCCCGGTGACGATATGATCGACCGTGCCGGAGTCGACTCGCTCGCCGGTGCGATCTACATGACCGGTACGGTTACGGCAGTGGGAAAGAGGCGTGACGTGAACCGACTTCGCGATCACGCTCCGAGATCTACCCGTCCGCACATGTCATGTAGATTCAACCGGCCATCGTGGCGAGAGCCGATTCCGAACCGACGCGAGACCGCGATCGGGACCGGAGACGTGGACGGCCGGACAGTGCGGTTGGCCGAACAGTGCGGCGTGCACTGACAGTGCGATTGCACTGACGACGACGAAGGAGAAGTGGTGAGCGAAAACGACAGGGACTTCGAGGCGCCGGTGGAGACCACCTCGGTGTTCCGGGAGGAGTTCATCAATGAACTCGATGCCGGAACCAGCACCTCGAGTGAGCCGGCCGAGACGGGAGTCGAGCGACTCGCTCCCGGGACCGCGCTGCTTGTCGTGAAGCGGGGACCCAACGCGGGATCGCGGTTCCTCCTCGACCAGCCGACGACCTCTGCGGGTCGGCACCCCGACAGCGACATCTTCCTCGACGATGTGACGGTCAGCCGTCGTCACGCGGAATTCCGACTCGGCGACAACGAGTTCCAGGTCGTCGACGTGGGTAGCCTCAACGGCACCTACGTCAACCGGGAGCCCGTCGACACCGCATCGCTGAGCAACGGCGACGAAGTCCAGATCGGCAAGTTCCGCCTGGTCTTCCTGAGCGGTCCGCGCGACGAAGCAGACGCCTAAAAGTCGTGACGGCGTCCACGGCCCCCCGCGGCGGGGGATCGATGTCCATCGGCACGGTCCTCGCCCAGTTGCGTGATGACTTCCCGGACATCACGATCTCGAAGATCCGGTTCCTGGAATCGGAGGGTCTGGTGACCCCGGAGCGGGCGCCGTCCGGCTACCGGCGATTCAGCGAAGCCGACTGTCAACGGTTGCGCTTCGTCCTGACCGCCCAGCGGGACCGGTATCTCCCGTTGAAGGTCATCAAGGAACAACTCGACGCGATCGACAACGGGAACGGCGGCTTCGGTTCCGGCGGCACCGTGGCGCTGTCCACGGCTCGCGGCACAGTGGCCCCCGCAACCGATTTCGGTGCGCGTGCCGGTCGTGTGTCCCGGGAGACGCTGATCGAACGCACGGGCGTCGACTCGGCGTTCGTGACCGAACTCCAGCGCAACGGGCTGCTGACTGCGGGGCCGGCCGGGTTCTTCGACGAGGACGCCGTCCGTCTCGTCGAGGCCGCCGCGGCGCTGGCCAGTTACGGCCTGGAGACACGCCATCTGCGTGCCTTCAAGGTGTCCGCGGACCGGGAGGCGGGCCTGGTCGCCCAGATCGCCAACCCCATCGCCAAGGGCAAGGGGACCGGCGCGCGCGACCGCGCCGAAGAACTCGTTCGCGAGATCGCCGCGCTGTCGGTGACCCTGCACACGCAGTTGGTCAAGGCGGCCGTGCGCGACGTGCTCGACTGAACTCCTTCTCGACCAGCGCACTCCAGGCCCTCGGGTGTTCCCGGCGGCCTGGAGTTCTCGTATCGCCCAGCAGCGAGTCGGCCGCCGTCCATCGTCTGAGCGGTGTAGCGTCGAGGACATCAATCGATCGCCCTACGAGGCGTCTGGGAGGTGCGAGATGAGCGAGATGCGTGTGGTGGGCATCAGGGTCGAGCCCCCGCAGAGCCAGCCCGTGCTCCTGCTCCGTGAGGTCGATGGCGAGCGCTACCTGCCGATCTGGATCGGGCAGAGCGAGGCCGCGTCGATTGCCTTGCGGCAGAAGGGGATCGAGCCGCCGCGCCCGCTGACCCACGATCTGATCGTGAATCTCATCCGGGAGTTCGGCCAAACGCTCCTCGAGGTGCGCATCGTCGACATGCAAGAGGGCACCTTCTACGCCGAGATGATCTTCTCGGGCGATCTCCGGGTGTCCGCGCGGCCTTCCGATTCCATCGCCGTTGCGATGCGTGCCGAGGTGCCGATCATCGCCGACGAAGAGGTGCTCGCCGAGGCCGGCCTGCTGATCCCGGAGGAAGAGCCCGAGGACACCACCGTCGAGGCGGTCGACGAGAACAAAGAGGACGAGGTCGAGAAGTTCAAGGAATTCCTCGACAACGTCTCGCCCGACGACTTCAAGGCCAGCGGCGCCTGACGCGGTTCCCGGTCACGGAACGGCAACCGGGAGGTCACCATTTGCCTCAATCTCAACTTGAGGTTGAGCCTCATGGCGCGTCGCATTGATCCGGTGTCCCGCTCGGCATAGCGTCGAACTCGACATCGCGCACCACTCAGGGGCCGATGAAGATGTGATCGGCTGACCCGAGCAGGGCCTGGACCGCGTACTGTGGACGTGGATGTCAGGCATCTGATGCGGCATCCGGTCCGAGCTTTGCGAGGGAGACATCAAGTGGGCGATCGTCCGGTCGACAGTGAAGTGACGTCGAGCGACCCGTCACCCGACCATGCTGTGACCGATCGTCCCGCGGGCCCGACGCAGGGCAGCTTCGAGGAGGTCGCACCGGGTCTCTTCCCCGACGACACCGTGCCCGACGAGCTCGTCGGCTATCGAGTGCCGAGTGCCTGCCAGATCGCCGGCATCACCTACCGCCAGCTCGACTACTGGGCACGCACCTCGCTGGTCGTCCCGTCGATCCGCGGCGCCGCGGGTTCGGGCAGCCAGCGTCTGTACTCGTTCAAGGACATCCTCGTCCTCAAGATCGTCAAGCGTCTCCTCGACACCGGCATCTCCCTGCAGAACATCCGTGTCGCAGTCGACCACCTCCGCCAGCGCGGCGTCGAGGACCTCGCCAAGATCACGCTCTTCTCCGACGGCACCACCGTCTACGAGTGCACCTCCGCGGAAGAGGTCGTCGACCTCCTCCAGGGCGGACAGGGCGTCTTCGGTATCGCCGTCAGCGGTGCCATGCGCGAACTCACCGGCACCATCGCGGACTTCCCGGGTGAACGGGCCGACGGCGGCGTCAGCGAGGCAGCGCCCGAGGACGAACTCGCGGCACGCCGCAAGAACCGCACCCGTCGTACCGGTTAGACCGCATCCTCACGGCACCGGCACGTGATCCTCACGACTCTCCCGACGTCGTCTGGACCAACGCGACGTCGACCTGCGTACACTGGTGCGCGCGTCGCTACGCCGCGGGAGAGCGTCACCGAGCAGTCCAAGGTGACCGCCGAAGGAGCAACACCTCTCCGTCAAACTCTCAGGCACCCGGACCGTGGTGGTGACGGCGTCTCTGGAAAGTGACGACTCGTCGTCCGCCCACGGTGAAAGGTCGTCACGCAGCGCCGCGTGACACCGAATCTCTCAGGCGTCTCCCGGCCACCGGTCGGTGACATGACAGAGGGGGAGGGCGAACCAGCCGGCACCGCGCCGGCGCCTGCGAGAGGTTGCCCTCACCATGCCCTCAGCCGACACGTCGTCAGCGCCAGTCACCTTCGTGGACCGCCACGTCGGACCCGACCCCGACGAGACGCAGCGCATGCTCGCGGTGATCGGTGTGTCGTCCCTCGACGAGCTGGCCCATCGCGTCATCCCCGCGGTCATCGCGGACGAACTCGACTCGAACGTCCTGGGTGCACTGCCGCAGCCGCAGGGTGAGAGCGAGGTGCTCGCCGAACTCAGCGGACTCGCGGCCCGCAACACCGCTGCCCGTTCCATGATCGGTCTCGGCTACTACGGCACCCACACGCCCGGCGTCATCCTGCGCAACGTCCTGGAGAACCCGGCCTGGTACACGGCGTACACGCCCTACCAGCCGGAGATCAGCCAGGGACGCCTCGAAGCGCTGCTGAACTTCCAGACCATGGTCGCCGACCTCACCGGCATGGAGGTGGCGAACGCGTCGATGCTCGACGAGGCCACCGCGGCCGCGGAGGCGATGACGCTGCTGCGGCGCGCCGGCAAGTCGAAGTCGCCGCGTGTCGTCGTCGACGCCGACCTCTTCCCGCAGACCCGCGCGGTGATCGAGACCCGCGCCGAGCCGCTCGGCATCGAGGTCGTAGAAGCGTCCCTCAACCCAGAGCTGCCCGACCGCGGTCTGCCCGAAGGTGACTTCTTCGGCGTCGTCCTGCAGGTGCCCGGCGCGTCGGGACGTATCGTCGACGCCGCCCCGATCGTCGACGCCGCCCACGAGCGCGGCGCTCTGGTCGCCGTCGGTGGCGACCTCCTCGCGTTGACGCTGATCACGCCGCCGGGGGAGCAGGGCGCCGACGCGTGCTTCGGGACCACCCAGCGTTTCGGCGTGCCGATGGGCTTCGGCGGTCCGCATGCCGGATACCTCGCGGTCGGTTCGAAGCATGCGCGTCAGCTGCCGGGTCGCCTGGTCGGCATCTCCAAGGACGCCGACGGCAACCTCGCCTACCGCCTGGCGCTGCAGACCCGAGAGCAGCACATCCGCCGCGAGAAGGCCACCAGCAACATCTGTACGGCACAGGTCCTGCTCGCCGTGATGGCCGCCATGTACGCGTCGTACCACGGACCGGAGGGTCTCCGGGCCATCGCGCGCCGCACCCACGACGCCGCGGTCCGCCTGGCGAATTCGCTGGCGGCGGCCGGCTTCTCGGTCGCGCACGCCACGTTCTTCGACACCGTCGAGGTCCACACCCCCGGCCAAGCCGACGTGATCGTCGCCCAGGCTCGTCGCGAGGGCATCAACCTTCGCCGCGTCGATGCCGACACCGTCTCGATCGCCTGCGACGAAACCACCACCGAGGCCGACCTCGACGGCGTGCTGCGGGCGTTCGGCGCCGGCGGCGTGGAGCCGCTCGGCTTCGCCCAGTCCATCGAGAACCGCACCAGCGAGTACCTGACGCACCCCGCGTTCAACCGGTACCGCACCGAGACGGCGATGCTGCGTTACCTGCGGGCCCTGTCCGACAAGGACATCGCGCTCGACCGCAGCATGATCCCGCTCGGGTCCTGCACCATGAAGCTCAACGCGACCACGGAGATGGAACCCATCACGTGGCCCGGGTTCGCGGGCCTCCACCCGTTCGCGCCCGTCGAGGACACCGTCGGCATCCGCGAGCTCATCTCCACCCTCGAGAACTGGCTCGTCGCCGTCACCGGCTACGACCGCGTGAGCCTGCAGCCGAACGCGGGTTCCCAGGGAGAGTTCGCCGGACTGCTCGCGATCCGCGGCTACCACCGCAGCCGGGGCGACCTCGACCGCGACATCTGCCTGATCCCGTCGAGTGCCCACGGCACCAACGCCGCGTCGGCGGTCATGGCGGGCATGCGCGTCGTCGTGGTCGGTTGCCGGGAGAACGGCGACGTCGACCTCGAGGACCTGCGGGCGAAGATCGCCGCGAACGAGGGCCGGATCGCGGCCATCATGATCACCTACCCGTCCACCCACGGCGTGTTCGAGCACGACATCCGCGACATCTGCGGTGCCGTCCACGATGCCGGTGGACAGGTCTACGTCGACGGCGCCAATCTCAACGCCCTGGTCGGCGTCGCGCGTCCGGGGCACTTCGGCGGCGACGTCAGCCACCTGAACCTGCACAAGACCTTCTGCATCCCGCACGGCGGCGGCGGACCCGGCGTCGGACCGGTGGCGGTGCGCGAACACCTCGCGCCGTTCCTGCCCGGACACCCCCTCGCCGACGAGCTGCCCGGCACCGCGACCATCGCCGCGGCACCGTACGGTTCGGCGACGATCCTGCCGATCACCTACGCCTACATCGCCATGATGGGTGCGGCCGGTCTGCGTCGGGCGACGCTCACGGCGATCACCGCGGCGAACTACGTCGCCAAGCGGCTCGGCGACCACTACCCGGTGCTGTACACCGGCGAGGGCGGCTTCGTCGCGCACGAATGCATCCTCGACCTGCGAGCGCTCACCAAGGAGACCGGCGTGACGGTCGACGACGTGGCAAAGCGCTTGGCCGACTACGGTTTCCACGCGCCGACGATGAGCTTCCCGGTGGCCGGCACGCTGATGGTCGAGCCTACGGAGAGCGAGAACCTCGACGAGATCGACGCGTTCTGCGACGCCATGATCGCCATTCGCGAGGAGATCGATCGGGTCGGCAGCGGTGAGTGGCCGGTCGACGACAACCCGCTGCGTGGGGCACCGCATACCGCCGAGGCGCTGGTGGGCGAGTGGGACCACCCGTACTCGCGCGAGGTCGCGGTCTACCCGCAGGGCCTCCCGTCGGCCGGTGCCCGCGCCAAGGTGTGGCCCTCGGTGCGACGTATCGACGGCGTGTACGGCGACCGCAACCTGGTGTGCAGCTGCGCGCCGATCGAGGCCTACAGCAGCTGACCTGAGTGAACGTGGCTCCGCTCCTCATCTGCTCGTCGAGTAGGTGAGGAGCGCAGCGACGAGCCGTCCACCTGCTCGTTGAGTAGGTGAGGAGCGCAGCGACGAGCCGTCCACCTGCTCGTTGAGTAGGTGAGGAGCGCAGCGACGAGCCGTATCGAAACGACTCGGGCGTCTGCTATCCGCCCGCGGTTCCCGAAGGTGCCGGCGAGACCGCAGAGCTCGCCGGCACACTCGTCGGTCCGTAGACCACGCGGTTGATCGCGACGATCGCGCCGTCCTCCGGCGTGGGCATCGGGTTGGGGGTACGGGGGAAGGTGACCGTGGCGGTGGCGGCCGGCATCGGGGCGTCGCCGCGGAAGCCGAGCTCGGTGAGCAGCTGCAGCTGTTCGGGCTGCGAGGCGTAGGAGATGAACTCCGCGACCGCGTCGGCTGCGACGTCGCCGACCTCCGGTCCGGAAAGACGGACGACCGGGTAGTCCGCGATCGGCGTCGGCCCGGACGGGATCACCTCGGCCAACTTCGCGGGCTGGTCGGTCCTGGTCATCTGGAACAGTCGCTGCTCGGTGATCGGAACGGCGTGGATACCGGCCTTCGCCGGGTCGGCGGCATTGGCGATCGCGGTGGCCGCGCCCTGCGGGGTTCCGTCGGGCGAGAGCGGCGCGCCGCCGAGCATCGCCTTCACGCTCGAGGTCACCCGTGGCGACTCCGCGTCGGCAGTGGTCAGCGGGCCGGTCGTCCGTGTCACGCGGGTGGCGACCGCCTGAGCTGCCAGCGCGCTCGCGTCGGACTGAGCGCCGATCGGCATCGCCATGCGCAACGAGCCCCAGCCCTGCAGGCCTAACTCGGTGAGCGAGGCGTCCCGTTGTTGCAAGAGTGGGATCTGTGACCAGTCGAGCTGGTCGCCGGCGGCCTTGGCCAGCTCTGGCGAGACCGCGAGGACGACCGGTGTCGAGACGAGTGAACGGGAGTTGCCCTCGATCAGATCGGGTTTGGCCGAGGCCAGATCCGCCGACCACACCGACGACTGCGGCACCCAAGCGGCGGGGTAGGCGCCCATGGAGTCGGCTTCCCACGTCCCGGTCAGACCGTCGAGGGTGATCTTCGCGTCGCCGGGCCGGACGGCGATGGTGATGCAGTGGTCACGGACCACCGGTTTCGTGTTCGCGAACGAGGTCGCGATCGCCGCAAGACCGGGTGCGATGTCAGGATCAGCGATGATCGGTACCGAGGTGGCACCTTCGACGCACTGCGCGGCGGCGTCGTCGGCCTGCCGGTTGATGCGGTCACCGAGGTCTCGCCAGGTGACGACGATGGCCGCGACGAGCAGGATCGACAGCATTGCGAAGACGACACCTCGGCTGACGCCACGGTTCCGGATGCTCTCCCCGCGGTTCCGATGATGTGCCAACGCTGATGCCCTCCCTGCTCTGAGCGTGCTGTCCCCGGGCTCCACCCGGTCGATGTGCAGCGCAGGGTACGACGATACGCCGTGCCGGTCCATCGGGGACCGGCACGGTCGTATCAGTGCGTCGTGGCCGGGGTGTCAGCCGGCCGCGTTGGCGGCCTTGTACTCGCGGCGACGGCGATGCAGGATCGGCTCGGTGTAGCCGCTGGGCTGCGTCGTGCCCTCGAGGATCAGCTCCTTGGCCGCCTGGAAGGCGATGTTGGAGTCGAAGTCCGGGGCCATCGGCTTGTAGGCCTTGTCGCCGGCGTTCTGACGGTCGACGACCGGCGCCATCCGCTCGAGCGAGGCGACGATGTCGGCCTCGGAGACGATGCCGTGACGCAGCCAGTTCGCCAGCAGCTGGCTGGAGATACGCAGGGTGGCGCGGTCCTCCATCAGCGCGACGTCGTGGATGTCGGGCACCTTCGAGCAGCCGACACCTGCATCGATCCAGCGGACCACGTAGCCCAGGATCGACTGGCAGTTGTTGTCGAGCTCCTGCTGCTTCTCCTCGTCGGACCAGTCGGTCTTCGCGGCCAGCGGCACGGTGAGGATGTCGTCGACCGAGGCCGGGTCGCGCTTGGCGATCTCGTCCTGACGTTCGAAGACGTCGATCTGGTGATAGTGCAGGGCGTGCAGGGTGGCCGCGGTGGGTGAGGGCACCCACGCGGTGGTGGCGCCGGCCTTGGGGTGGCCGATCTTCTGCTCGAGCATGTCGGCCATCAGGTCCGGCATGGCCCACATGCCCTTACCGATCTGCGCCTTGTGCTGCAGTCCTGCGTGCAGACCGGTGTCGACGTTGAAATCCTCGTACGCCGCGATCCACTTCTGCTTCTTCATCTCAGCCTTGCGCACCATGGCGCCGGCCTCCATCGAGGTGTGGATCTCGTCGCCGGTGCGGTCGAGGAAGCCGGTGTTGATGAACACCACGCGCTCGGAGGCCGCCTTGATGCAGGCCTTGAGGTTGACCGTGGTGCGGCGTTCCTCGT
Source organism: Gordonia sp. C13 (assembly GCF_023218005.1). Classification (NCBI taxonomy): domain Bacteria; kingdom Bacillati; phylum Actinomycetota; class Actinomycetes; order Mycobacteriales; family Gordoniaceae; genus Gordonia; species Gordonia sp. C13. Next base: position 89,144 of record NZ_JALPSY010000009.1, read on the forward strand.
CCATGATGCCGACCTTGAGCGTGTTCTTCGGCAGGCCGAGGACCTGCTCGACGCGACCGAACAGCTCGACGGTGAAGGCGACCTCGTCGGGGCCGTGCATCTTCGGCTTCACGATGTACACCGAACCGGTCCGCGAGTTCTGCAGGCCTTCTGCGCTCAGACCGTGGATGCCGATCAGCGAGGTGACCAGGCCGTCGAGGATGCCCTCGGGGACCTCGTTGCCCTCGGCGTCGAGGATCGCGTCGTTGGTCATCAGGTGACCGACGTTGCGCACGAACAGCAGCGAACGGCCGTGGAGGTCGAAGGTGGTGCCGTCGGGAGCGGTGTACTCACGGTTGCCGTTGAGCACGCGGGTGAAGGTCTTGCCGCCCTTGGTGACCTCTTCGGACAGATCGCCCTTGTTCAGGCCCAGCCAGTTGCGGTAACCGGTGACCTTGTCCTCGGCGTCGACCGCCGCGACCGAGTCCTCGAAGTCCATGATCGTGGTGATCGCGGACTCGACGACGACGTCCTTGATGCCGGCCGGGTCGGTGGAACCGATCGGCGAGGACGGATCGATCTCGATGTCGAGGTGAAGCCCGTTGTTGCGCAGCAGGATCGAGGTCGGCGAACCGGCCTCGCCGCGGTAGCCGACGAACGCGGCCGGATCGGCCAGCGTCGACGTTGCGTCACCGTCGAGCGTGACCTGCAGCGCGCCGTCGACCACGGCGAAGGACCGCACGTCGGTGTAGCTGCACTGCTCGAGCGGGACAGCCTTGTCCAGGAAGTCCTTGGCGTAGGCGATGACCTTGTCGCCGCGGACCTTGTTGTACGACGAACCCTTCTCGGCGCCGTCGGTCTCCGGGATCGCGTCGGTGCCGTAGAGGGCGTCGTACAGCGAACCCCAGCGGGCGTTGGAGGCGTTCAGCGCGAAGCGGGCGTTGAGGACCGGCACGACCAGCTGCGGGCCGGCGGTCTCGGCGATCTCGCGGTCCACGTTGTCGGTGGTGATCTGGAAATCGGCGGGGACGTCGGCGAGGTAGCCGATCTCGGTCAGGAAGCTCTTGTAGGCGTCGAAGTCGGCGGAGCCGGGGGTGAGGTCGGCGCCCTGGTGATCGCGGTGCCAGGCATCGATCTTGGTCTGCAGGTCGTCGCGGACGCCGAGCAGCTCGCGGTTGCGCGGGGCGAGATCGGCGATCACCGATGCTGCGCCCGACCAGAAGGCGTCGGCCTCTACACCGGTACCGGGCAACGCCTCGTTGTTGATGAAGTCGTACAGGACGGAAGCGACCTGCAACCCGTTGACGGTGATCCGGTCCGACATGATTGCCTTTCTCGAGCGAATGAAGACGAGATCCATGCTACTAGCCGGTAAGGCTGAACCGTACAGGCGTCCTGTTTAGGCGTGGCGGGCGATCTCGGCCAGGTGCGTACACCGCCCCAACAACTCCGCACGGAGTTGTGTTCCGGCGTCGGCGATGGCCGATTGTTCGCGGACGTACTCGGCTCGTCCGGCAGGGGTCTCGATCGGGACCGGCTCGTATCCCAGGTGGCGCAGATCGTAGGGACTCGCCCGCATGTCGAGATCCCGGGCGCGCAGGGCGAGCCCGAAACAGTCGACGGTGAGGTCGGCGGGCAGCAGCGGCGCCAGGGTGAAGCAGTGCCGGTAGAGGTCCATGGTGACGTGCAGGCAGCCCGGTTGTTCGTGGTCGACCTGCGACGCGCGGCTCAACTCGTGCTCGTTGCGCGGCCGGGCCGGCTCGGTGAAGAAACGGTAGGCGTCGAAGTGGGTGCAGCGCAACGGCATCTGTTCGACGACCCGATCGGTGCCCGCGGCGCCCAAGCGCAGCGGGATGTCGTGCCGGGTCTCGTCGGTGCGGTAGACCATCGCCCACTCGTGGAGTCCGAAGCAGCCCAGGCGAGCCGGTCGCGCGGCTGTCGCTCCCAGGAGGGCCACGGTTGCCTGCAAGGCGTCCTGGCGACGCCGGACATAGTCGGTGCCCACGCGAACGCCGGAGCCGGCTCGCTCGTAGCCGCGCAGGGGTAGGAACTCGTCGGCGTCCTCGAGCTGCACGCCGAAACCCGGATGCCAGCGCAGCACGTGGGACGGCCGCGACGAGTAATAGGTGAACAGGAAGTCGATGACGGGATGCTTCCCGCCCTTGCGGCGCGCCTCGAGGTACGGGCCGATGAGCGCGTCGACGCGACGCTGATGGTCGTCGCGGCGGGCGCGCCACTCGTGGCCCGCCAACACCGTCTGTTCTTCCACGTACACGGTCATGGCACTCACACCCGATGGGTCTCGTCCCGGACGTTGCCGACGAACTCCTCGACGAGATCGGCGAGCGGGACGATGCCGATCGTGCGGCCGTTGTCGTCCACGACCGCGCCGAGGTGCGAGCTGGTGCGGCGCAGCACAGTGGTCGCCTCGTCGAGGGGCGTGGTGGACGCGATGACCGGCAGCGGGCGGATCTTGTCGACACCGATGATGGTGTCGGGGCCGATGTGCTCGTCGAGGATCTCGTCGAGGACGTCCTTCAGATGCAGGTAGCCGGTGAAGGTGCCGTCGGATCCGCGGACCGGGAAGCGGGAGAACCCGGTCTCGCTGACGGCCTTCTCGACGGCACCGAGCGTCGGCCCGATCCCGCCGGTCGCCGACACCTGAACCTTGACGCTGCGCATCTTCTCGAGGGGGATCATCACCTCGGCGACGGTGCGGCCGATGGACTGCAGGGCCCGGGTGAGGCGCTCGTGTTCCTCGGCGTCGATGAGGCCTTCCTGCTTGGACTCGCCGAGCATCTGCGCGAGTTCACCCAACGACACCGTGGACTCGAGTTCGTCCTTCGGCTCGACGCGCATCAGGCGCAGCGAGATGTTGGCGAGCCAGTTGTAAAAGGAGATCAGCGGACGCACCAGGCGGATGAACATGAGATGCACCGGAACCAGCAGCATGGCCGCCGACTCGGGCCCCGCGAGTGCGATGTTCTTCGGCACCATCTCACCGAGCAGGATGTGCAGGACCACCACCAGCGACAATGCGATCGCGAACGAGATCGGGTGCAGCAGCGCGTGCGGCACGTGCGCGAGTTCGAGTGGTTTCTCGATGAGGTGCGCGACCGCCGGTTCCCCGACGCGGCCGAGCAGGATCGAGCAGATCGTGATGCCCAGCTGCGCACCGGCCAGCATGAGCGACAGGTGTTCGCCGGCCTTGATGACGGTCCGCGCGCGACTCTTGCCACTCTCGGCCAGCGCCTCGAGCCGGTCGCGGCGGGCCGAGATCAGCGAGAACTCGGCGCCGACGAAGAAGGCGTTTCCGCCGAGCAGCGCGAAGGCCAGTACGACCGCCCAGAGGTCACCCATTGTCGGCCTCCGTGTCTCGTGGCTCGTCTCCCAGGAACTCGCCGGCCGGGGCCGGTCGAAGTGCGACGACGTCGACGCGCCGGCCGTCCATCTGGGCGACCGTGGCCCGCCAGGTGATGTCGTCGCGGGTCTCGGGCATCTCGGGTGAGTTGTCGTCGCCGTCGCCGACCGGGGAGCGGCGGGGCAGGTCGACGACGTCGTCGACCTCGGGGATGCGTCCGAGGCAGTACATGACCAGACCGCCGAGGGTGTCGTACGGGCCGTCGGGCGCGTGATAGCCGGTCGCGTCGTAGAGCTCGTCGATGCGCAGCAGGCCCGCGCACAGGTAGCCGTTGCCGTCGATCGCGACGTCGGCGCGTTCGTCGTCGTGCTCGTCGGTGACGTCACCGAGGATCTCCTCGATGAGGTCCTCGGTGGTGACGATGCCCGCGGTCCCGCCGTATTCGTCGATGACGACGCACAACTCCATGCCGTCGGCCCGGATGCGCTGCATCAGCGCGTCGCCGTCGAGGCTGGCCGGGACGCGCGGCACGCTGCGTGCAATCGAGGTGACCCGCGTGGTGGCCTGACGCTCGGGCGGGATGGTGAAGGCCTGCTTGATGTGGACCACGCCGACGAGGTCGTCGAGGTCGCCGTCGACGACGACGGGGAAGCGTGAGTGCCCGGTGCGCGACGACGCGATCACCAGGTCGCGGACGGTGTCCTCGCGGTCGAGGGTGTCGATGGTGACCCGCGGGGTCATCAGATCCTCGGCGGTGAGCTCACCGAATCGCAGGGAACGGTCCACCAGCGTCGCGGTCTGCTCGTCCAGCGCCCCGCGTCGGGCCGAGTTACGGACCAGCGACACGAGTTCCTGCGGTGATCGGGCGGAGGCGAGCTCGTCGGTCGGTTCGATGCCGAACCGGCGGACGATCCAGTTCGCGGTGCCGTTGAGCCCCCGGATCGCCCAGCGGAACACCGCGGAGAACGCCGTCATCGGGCCTGATGTGGCACGCGCGACGGCCAGCGACTTGGCGATCGCGAGGTTCTTCGGGATCAGCTCACCCAGAACCATCGACAGCGAGGTGGCTATCACCAGCGCGAGGATCAGTGAGGTCGCCGAGGCGACCGACGGACTCACGCCGGCCGCTTCCAGTGGCGGCTTGATGATGCGGGCGAGGACGGGTTCGGCGATGTAGCCGGTGATCAGGGTGGTGATCGTGATGCCGAGTTGGGCGCCGGACAGCTGGAACGACAGCGTCGAATGCGCGCGCTGCACCAGCCGTGCGCGCCGGTCTCCGCGTTTGGCGACATCCGCCGAGATCGTCGAACGTTCCAGTGCGGTCAGCGAGAACTCGGCCGCCACGAACAGCGCGGTGCCCAACGTGAGGGCGATGAAGCCGACCAGACTCGCGACGAGTATGAGGATGTCCACGTCACCACCCGCCCGGCAGGGGACGCCCTTCGGCGAAACCGGCGGGCGACTGGACTCCGAGGACGACCTTGTCGTGCAGCTCCCGCAGGTTCCTGGCCCCGGTATAGGTTGCGGTGCTGCGAATCCCGGCACAGATGTGGTCGATGAGGTCCTCGACGCCGGGGCGATCGGGGTCGAGCCGGATCCGCGACGTCGAGATCCCTTCTTCGAAGAGGCTCTTGCGGGCGCGGTCATACGGGCTGTCGCCGGTCGACCGCGCCGCCACGGCCCGCTTCGACGCCATGCCGAAACTCACCTTGTACGGACCCTGTTCGTCCTCGAGAAGATCGCCGGGTGATTCGTGGGTGCCGGCGAACCAGGAACCGACCATCACGTTCGACGCGCCGGCGGCGAGGGCCAGGGCGACGTCGCGCGGATGACGGACACCGCCGTCGGCCCACACCGACGCACCGTGACTTGCTGCGACCCCGGCGCACTCGGCCACCGCGGAGAACTGGGGTCGACCCACGCCGGTCATCATGCGGGTGGTGCACATCGCGCCCGGACCGACACCGACCTTGATGATCGAGGCGCCGGCGGCGATGAGGTCGAGGGTGCCCTCCGCGGAGACCACGTTGCCCGCCGCGATCGGGACACCGAGGTCCGCGTCGGCGACCGATCTCAGTGCGGTGAGCATCTTCTCCTGGTGGCCGTGCGCGGTGTCCATGACGAGCACATCGGCACCTGCGGCGACGAGGGCTCGGGCCTTGCCGACCACGTCGCCGTTGATCCCGACGGCGGCGGCGATCCGCAACTTGCCCGACGCGTCGACGTTGGGCTCGTAGATCGCGTGGCGTAGCGCACCCACGCGGTTCAGTACACCCGCCAGCCTGCCGTCGGCGTCGACGAGTACGGCGACTCCGAGATGGAGGTCGCCGAGTTCGTCGAACACCTCGCGCGGCGGGGTCTCGACGGGCAGCGTGACGATGTCGGGATCGAGTACGTCACGGACCCGGGCGAAACGGTCGACGTCCCGGCAGCGCTTCTCGGTGACGACACCGACCGGGCGTCCGTCCTCGACGACGACCGCGACGCCGTGGGATCGCTTGGGGATCAACGCGACCGCGTCGGTCACCGAATCCGACGGGGTTAGCGTGACCGGGGTGTCGGCCACGAGGTGGCGCGACTTCACGAACGCGATCGACGACGCGGCGGCCTCGATGGGGAGGTCCTGCGGGAGGACCACGAGTCCGCCGCGGCGCGCGACCGTCTCCGCCATGCGCTTGCCCGCGACGGCGGTCATGTTCGCCACGACGATCGGGATGGTGGTCCCGCTGCCGTCCGACGTCGACAGGTCTACATCGAATCGCGAACTGACATCAGACCTGTTGGGGACGATGAAGACATCGTCGTAGGTCAGGTCGTGGGTCGGCCGATGGCCTTCGATGAATCGCACCGGTTCTCGCAGGCTCCTATTCGGTCACTTCCGAGCGGTCGCCGCTCCACAGGGTGTGGAAGGTGCCTTCCTTGTCGACGCGCTGATAGGTGTGGGCGCCGAAGAAGTCGCGCAGACCCTGCGTGAGCGCGGCGGGCAGGCGTTCGGCGCGCAGGGCGTCGTAGTAGGACAGCGACGAGGCGAAGGCCGGCACCGGGATACCCAGCAGGGTGGCGGTGGACACCACGCGGCGCCAGCTGTCGATGCCGACCTCGACCGCTTCGCGGAAGTAGGGGGCGAGCAGCAGGCTGGGCAGCTCGGGATCGTCGGCGTAGGCCTCGCGGATGCGGTTGAGGAACTGCGCGCGGATGATGCAGCCGCCGCGCCAGATGGTGGCCAGCGATCCGCGGTCGACGTTCCAGCCGTACTCGGCGCTGCCGGCGGCGATCTGGTCGAAACCCTGGGCGTAGGCGACGACCTTGGAGGCGTAGAGCGCGGTCTTGATGTCGGCGATGAACTGTGCCTTGTCGGCGGGCGCGTCACCGAGGTTGCCCGAGGACAGGCCGCGGGCGGCGACGCGCTGGTCGGTGGCGCTCGACAGGGCGCGGGCGAAGACTGCCTCGGCGATGCCGGTGGTCGGGATGCCGAGGTCGAGTGCGGACTTCACGGTCCAGCGGCCGGTGCCCTTCTGGCCGGCGGCGTCGACGATGACGTCGACGAGCGGCTTGCCGGTCTCGGCGTCGACCTGGCTGAGCACGTCGGCGGTGATCTCGATGAGGTAGCTCTCGAGCTCGGTGCCGTTCCATTCGCGGAAGACATCGGCGATCTCGGCGACGGGCATGTCGAGGGCCTTGCGCATCAGGTCATAGGCCTCGCCGATGAGCTGCATGTCGGCGTACTCGATGCCGTTGTGGACCATCTTGACGAAGTGGCCGCTGCCGTCGGGGCCGATGTGCGTGCAGCAGGGTTCGCCGTCGACCTGGGCCGCGATCGACTCGAGCAGCGGGCCGAGCGACTCGTAGGACTCGGCGGGTCCGCCGGGCATGATCGACGGGCCGTTGAGGGCGCCTTCCTCGCCGCCGGAGATGCCGGCGCCGACGAAATTCAGTCCGCGTGCCGACATCGCGGCCTCGCGGCGGATGGTGTCGGTGTAGAGGGCGTTGCCGCCGTCGATGATGATGTCGCCCGGCTCCATCGCGTCGGCGAGCTCGTTGATCACCGCGTCGGTGGCGTCGCCGGCCTTGACCATGATCAGCACGCGGCGGGGGCGCTCGAGCGCGGCGACGAACTCGGCGACCGTCTCGGTGCGGATGAAGTTGCCGTCGCTGCCGTGGTTGGCGAGCAGTGCGTCGGTCTTGGCGACGCTGCGGTTGTGCAGCGCGACCGTGTACCCGTTGCGGGCGAAGTTACGCGCGATGTTCGAACCCATGACGGCCAGACCGGTGACGCCGATCTGAGCTTTCCCGGAAGGTGACGATGCCTCGACGTTGTTCATGCCCGACAGCCTATTGCCTCACGATCCGATACGGCGATCTGCCTCACCGTTCGGGCCACGTGCGAAAGGTGTTCACCGAGCTGGTTCGGACGGCTCAGAACGCCGACATCAGGCGGTTGAGCTCGGTGAGCCAGGGGATCGCGACCGCGAGAGTCGGCAGCACCAGGATGGCGGCGGCGGTCGCGTAGGCGGTGACCGCGATCCAGCGGGCGGGGCGGTCGTCGCGCAGCCGGTGGACGCGAGTGAGAGTGGTCGGCCCGCCGACGGCCATCGCGCCGCGGGGAGCGACCGCGTCGGCGCAGGCGACGAGTGCGCGGCCGAGGGTGGTCGGAGCGGTGGCTCGGACGGCCTGGTCGTCGGCGAGGGCTTCGACGAGCAGTTCGGCGGCGCCGAGAGCCGAACTGGAGCGGACGAACCGCGGGAACGCCTCGTGCAACGCGATGAACGCCTCGAGGACGAGGTCGTGCCGGGCCCGCAGATGTGCGCGCTCGTGGGCGATCACGGCGATGAGCTCGTCGCGCGTCAGTCGGTGGACGACGCCCTCGCTGACGACGACGCGCTGGCGCAGGCCGGGGAGGCAGTAGGCGAGCGGCTGCTCGACGTCGATCATCCGGACGTCGCGGGCGTAGAGGGGGTCATCGGCATCGGTCCGGTCGCAGCGATCGAGGATGTCGATCAGCTGGCGGTGGGCCTTGCGACGTGCGCGGGTGCGCAGTCCGACGCGGATCGTCGTGTAGAAGAGGCGGGCGCCGACCAGCAGGGTGAGGACGAAGACGCCCACGCAGGCCAGCCAGAGGGGGAGGCCCAAGCGGTCGATCTCGTGCAGCGGATGCGTCGTCGGCGTGCCGTCGGCCCCGATCACCAGGAGGTTGGCGGCGATCGCCAGGCCACAACTGAACGCCGACAACACGGCGGCGAGTGCGATGGCCTGCCACAGCGTCATCGCCGCGCGTGGCGCTCTGATCGGCCATTTGGCCCGGGACAGTGCCTCGGGTACGGGTCCGGCGAGCACCAGGCTGACGATGCCGAAGAGCAGGGCGGTCATCCGGTGGGCTTCCTCAGGGGTGGGCTGTTGGGGGGTGTGCCGCGAATCTAACCGGTGTCGCGGGTTCCTCGGGCGGCTTCGAGTTCATCGAGAGCATGACGTAGGGCCGCGGCCTCGTCGGCACCGACCCGTCCGACGAACGAGACGAGGGCTGCGTGCCGGGACCCGGGAGCGTCGGCTTCGCTGAGGGCGTCGACCATCAGACTCGCGACGAGGTCCTCACGGGGGTGGGTGGGGACGTACTTGTGGGCGCGGTCGTCGCGGATCTGGGTCACGAGGTTCTTCTTCGCGAGACGCTGCAGGACGGTCATGACCGTCGTGTAGGCGAGCGAGCGATCCTGGGACAGTTCGGCGTGCACCTGCCGGACGGTCTTCGGTTCGGAGCCGGCCCACAATGTGTCCATCACCGCGCGCTCGAGGTCGCCAAGCCCATTCATCTTTCGCATTTTACTGCTGTGCCTCCCGTTGTGCGCCCCTAGGCTCACGTCTTCTTCGGTTGTCGCGTCCGCGCAGGCGGTTTCGCCTCTCACGTGGCCTTTCATCCGACCCCTTGACACGTTGGTAAGGCTAGCCTACATTAAGTGTCACGTCGGACCGCGCGAGAGTCCTGAGGGCTGCAGAGACCCCCGGTCCACGCCACGGAAGGTCCCGCATCTCATCGAGGTGCGGGGCCTTTCGGTTTGTCTGGACCGACAACGTCGGGGGCGGCATCGGTGTTCCCGGGTCGGTATCGCCAAGGCCGGACGGGCGTGTCAATCTTGACGCCATGACTGCGAACAGTGCGGACGAGATCCTCCAGAACTCCTTCGGCAAGGGACTCGACGGCGTGCTCGGACTCGAGGTCGTCGAGGCGGGTCCGGATCGGATCGTCGCCACCATGGAGATCACCGAGAGCCACCACCAGCCGTTCGGGATCGTCCACGGCGGTGTCTACTGCGCGGTCGGCGAGAGCGTGGCGAGCATGAGTGGCTTCCTCTGGCTTCAGGACACGGGTATCGGAGGGACTGCGGTCGGCGTCAACAACAACACCGACTTCCTCAAGTCCGTCAGCACCGGCACGGTCACCGCGACGTCGACGCCGATCCACCGCGGTCGACGTCAGCAGCTGTGGGCTGTCGACATGGTGGACCAGGACGGCACGCTGCTGGCCAAGACGCAGGTGCGTCTACAGAACATCGAAGCCCGATAGCCGATCGGTCTCCGGCTCCCGGGCCCCTTCGGATGGTCACGATCTGACCGCCCGACCCGTGAGCCGCACGGTCCCCGGTTCGCCGTCACCCGTCGACGAGCCGAGGTCTCCTCGGCGTGGCAGGATGACTCCACCGCCAACAACCACGACCACCCGTCGGCCACCTACGAGGAGCGAACCCGGTGCGACTGTCGCCGCATGAACAAGAACGGCTGTTGATCTCCTACGCGGCCGAACTCGCGCGACGGCGGCAGGCCCGCGGCCTCAAGCTCAATCATCCCGAGGCGGTCGCGCTCATCACCGACCACGTCCTCGAGGGTGCCCGCGACGGTAGGTCGGTGGCCGAGCTCATGACCTCCGGCCGTGAGGTGCTCACACGTGACGACGTGATGGACGGCGTGCCCGAGATGCTGCACGACGTCCAGGTCGAGGCGACGTTCCCGGACGGCACCAAGCTGGTGACCGTCCACGACCCGATCGCCTGAACTCCGCTCCGCCAACCGATCTCCAGCTGCCGAAGAGAGGCCGAGATGTCGGGTACGCCACCCACTGCCACACGCTCCTCGCTCGTCCCGGGCGAGGTGATCCCCGCCGAGGGCACCATCGAGCTGAACGCCGGCGCCGACGTCGTCGAGCTGACCGTCGTCAACTCGGGGGATCGCCCGGTGCAGGTCGGCAGTCATGTTCACTTCCCGCAGTCCAACCCTGCACTCGACTTCGACCGCGCGCTCGCGCACGGACGACGCCTCGACATCCCGGCCGGGACCGCGGTGCGGTTCGAGCCAGGCATCGAGATGGCCGTCGGTCTGGTCCCGCTCGGGGGAACGCGTGAGGTGTACGGGATCTCGATGGATCCGCCGGGTGAATGCGGGCCGGTGGGCTCGTCGGCGCCCGCCGCCGACGCCGACGGGAGCAAGTGAGATGGCGATACTCGGACGCGACCGCTACGCGCAGCTCTTCGGTCCCACGACCGGCGACCGAATCCGACTCGCCGACACCGATCTGCTCATCGAGGTCACCGACGACCTCTCGGGCGGCCCCGGCCGGGCAGGGGAGGAGGCGGTCTTCGGCGGCGGCAAGGTGATCCGCGAGTCGATGGGCCAGAGCCGGGCGACCCGCGCCGACGGTGCTCCCGACACGATCATCACCGGCGTCGTGATCCTCGACCACTGGGGAATCATCAAGGCGGACCTGGGAATCCGGGACGGACGCATCGTCGCGATGGGCAAGGCCGGTAACCCCGACACGATGGACGGTATCCACCCCGACCTCGTCATCGGACCGTCGACCGAGATCATCGCCGGCAACGGCAAGATCGTCACCGCCGGCGCCATCGACTGCCACGTGCATTTCATCTGCCCACAGATCATGGACGAGGCGCTCGGCAACGGCATCACGACCCTGATCGGGGGCGGTACCGGTCCGGCCGAGGGCAGCAAGGCCACCACCGTCACGCCGGGCGCCTGGCATCTCGCGTCGATCCTCGCCGCGACCGACCACTGGCCGATGAACATCGCCCTGCTGGGCAAGGGCAACACGGTCAGTCCGGCCGCGATGCACGAGCAGATCCGCGCGGGCGCCTCGGGTTTCAAGTTGCACGAGGACTGGGGGAGCACCCCCGCCGCGATCGACGCCTGCCTGCGGGTCGCCGACGAGACCGGGGTGCAGGTCGCCCTCCACTCCGACACCCTGAACGAGGCGGGCTTCGTCGAGAGCACGCTCGGAGCCATCGCCGGGCGCAGCATCCACGCGTACCACACCGAAGGGGCCGGCGGCGGCCACGCGCCCGACATCATCACGGTCGCGGCGTACCCGAATGTGCTTCCGTCGTCCACGAATCCGACGCGGCCGCACACCGTGAACACTCTCGACGAACACCTCGACATGCTCATGGTGTGCCACCACCTCAACCCGACGGTGCCGGAGGATCTGGCCTTCGCGGAGAGTCGGATTCGTCCGTCGACCATCGCCGCCGAGGACCTGCTCCACGATCTCGGTGCGATCTCGATGATCGGCTCGGACTCGCAGGCGATGGGGCGCATCGGCGAGGTGGTCCTGCGGACCTGGCAGACCGCACACGTGATGAAGCGCAAGCGCGGTGCACTTCCCGGTGACGGACGCGCCGACAACAACCGCGCCCAGCGGTACATCGCCAAGTACACGATCTGTCCGGCCGTCGCGCACGGCTTCGACGACGAGATCGGCTCGGTCGAAGTCGGCAAACTGGCCGACCTGGTTCTCTGGGATCCGGCGTTCTTCGGCGTCCGGCCGGATCTGGTGATCAAGGGCGGCGCGATCGCGTGGGCGGCGATGGGTGACGCGAACGCGTCGATCCCCACCCCGCAGCCGGTCCTGCCGCGCCCGATGTTCGGCGCCGCACCGAAACTGGCGGCCGCCACGTCGGTGAGCTTCGTCGCCCCCGGCGCAGACCCCGACCTCGCCGAGCGGATCGGCGTCGACCGTCGTCTGGTGCCGGTCAAGAACACCCGCGGCGTCGGCAAGACCGACATGGTGAACAACGACGCGTGCCCGACGATCGAGGTCGACCCCGACACGTTCACGGTCAAGGTCGACGGCGAGGTGTGGGATGCCGAGCCGGTGTCCGAACTGCCGATGGCACAGCGATACTTCCTGTTCTGATGTCCGACCGTCCTCGAACGCAGTCCTCGCCCGCGCACGCCCCGCTGGCGATGATGCTGTCCCTGGCCGACTCCCGGCTGCCGGTCGGCGGGCACGTGCACTCCGGCGGTGTGGAGCAGGCGATCGCGGACGGATTCATCCGTACGGCAGCCGATCTCGCGGATTTCCTGTACCGCCGTGTGACGACGAGTGGTCTCGTCGCGGCCTCGGTTGCCGCCGCGGTGACCGACGGGGCGCTCGAAGTCGCTGCGGCACAACGAGAGATGGACGCCCGCACACCGTCGGCCGCGGCCCGGAAGGCCTCGCTCGCGCAAGGTCGCGGAATGGTCCGGCTCGCCCGCCGGATGTTCCCCGACCACGACTGGTCGGCACACAAGCCGACGACGCATCTCCCGGTGATCAGCGGATCGATCGGCGCGGCGTCGTCGCTGTCGGGATTCCACACCGCACTGGTCCTCGTGTACACCACGATGAGCGGGTCGGCGACCGCCGGCCAACGCCTGCTCGCGCTCGACCCGGCGGATGTCTCGATCATGATCGCCGAACTCGGCGCCGAGTGTGAACGCGTCGCGGCGCAGGCGGCGGTAGGCCTCGCCGACCTGTCTGACCCGATCCTCGACGTGTTCGCCGAACGTCATGAGCGGCAACCGATGCCGCTCTTCATGTCCTGAAATCAGGCAGGTACCTTCCTGCACGTCCCGATCAAGAGGAGTCAACGATGCCCCCGCATCTCATCGACGGGCAGCCCCACAGCCACGACCACGACCGGCCCCGGCGTAAGCGTGAACCCGGTGAGGCGCTGCGCATCGGCGTCGGCGGTCCCGTCGGGTCCGGCAAGACCGCCCTGGTCGCCGCGCTCTGCCGCCAACTGCGTGACGAACTGTCGGTGGCCGTGCTGACCAACGACATCTACACCACCGAGGACGCGGACTTCCTGCGCCGCAACGCGGTTCTGCCCGACGAGCGGATCACCGCCGTGCAGACCGGCGGATGCCCGCACACCGCGATCCGCGACGACATCACCGCCAACCTCGACGCCATCGACGACCTCGTGGAGGCCAACCCGCCGCTCGACCTCATCCTCGTCGAGTCCGGTGGTGACAACCTCACCGCGACCTTCTCGACGGGTCTGATCGACGTCCAGATCTTCGTGATCGACGTGGCCGGCGGCGACAAGGTCCCGCGTAAGGGCGGTCCGGGCGTCACCTTCTCGGACCTGCTGGTGATCAACAAGACCGACCTGGCCGAGCGCGTCAACGCCGACCTCGGGGTCATGCGGCGCGATGCCGACAAGGTCCGCGAGGGACGGCCGACGGCGATGATCTCGCTGACCGACGACCCGGCGGCCACCGACGTGCTCGCCTGGGTTCGCGAGCAGCTCGCCGCGCCCGTGACGACCGGGTAGCGATGCGCACCGACGTCGAGATCATCGCGACCGCCGACCGCGGTGTGCGGCACAGCGCGACCGGTGGTCTCGCCGTCCGGGTGACCTCACCCGGCCACGCCCAGCTGATCGGCACCGCAGCCACGCCGCTGGGTGGCGACGAGATCGTGGTTCGTATCCGGGTGGAGCCCGGTGCGCACCTGAGTGTGGGAAGCGTCGCCGCGACGATCGCGCTGCCCGCGCGCGACCGGGCGGACTCCCGTGCGCGATGGGACATCGAGGTGGGTGCGGGTGGCCGCCTGCGCCTCGATCCGCAACCGACCGTGGTCGCCGGCGGCGCGGTCCACACTTCGAACATCGTCGCCGACCTCGACCCGACCGCGGTCCTCGATCTGTACGAACATGTGCAGATCGGCCGGTCGGTGCAGATCGACGGGGCGACCACCACGGATCTCGACCGGATCGAGCGCGACCGCACCGGAGCGTGGACCGGAGGCCTACGGGTCACGGTCGGCGGAGAGGTGTGGCTGGCCCATCGCGTCGCCCTGGGTGCGTCGACACCGGCCGCCGCGATCGGCCATCGTGCGATGAGCAGCGTCTTCCGCTACCCGGACGATCGGGGGGAGGAAGTGCACCCGAGCGAGTTCGCGGCCCGCCTGCGGTTGGCCGGCGAAGCGACCCTCACCAGTGCGCTCGGTTCGTCGGTGACGGCGACGCGCCGCCTCACCGACGCCCTCGACACAACAGCGCTGGTCCCCAACGGATAGGGGACCAGCGCTGTTGTAGGTCTGTCGGGGTCGGCGTCAGCTGGCCGCTTCGGACTCCTTGCCGACGGCGTCCTTGCCCTCGGTCGGTACCGATCCCGACGCGTCGGTGGCCTTCGAGTCGACCGTTCCGGAGTCGGTCTCGGCGGCCTCGGCGTCGGGCCCGCTGCCGTTGCCCTCCGCGGCCTGCTTCTCCAGCGCCGACAACTGTCCGATCGCGGTACGCGCGTACACCTGCTGTTCGGTGACGGCGAGCTGCGAGCGGCCCCGAGTGGTGAAGGCGAAGAACCAGTTGATCAGCGTGTTCAGTCGGTTGCGGAACCCGACGAGGTACACGAGGTGCAGCGCGAGCCAGCCGAGCCACGCGAAGTAACCCTCGGTCTCGAACGGCTTCTTGAAGCCCGGAACCGGAACCTGCATCACCGCGGAGTACCGCGAGATGGTGGCCATCGACCCCTTGTCCCAGTAGCTGAACGGCTTGCGCTGGTCCGGCGTCTGGCCCTTGAGTTCGGCCTTGATCGCGTCCGCGGCGTACCGACCGCCCTGGATGGCGCCCTGGGCGACACCGGGCACGCCGTCGACGGCCATCATGTCGCCGACGACGAAGACCTCGGGATGACCCGGGATCGTCAGGTCCGGTCCGACCTTCACGCGTCCGGCGCGGTCGAGTTCGACTCCGGACTGTTCGGCGAGCTGCTGGCCGAGCGGGCTGGCCTGGACGCCGGCCGACCACACCTTGCACTGCGACTCGATGCGGCGGGTGGTGCCGTCCTTCTCCTTGACGACCAGGCCGTCGTAGTCGACGTCGACGACCATGGCGTTGAGCTGGATCTCCACGCCCATCTTCTCCAGGCGGGCTGCGGCCTTGCCGCCGAGCTTGGGGCCGAACGGCGGTAGCACTGCCGGCGCGGCGTCGAGGAGGATGACCCGCGCCTCGGTCGGATCGATGTTACGGAACGCACCCTTGAGGGTCTTGTCACTCATCTCGGCGATCTGGCCCGCGAGCTCCACACCGGTCGGACCCGCCCCGACGACCACGAAGGTGAGCAGCTTGGCGCGCTCGGCGGGATCGTGGGACAGCTCGGCCTGCTCGAAGGCGCCGAGGATACGGCCGCGCAGTTCGAGGGCGTGGTCGATGGTCTTCATACCCGGCGCGTACTCGGCGAAGTGGTCGTTGCCGAAGTACGACTGGTCGGCACCGGCTGCGACGATCAGGTCGTCGTACGGGGTGACCGTGATGCGCTCGAGGAGCCGCGAGGAGACGGTCTTGGCCTCGAGGTCGATGTCGAAGACGTCGCCCATGAGGACCGAGGTGTTCTTCTGCTTGCGCAGGACGACGCGGGTCGCCGGGGCGATCTCGCCCTCGGCGACGATGCCCGTCGCGACCTGGTAAAGCATCGGCTGGAAGAGGTGGTGGGTGGTCTTGGCGATCAGCGTCACGTCGACGTCGGCCTTCGCCAGACGCTGGGCGGCGAACAATCCGCCGAAGCCGGAGCCGATGATGACCACTTTCCTGCGGTCGGTGGCTGCTACGGCGGGGGCCTGGGCGGCGGGGCTGCTCATCTCCAGACATCTCCTTCTCGCTCGATGGGGGACGGATCGTGCTTCGGTACCGTGCGGGTTCGTGTCGTCACGAGGCCGAACCGCGTGCGACGGGGATCGAGGCAAAACCGTGCTTGCCCACAACGGTAGTCAATGATGCGCGACCGGGCGCGACCAGGACGGCGTGGCGCGACGCCATAAGCGGGGTCACGGCCGGCCGGATGGTGCCGCTCCACGGTCAGGCGGTCAGATCGCTCGCCGATGACCAGCGCAGAGATCGTCGGTGCCATTCGGTCTTGAGGATCTGGTACTCCACCTCGTACCGATCGGGACCGAGATGGAGTGGGTGTGTCGGCATGCCTGTTCCAACGGTTTCGTCGCCCACGTGGATTCCCGACAGTGTCATGCCGAGTTTTTCCATGACCCGCCGCGAGGGCATGTTGCCCGCGACGGTGCTGGCGAAGACGCGTTCGGTGTCGAGATGGTCGAAGGCGAAGGCCATGAGTGCGAAGGCGGCCTCGGTGGCCAGGCCGCGGCCCCAGACCGTCCGACGGATGCGGTAGCTGAGCTCGAGTTCGGGGCGTCGGCTGTGACGCGGAGTCCGCAACGACGCCCAGCCGAGGAATGCTTCGGTGGCGGGATCGCAGAGCACCCAGGTGCCGGTCCCGTACATCCGGCGCTCGGACTCGGCCCGCGGGACCACCCAGTCCTCGATGACCGTTC
Source organism: Gordonia sp. C13 (assembly GCF_023218005.1). Lineage (NCBI taxonomy): Bacteria > Bacillati > Actinomycetota > Actinomycetes > Mycobacteriales > Gordoniaceae > Gordonia > Gordonia sp. C13. The sequence goes on from NZ_JALPSY010000009.1 coordinate 106,093, forward strand.
GGGGGGTCGGGGTGCCGCCGCTGACGAAGCGCATGACCTCGGGGTCGCTGTCGAGGTGGACGAGGTCGTCGATGTCCATCGCAGACACCGGGCGCAGACGTGCCCGTGCCGTGTCGATGTTCACCCGAGGCCCCTCACTGCCCGACTCGAGCCCGCGAATCGCGCGGGCACACCCTCTGGCGAGACGCACCCGCGGCGACTGCCTGCCTGCACATCTCTGCCGTTCCCCCGGGGGCGAGTCTACGGTCTCGACACGGTCGGTACCGCAGTACGCGGTGGGCGTGTCCCGCCGTTAAGGTTGCTGCCGTGGCTTCTGAACCCTCTGCACCGGATTACGTCCTCGAGATCCCCGTCCATCTCCGATGGGGCGACATGGACATCAACAATCACATCAACAACGTGCAGATCTCCCGCCTCTTCGAAGAGGCGCGCGTCCGTTCCTTCCACGAATGGATCTCCGACGGGCCGCGGAACTTCTCCTTCCTCGTGGCGCGCCAGGACATCGAGTTCTCCGCGCCCGTCCACTACTCCACCCACCCGGTGATCATCCGTTCGTGCATCGGGCGGGTCGGTCGCTCGTCGTTCACGATGGCGCTGCGCCTGTTCGACAAGGAGGGTGTCCTCTGCGCGACGGCGGAGACGACGCTGGTGGTCGTCGACCCCGCGGTCGGCCGGCCGACGCCGATCCCGGATCAGCTGCGGGAGGTCCTCCTGAAGAGTCTGGGCGAACCGGTGAAGTTCCACTCGGCACGCGCGAACACTGCGGGCTGATCGCGCCTGGTGCTGATCCTTCATCGCGCCGAGCGCACCGACACCCTCACCGAAGCGCTCGCCGAGGTCCTGGCCGCGCCGCTCGACGACCCGATGCGTACCGAGATCATCTCGGTACCGGCGGCCGGTGTCGAACGCTGGCTCGCCCAGCACCTCGCCCGTCGGCTCGGTTCCGGACCCGCGCTGTCCGACGGCATCGCGGCCAACATCGACTTCACCGGCCCGGGACGGCTGGCGGACGCGATCTCGGCTGCGGTCCTCGCCGGGGACCGCTTCACGGGCGACACCCCGCTGTCGGCGGTAAACCCCTGGCGCGCTGCCGAATTGACCTGGCCGGTGCTCCGGGTACTCGATGAACGGATCGACGACCCCGAACTGACGGTGATCGCGCGGCACATCGGTGCGGGCGACGACGCGTCACCCCGGATCGGCCGCCGCTACGCGACCGCGCGACATCTGGCCGAACTCTTCGAGCGATACGGACGATCCCGTCCGTCGATGATCGCAGGCTGGGCGGCGGGCGATGATCTCGACGGTGCGGGTGGACCGCTGCGGGACGACCTCGCCTGGCAGGCCGGGTTCTGGCGTGCGGTACGGGCGGAGATCGGACAACCCCATCCGGCGGAGGTCCTGGGCGAGGTGTGCGACCGGCTGCGTTCCGCCCCCGGGGTCGCCGACCTTCCCGACCGCCTGTCGGTGTTCGGCCCGACCCGGATCACCGAGTCCTTCCGCAACATCATCTCCGCGGTGAGCGTTCATCACGACGTCCATCTGTTCGTCCCGCACGCGAGTCCCCGGCTGTGGGACGAACTCCGGGCCGCCTCCGGGGGTGAGTCCGCCGGGCGAGCGCCCGGTGTGAGCGTTCCGCCGCGCCGCCGCGACCGTCCGGTTCCCGAACTCCGCAATCCGTTGCTGGCCGGGCTGTCTCGCGACCTGCAGGAACTCCAGTTGCGGTTGGGCGACATCGTCGACCGCGACGTCCACCATCCGCCGCACACGCCACTGCCCGACACGCTGCTCGGTGCCCTCCAGGCGGGTATCCGCGACGACGCGGGGACCGTCGACGACACGGGTGCGGCACCGTCGGCCGAGTTCGCCGACGACGGGTCCGTCGAGGTGCACGCGTGCCACGGTCCCGAACGCCAGATCGAGGTGCTCCGCGACCGGTTGCTGCACCTCTTCGCCGACGACCCGACCCTTGAACCCCGCGACGTCCTGATCATGTGCCCCGACGTCGAGACCTTCGCTCCGCTCATCCGGGGTGCCTTCGGACAGGCCGGATTGCCGCACCCCGCCTTCGATCTGCGTGTGCGCCTCGCCGACCGCGGGGTCCGTCACGTCAACCCGGTCATCGACACCGTCGTCGGCGTGGTCGAACTCGCAGCCGGCCGGGTGACGGCGGGTGACGTGCTCGATCTGCTCGGGACCGAACCCGTCCGGACACGATTCGCGATGACCGACGACGACCTGGAGCTCGTCCGGGAATGGCTGGGCCACAGCAATGTCCGCTGGGGACTCGGGACGGCCGAACGCGCCCGGTTCGGTCTCGAGCGCTTCCGCCAGGGCACCTTCGACGCCGGTCTCGACCGCATCGCGCTCGGCGTGGTCGCCGAGGAGACCGACGACGAATGGCTCGGCACCGCACTGCCTCTCGCAGGTGTGGAGAGCACCGGTATCGACCTGGTCGGCCGGCTCGACGAGTTCCTCGATCGCCTGGGACGCGTACTCGCCGAGCTGACCGCCACCGCACCCGCTCATCGTTGGGCGCAGACCCTCGTCGAGGCGGTCGGCTCGCTCACCGCGACCGCACCCGCAGACGACTGGCAACGCGCGCAGGCCATCCGGATGCTCGAGGACGCCTTCGGCGGCACCGAGGAGGTGCTGCGTCTCGCCGACGTCCGCGACCTGCTGTCCGCGCTGATCGCGGGTCGTCCGACCCGGTCGAACTTCCGGACCGGTGAGCTCACCGTGTGCACCATGGTCCCGATGCGGTCGGTGCCCCACCGCGTCATCGTGTTGCTCGGTATCGACGCCGAGGTGTTCCCGCGTGTGCAGCGTATCGACGGGGACGACGTACTCGGTGTCGATCCGCTGGTGGGAGAACGCAACCCGCGGGACGAGGACCGGCAGTGCTTCCTCGACGCGATCGGTGCCGCGCAGGACAACCTGCTCGTCTTCTACAGCGGCGCCGACCCGGTGTCGGGGCGGCACATCCCGCCCGCCGTGGTGGTCAGCGAACTGATCGACACCCTCGACGGGCTCACCGGCCCGGACCGGCCGACGATCGTGCGTCGACATTCCCTGCACGGCTTCGACGCCCGCAACTTCGTCGACGGCGGTGTCCCCGGCATCACCGGACCCTTCAGCCACGACGCATCGCTGCTCGCCGGTGCCGAGGCACTGCGCCGTCCGGCCGATCCGGTCGTCCCCGCGGCCCGGGAGACCCTTCCCGCACCCGAACCGACGCCCGAGCTCGCCGACATCGACCTCGCGTCGCTCATCGACTTCCACGTCGACCCGATCACTGCCTTCGTCCGCCAACGGCTGGGCGCCCGCATCCCCGACGACGAGACACCGCACGACGATCGGCTCGACGTCGAGCTCGACCCGCTCGACAAGTGGGGGATCGGCGACCGTTTCCTCACCCGGATGCTGTCGGGCGTACCGATCGGCGACTGCGAGGCCGCCGAGCTCCGACGGGGCACCTTGCCGCCCTTCGCTTTCGGCACCCGGGAGCTCCAGGCCATCTCGCGTGCGGTCACCCGCCTACACGGCGTCGTCGCACCGCTGCGCCCGGGGTCGCCGGAGACCCTCGACATCCTCGTCACGCTGCCCGACGGTCGACGCGTGCACGGCACGGTCGGCGACGTCTTCACCGCCGACGACGGACAGGCCCGCCTCGTCCGCGCCACGTACTCGCGACTCAAGGCCAAACAGCAACTGAGCGCCTGGATCACGCTCCTCGCCGTCGCGGCCGCCGCGACCCAGGGCAATGCCGGCGCGGCCCGGGTCGGCTCCGCGGTGTCGGTGGGTCGCGCCGCCCGCGGGGGCGGCACCACCACGCTCACGCTCCGACGCCCGGAGGACCCGGTGCCGCTGCTCGATCAGCTCGTGAGGCTGCGGGACGAGGGCCTGCGCCGCCCGCTGCCGCTGCCCCTGGAACCGGCGTTCACCTTCGTCGACAACGACGGGCCCGGTCGCCGGAGCCACTGGGCCCTGAACAGTGCACGCAAGGTCTTCGACGACACCTACGGTCCGCGCCACGACCGGTACCTCAAGCTGGCGTTCGGCGGCGATGTCCTGGCCGACGTCGAGTTCGACGTCCTGCTCGAACAGGCGGCACCTGCCGACCGCGTTCTCGGCGGAGTGGAACTCGCTCTGGCAGAGGGCGAACCGCTGTTCACCGGCCTGGCCCGTGCGGTCTGGGCTCCCGTCGGACAACACCGGGAGGGGACATGAGACGCCCGGAACCCTTCGACATCACCGCCGAACTGCCGCAGCACACCACCGTTCTGGAGGCGAGCGCCGGAACGGGTAAGACCTACGCGATCGTCGGGCTCGCGGCGCGATATCTCGCCGACGGGGTACCGATCTCGGAGATGCTGCTCGTAACCTTCAGCCGGGCGGCGACCGCCGAACTGCGGGAACGGATGCGCGCCCGTGTGCGTGAACTGCTCGACGCCCTGGCGGATCCCGCCGAGGTCCTGTCCGGGCCCGCGCAGGCCGATGACGACGCACTGCTGCGACAGCTGGCGAGCGGTACCCCGGAGGAGGTTCGCACGCGCCGGAGGAACCTCGCCCGCGCACTGAGCGACTTCGACGCCTCGACGATCGCCACCACCCACACGTTCTGCAACCGGATGCTGGAGGCACTGGGCTTCCTGGGCGAACGAGAACTCGTCTACTCCATCGTCGAAGAGGTCGACGAACTCACCGAGGAGGTCGCGCTCGACCTCTACCTGCGCGGCTTCTGGGCCAGTGACTCACCGGAGTTCAGCTTCGCCGAGGCGCGGGAGATCGCGCGCGACGCCGTCCGCCAGGCGTCGGTGCGACTCGCCCCGGACGAGAGCGCACTCGCCGACGGCTCACCCGCCGACCATGTCGCGGCCCGGCGGGTGAGCTTCGCCAAGGCCGTGCGGCAGCATGTCGAGACCCGCAAGCGGGACGCCCGGGTGCGCACCTATGACGACCTTCAGGAGATCCTGCACCGGATCGTCGGCGACGAGGTGGTCGGCGACCGTGCCTGCCAACGGATCCGCGACACCTTCTCGGTGGTGCTCGTCGACGAGTTCCAGGACACCGATCCGCTGCAGTGGGACATCCTTCGCCGCTGCTTCCACGGCCATCGCCGGATGATCCTCGTCGGCGACCCGAAGCAGTCGATCTACGGGTTCCGCGGGGCCGAGGTGCTCAGCTACCTCGCCGCGGTGTCGTCCGCCGACACCCTGAAAGCGCTCGATGTCAACCGTCGCTCCGACGGCGCACTCGTGCATGCCCTGGAGCACCTGTATGGCGAGGCGACGCTGGGACATCCCGACATCGTGGCGCGCCCGGTCCAGGCCGCCTTCGCCGGCAGCCGGCTCGAAGGACGTCCGCCGTTCCGGCTACGGGCTTTTCTCCGCGGGGATTTCACCTCCCTCAACTCGTTCAACCTCCCCGGCGTCAAGGAGGTGCGGTCACGCATCGCCGCCGACGTCGCCGACGACATCGCGAGCGTCCTGGCCCGGGGCGACCGGATCGACCTGAACGGTGTCTCCCGGGCCGTCGATCCCGGCGACATCGCGATCCTGGTGCGGCTCAACAGCACCATCGAACCGCTGCAGCGAGAGCTCGCCGAGCGCGGCATCAACTCGGTGATCGGGTCGGGTGTCAACGTCTTCTCGACATCGGCTGCCCAGCATTGGCTGTGGGTGCTGCGTGCCGTCGAACAACCGTCACGCTCGGACCGGGTGCGCATCGCTGCCCTGACCACGCTCTTCGGGTGGTCCACCGAACGGGTGGCGACCGCCGCGGAGCCCGAGATCGCCGAACTCGGTGCCGAATTGTCCATGCTCGCGCGGGTTTTCGCACAGGGCGGATTCGCCGCGATGGCCCAGCGCCTGTTCGACGCGCATGAGGTGGCGGCACGGGTTCTCACCGTCGAGAACGGCGAACGCACCCTCACCGACCTCATCCAGGTGTCGGCGCTGTGCAACAAGCACGTCGTCGAAACCGGTGGGGGACTGAGCGCCCTCCTCGAGTGGCTGACCGAACGGGTCACCGACACCTCGTCGCGCCAGCGTTACGAGGACCAGAGCCGACGCCTCGACCGCGACACGCAGGCCGTGCAGATCATGACCGTGCACGCGAGCAAAGGGCTCCAGTTCCCGATCGTCTACGTGCCCTACGGGTGGGACGGCACCTGGATCAACGACCGCGGCAACATCACCTACCACGACGAGACGGGAAACCGCCGGCTCGACGTGGGCGGCCAGCAGGCACCGGACCGCGCCGCACGACGCCGTCGCTACGCCGACGAGGTGGCGGGCGAGGATCTTCGTCTGCTCTACGTCGCGCTCACCCGCGCCCAGTCGCAGGTCGTGGCCTGGTGGGCGCCGTCGCGGAACACCACGACCGGGCCACTGCACCGGTTGATCTTCGGCCGCGACAATGCCGTTCGATCCTCGCCAGGGGACCCGGAATGGACGGTCGCCGGGGAGGTACCGATCCCCGAGGCCGATGCCGACTGCGTGAGTATCCTGCGCACCCTCACCGCGCGGGATCCGGCGATCTCGGTCGAACCGGCCGGTCGGCTCGACACAGACACCGTGGCTCCGGCCGCAGGTGACGCAGACAACCCTGCCGTGTTGGGTATTGCGCACTTCGATCGCCGGATCGACCAGGACTGGCGCCGCACCTCGTATTCGGCCCTCACCGCCGACGCTGCCCACGGCGCGCACGGTTCACCGGGTGGGCCGTCGACCTCGGTCGTCGAGACCGGCAGCGAACCCGACGACGACGTGACCGACATCCTCGACGACGAACCCATCGCCCTTCCCGGCGACGTCGCAGAGGAAGCCGGAACCGACTCGGCCGCAACGCGTCCCGGGATGCCATCGCTGATGAACGGTCTGCCGTTCGGCGCCGCCTTCGGAACCCTTGTCCACGAGGTCCTCGAATACGTCGACACCTCGGCGCCGGACATCGACGCCCATGTACGAGAACTCTGTTCGCGAGCACTCGGCGCTCTCGCCGGCGACATCGACCCCGACCGGCTCGTCGCCGCCCTGATCGGTGTGCTCACCACGCCACTCGGATTCGGCGACCTGTGGAGCATCGACCCCCGTGATCGTCTGGCCGAACTCGACTTCGAACTGCCCCTCGGCCCCGCGGACGAGGCGCCATCAGGAGGCGGCACGACCCTGGGCCGTCTCGCCGACCTGATGGAAGAGCATCTGCCGGAGGCGGACCCGCTGCGTGCCTACGCCGACCACCTGCGCGCGGTGCCGGGCCGGCGCCTCCGTGGATTCCTCACCGGCAGTATCGACTCGGTGCTGCGGATCCCCGACGGACGCTACGTGATCGTCGACTACAAGACCAACCGCATCCGTCCAGGCGATCTCGTGGTCGAGGACTTCGATGTCGAGGCCATGGCCGGGGAGATGATCGCCGCCCACTATCCGCTGCAAGCCATGCTGTACTCGGTTGCGCTGCACCGTTATCTGCGCTGGCGGGTTCCGGACTACGACCCGGCTCGGCATCTCGGACCGGTGCAGTACCACTTCGTGCGCGGCATGGCCGGACCGGACACCCCGCCCGGTTGCGGTGTCTTCGAATGGATGTTGCCCGCCGGGCTCGTCGTCGAACTGTCCGACGCGCTGGCCGGTGCGGATGCCGGTACCGGAGGGAGCGGTCGATGAGCACACCCGATGTCCAGCGCGTGGATTCGGCGACGGGCACGCTCGCCGACTGGAACGCCGCCGGCCTGCTCGCCGCCGCGGATCTGCACATCACCGACCGGCTCGTCCGGATGTGCGGTGAACCGGTGTCCGACGACGCCCGTCTCGGCGCCGCTCTCGCCGTTCGTGCGGTCCGCCTCGGCTCCACCTGCCTCGCTCTCGACCGCATCGGGGAGCTCGCGGCAGGGCAGGAATCCACGGAGGTCGAGATACCCTCGCCCCGTGATCTTCTCGATGCGTTGGCGGTGAGCCCGCTCGTCACCGGCAGTGACGCCGGACCGTTGCGGCCGCTCGTGGTCCGCGATTCGGCCGACGGCCCGCTCGTCTATCTGCAGAAGTACTTCCGGCAGGAGCAGACGATCCGGGAGATCCTCGACCGGCGTTCGCAGACCGCGCCCTCGGTGGACACGGCAGCACTCCGCGAAGCCGCTGCGGCGGTGTACTCCTCGCCCGACGACGGTGCCCTGCAGAAGCTGGCCGCCGCGGTCGCGGCGACCCGCTGGACGACGGTTCTCGCCGGTGGCCCGGGAACGGGCAAGACCTACACCGTCGCCCGCATCCTCGCCGTCCTCGACCGTCTCCAGGGGCCCGGCCTCCGCATCGGACTCTGCGCACCCACCGGGCGCGCTGCCGCACAGCTCCAGGCCTCCGTGGAGGCCGAGTCCACCCTGCCGGTCACCGCCCACGCAGTCACCCTGCACTCGCTGCTCAGCTGGCGCCCCGGCTCGAATCCGCGGTACGGACGGGGGCGCACCCTGCCGCACGACGTCATCGTCGTCGACGAGACGTCGATGCTGTCGATGACCGCCATGAGTCGTCTCCTCGATGCGGTCCGTCCCGACGCGCGGGTCGTGTTCGTCGGCGATCCGCACCAGTTGGCCTCGGTGGAGGCGGGCGCCGTCTTGGCCGACCTGGTCGAACGGACCGACCTCCCGGCAACCGGTGGAACAGACGGTCCGCCGGCGACACTGACGCAGGCGTTCGACGCCGTGGGCCTCGACCCGGCCGCCGAGGATCTCGATCCCGACGACGTCGCACGTCTGGCCGACGGCGTCATCACGCTCCGTCGGCAGTTCCGGTTCGGAGGCGGAATCTCGAAGGTCGCGGCCGCCGTCAACGCCGGCGATCCCGAGGCGGTCCTCGAGCTGGTCACCTCACCGGACATCGACGATGTCGAACTGTTCGCCCCCGACGACCTCGACGGAGTGGCCGGCGACATCCTGTCGTGGGGACGCGATCTGCGCAGTGCGGCCCGCACGGGCGACGCGGCGGGAGCCCTGGATGCCCTCGACTCTCACCGGGTCCTGTGTGCGCACCGCGAAGGCTCGTGGGGTGTGCGCGGTTGGACGACGCGCATCACCGACTGGCTGGGCACGACCGAGGCCGAACACATGGGTTGGTATGTGGGACAACCCATCCTGGTGACCGCGAACGATCGTCAGACCGCGACCTTCAACGGCGACACCGGTGTCGTGATCGCCGACCCGGACGCGGATCCGCAGCCCGCGAACCGTCCCGGCTCGTCGGATGCGGTCCGGGTGGCGTTCCGGCGCGGCGGCGAGGTCCGCTTGCTGCACCCCACCCAGCTCGCCGACGTCGTGTCGGTCCATGCCATGACCATCCACCGCAGCCAGGGCAGCCAGTTCGATCAGGTGACCGTCGTCCTGCCGCCGGCCGGTTCCGAGCTGCTGACCCGTGAGCTTCTCTACACCGCGATCACCCGCGCCCGGAGCCGGGTACGCATCGTCGGGACCGCCGACGTGCTCGCCGCAGCCGTCAACCGACGCGTGCAGCGGGCCAGCGGGCTGCGGTCGACGCTCAGCGCGATCTGATTTCACGCTCCCTGAGGTGCGAGAAGGGTCAGACCAGTTCACACCCGCCCGGCACGAGGTCGCGGCGTTGATAACACTCGACGCTCAGCAGTTTGTGCTGGATGTCGTCGGGCAGCGACAGGAACCCGGCGATGGCGCGGCTGCGGTCGACCTCGGATCGGTGTGCGACGACGCCCGCCTTCTTCCGCGCCGCCAGATCCGACACGTCGACGACCACGTCGATATCGGAATCCGGTGTGCCGGGCAGCTGGTCACGAGGAATCTCGGGGAAGAGGCTGGGGGCGATCATGTCCATCATCCATTCGGGGATCGTCGCGAAGTACAGCGAGCGGACCCGCCAGGCCGGCCCCGCCCGGTGATACAGCTTCGTCGACGCCGCGGCGTCGGCGGCGGCACAGGCCAGGCGGTGGGCGTGGACGTGGTCGGGGTGACCGTAGATGCCCAGCGCGTCGTAGGTGACGACGATGTCCGGCCGGAGCTTCCGGATGTGTGCGGTGAGCGCGCGGACCTGGTCGTCGAACGAGGCGGCGCACAACCGTGGTGCGTCCGGTGCCGACTCGGGTCGGCGGTCGTCGGCATACCCGAGCATGATCGGCGGCCGCGGCATGCCGAGGATGTCGACGGCTTCGGTCAGCTCCTGGTGCCGGATGGTGCCCTCGGCCCACGTGCACATCACCAGGTCGGCCTCGCCGCCGTCGTCGACGTGACGGGCGGTGAGTCCGCCGGTCCACAGCGACTCGTCGTCGGGGTGTGCATGCACCAGCAGCAGTCGAGGCGTACCCATCCACCTGGCTTCCTGATCGTTCCCGGCGGGCGGTGCATCTCGGCACCATCCGCGACCTGGGTAGTCGGTCCCCGACCCAGGGTAGCCACACCGGCTCTCGGTAAAGTCGGTGTCCGTCACGACGTGTCGCGCCAGAGCGGCGTCCGGGAACGGGCCACGTATCGAAACGCCACGTCGACAACCGAACACGCGACAACCGAACACTAGAGAACAGAACATGGAGGTCTGCGATGAGCGCTCAGCCCGAAGTTCACGAGTTCCAGGCGGAGACCCGGCAGCTGCTGGATCTCATGGTCCACTCGATCTACTCCAACAAGGACAGCTTCCTGCGCGAGCTGATCTCGAACGCATCCGATGCGCTCGACAAACTGCGCCTGGAGTCGTTGCTCGACAAGGATCTCGACGTCGACACCTCCGACCTGCACATCACTCTGACCCCGGACGCGGAGAAGCGCACCCTGGTCGTCGCCGACAACGGCATTGGCATGACCCGCGACGAGGTCGTCGGACTGATCGGCACGCTGGCCCGGTCGGGTACCGCGGAGTTGCGCCGCTCGCTGGCCGAGGCCCGTGAGAAGGGCGTCTCCGACGCCGCCGCCGAGGAACTGATCGGACAGTTCGGTATTGGCTTCTACTCGACGTTCATGGTCGCCGAGAAGGTCACCCTGGTGACCCGCAAGGCCGGCGAGACCACCGGTACGCGCTGGGAGTCGACCGGTGACGGCACCTACACGATCGACGACGTCCCGGACGCCCCGCAGGGCACGTCCGTCACCCTGGCGCTCAAGCCGGTCGACACCGAGGACCACCTGTACGACTACGCGGACAAGTCCAAACTCCGCCAGCTGGTCAAGCGATACTCCGACTTCATCGCCTGGCCGATCCGCATGGACGTCGAGAAGACGGTCCCGGTCGAGAAGCCGGAGTCCGAATCGGAGGCCGACGAGGACGAGGACAAGGCCCCCGAGACCAAGACCGTCATCGAGGCCGAGACCATCAACTCGATGAAGGCACTCTGGGCCAAGTCGCGCTCCGAGGTCTCCGAGGAGGAATACCACGAGTTCTACCGGCATGTGTCCCACGCCTGGGATGCGCCGCTGGAGACCATCACCCTGCAGGCCGAGGGCACCTTCGAGTACCAGGCACTGCTGTTCATCCCGACGCAGCCGCCGTTCGATCTGTTCATGCGGGACAGCAAGGTCGGCATCCACCTCTACGTCAAGCGCGTGTTCATCATGGACGACTGCGCCGAGTTGATGCCCGAATACCTGCGCTTCGTCAAGGGTGTCGTCGACGCCGCCGACCTGTCCCTGAACGTGTCCCGCGAGATCCTGCAGCAGGACCGCCAGATCCGCGCAATCCGTCGTCGCCTCACCAAGAAGGTCATCTCGACGGTCACCGAGATGCGCGACAGCCGGCCCGACGACTACCGCACCTTCTGGGACGGCTTCGGCCGCGTCTTCAAGGAAGGTCTCGTCAACGATCCGGACAACCGCGACGCACTGCTCAAGGCGTCGTCCTTCGCGAGCACCCACTCGGAGGAGGACCTCACCACGCTCGCCGACTACATCGGTCGCATGAAGAGCGGCCAGGACACGATCTACTACATGACCGGTGAGTCCCGGCAGCAGATCGTCAACTCCCCGCACATGGAGGCGTTCCGCGCCAAGGGGATCGAGGTGCTCGTCCTGTCCGATCCGGTCGACGAGATGTGGGTCTCGGCCGGTGCCGAGTTCGATGGCAAGTCGTTCCAGTCGATCGCCAAGGGCGCGGTCGATCTCGATGCCGACGACGAGGACTCGGACGACACCTCGAAGGACGAGCAGAACAAGGCGTACGCCGACCTGCTGTCGTGGCTGACCACCACGCTGTCCGACGACGTCAGCGAGACCCGGTTGTCGTCGCGACTGACCGAGTCCCCGGCCTGCCTGGTCGGCGACACGTTCTCGATGTCGCCGCAGCTGGAGAAGCTGTACCGGGCGTCGGGACAGCAGTTCCCGAAGTCCAAGCGGGCGCTCGAACTCAACCCCGACCACCCGCTGGTCGAGGCGCTGAACAAGGCCTACGCGAACGGCGACCACGACAAGCTGGTCCCGACCGCGAAGCTCGTCTACGGCATGGCCGTGATCGCCGAGGGGGGCGAGCTGGAGGATCCCGCCGAGTTCGCGAAGTTGCTCGCCGGCAGCCTCACCGAGTCGTTCGCGGCCGGATCGGATTCCTGATCGGCTTCGCAACGCCCCGGGCGGGTCGCCCGGAATGAGCCGGCGCAGGTGGACGATCACCGTCGGCGTCGGGGCGCTGGTCCTGGCGGTCGTGCTGGTGTCCGCTCTCCTCGTGGGACTGTCCCGCGAGGACGGGCGGGCCCGCACGCCCGCCGACGCTGTCCGGACCTATCTCACCGCGCTCGCCGATGCCGACGCCTCGGCGGCCCTCGCCGTCGTCGCGCCGCGTCCGGACGCCCGGTTCCTCACCGACGGAGTCCTACGCCAGCAGCGCGCCGAGACGCCGATCTCCGACATCGAGGTCGACGATCCGGGAGAGTCCGCTCAGACGGTCCAGACGCGCTATCGACTCGGGTCTCGCGAGGTCGATATGCCCATCAGGGTGACGCGGGCCGGGGACGGCTGGGCCGTCGTCGACGGTGCGGTCAAGGTGCGTATCGAGTCGCTGCTGGTGCCGAGTCCGACGCTGTTCGGAGCCCAGGTGAAGGCCGGGGACACCGTCTTCCTCTTCCCGGGTCCGCAGCGATGGGGTTCGCGGGACCCCGATTTCGTCGGACGCCCGGCCGCTGAACCGCCGACCGGTCCGCGCGCGCCGATGACTGTTGAGGTGGTGGCCGAGCTCAGCCCCACCGGGGTGGCAGCGGTCAGCGACGCCGTCTCGGCACAACTCACCCGATGCGCGGCATCGACCCGTGCCGACGCCGGAGCCGACGTGCCCGGCTGTACGCAGCGACTGTTCCGGTCCGCGGTCGACGGCAGCGTGCGCTGGACCGCCCCACGGAACCTGTCGGGTCTGCGGTACCTGCTCCGACGGCCCGACACCGGATCCGGTTCGACACCGAGCGAGAAGGACCTCGGCACGGTCGACGTCGCGGGCGCGGTCGAATGGCGGGTGGCCTACACGCCGGACTACGACCGGGACGGACCCCGCGTCGAGACAACCGACATCCAATACCTCATCGGGGAGGTCGATCTCACCGCCGACACCCCGTCGTTCAGCGCCGAGCCGGTGACCTGACCTCGATACGGCCCTCGGGTAGCCCGTCGGACCTACTCGGCCTGCAGGCTCATCTGCTGGCCTACCCGGCAGGTTCATCTGCTGGTTGCGTGGGCGGGGGTGGCTGCTGGTTGAGTAGGTGAGGAGCTTGCGACGAGCCGTATCGAAACCAGGCGGCCCCCAGGCCTACCCGGCCGGCGGTGCGGGGCGGAGTCGGAACACCGGGATCCGGCGGTCGGTGCGCTTCTCGTACAGGTCGAAGTTCGGCCACACCGTGCGCAGCTTCTGCCACGCCGCGTCGCGATCGGCACCCTCGAGTTCGGTCGGGACCGCGACGGACACCACGCCGGCGACGACGATCTCGATCGTGTCGGCGGCTCGGATGTTGTACACCCACGCAGGCATCTTGGGGCCACCGAAATAGGAGCCGGCGATCAGCCAGTCGTCGCCGTCGGGAACCGCGAGGAGCTGGGTGGTCCGGATCGCGCCGGTCTTCCGACCCGCCACCCGGATGGTGATGTTCGGGAGATCGGCGATGTCGAGCAGGGTCATCCGTTGACCGGTGACAGTCTGAATGGCGTTGTCACCCACCACGATCTGTGGGAGAAAACGAGGCATCCAGGGGATCGATCCGATCTTGATCGCGAGGCTGCGCCGCACCTTCATCCGCCTAGTGTGACATGACATCGTCGCCCCGTCGGCACGGCGCCGGATAGCGTGCACATCATGGGCGGTCACACGACGGGACACATCCTCATCGACGGCGGGCAGACCGGAACTCGGCTGCGCATCGAAACGCCGGCCGGAACCGACGACCGCGAGCTCGGACCGATCCGCACCGACCAGCCGGTGGTCGAACAGATCGCGCAGGCCCTCCACGACGCCGAGATACCGGAGGCCTCGTGGTCGATGGCCGCGGGGGTCTCCGGACTGACACCTCAGGCCGCGCGCCCGTCGGCGTTGCTCGCCGCGGTCGCCGACCTCGGGGTGACCTCCGTTGCGCTGGCACATGATTCGGTCACCGCCTACCTCGCCGCGAACCGGGACCGGTTCGGCGTGGTCACCGCGGTCGGAACCGGTGTCGTGACCCTCGGCGTCGGGCCCGCCGGGATCCACCGGGTAGACGGCTGGGGGCATCTGTTCGGTGACGCGGGCAGCGCTTACTGGATCGGCCGCGCCGGGATCGGCGCCGCGCTGCGTGACTTCGACGGACGCGGCACCGCGACGGTTCTACGAGATCGGGCCGCCGAGGCCTTCGGCCCGCTCGACGAGTTGTACATGGTGGTGCAGGGAGATCCGGACCGCGTGGCGCGGGTGGCCGGATTCGCCCGCGCCGTCGACGCGGCCGCCCGGGATGGTGACGCGGTCGCGCAACAGATCGTCGACGCTGCCGCCGACGAACTCGCCGGATCGGCGCTGACCGCACTGGAACGCAGTGGTCACCGACCCGGCGAAGAGGCGCGGATCAGTTGGATGGGCACGGTGATGGCGGCCAACGACCGACTCCGCGGGCGCTTCGTCGACCTGGTCGGGGAAGCCGTGCCCGGCGTCGACATCGGAGCGCCCCACGGGCAACCTCTCGACGGTGTGCGGTTGCTGGCCGGGCTCGACGAAGCTCACCCTCTGTGCGCTGAGGTCCACCGGAGCGGACGGTGAGGTCAGCGCCCCTTGAACTCCGGCTTGCGCTTCTCGAAGACCGCGGTGACGGCCTCGGACAGGTCTTCGCTGGGAAGGAATGCCGAGTTCCAGGCCGCCACGTAGCGCAGGCTGTCGTGCACGGCGGCGCTGCGGGAGTGGTCGAGGACGTCCTTGATGCCGTGGACCACGAGCGGCGGATTGTCGGCGATCTCCCGGGCGGTCGCGCGAGCGAGCGCGAGCACGGCGTCCTGGTCGTCGGCGACGTCGTTGACCAGTCCGATCTTCTCGGCGCGTGCAGCGTCGATGTCCTTGCCCGTCAATGCCAGTTCACGCATGTGGCCGTCGCCGATGATGTACGGCAGGCGGGCGAGAGTGCCCACGTCGGCGACCATGCCGACCTTGACCTCGCGGACGCTGAACTTGGCGTCGGCGCTCGCGTAGCGCACGTCGGCGGCACAGATCAGGTCGACGCCACCTCCGATGCACCACCCCGAGATCGCGGCGACGACCGGCTTGCGGCAGTCCGCGACCGCGGTGATCCCGGCCTGCAGCTTGCGCAGCGACTCCAGGAACTCGGTGCGGGCGGCGGCCTTGGCGTTGTCGGCCAAGACGCCGGCCAGGGTGCCGCCCATCGCGACGAGGTCGAGTCCGAAGGAGAAGTGCTTGCCGGCGCCGGTCAGCACCACGGCGCGCACCTCGGGATCGGTGTCGATGTGACCGAAGAGCTCGGGAAGTTCGCGCCAGAAGTCAGGGCCCATCGCGTTGCCCTTGCCGGGGCCGGTGAGCGCTACCTCGGCGATGCGGTCGGCAACGGTGACGTCGAACGCGGTCCAGTCGCGTTCATTCCAGGCTTGCTCTGTCATGCGAGGGAGCTTACTCGGCAGTCAGGACGTCCGATGGGCGGACTGCCGGTGGCGCAATGTTAGATGAAACCCATGAGCGGATACATCCAGGAGGACATCGACCCCGAGGAGCTCGCGCATCGTTCCGAGCTCGCGTCGTCGATCGCCGGGAGCGTGCGCGAACTGATCGACGCAACCGTGCGCACCGAGGTCGGCGAGACCGACATCGCCGAGGCACGCCGGCTCATCGAGACCGCCACCGACATCCTCCGCAGAGACCAGTTGCCCGGTGCCTACGGCATCCGCTTCAACTCCGACGGCACCAAGCGTTCATGGGGCAATGCCGTTCTGGGGCGGCGCAATCCGATCGCACCACCCGTCGAGCTGCACCACGAGCCCGAGTTCACCTGGACCGAGGTCGAACTCGGGGCCGCCTACGAGGGCCCGGCAGGACTCGTCCACGGAGGTGTCCTGGCCCTCATCCTCGATCAGTTGCTCGGCTCGACCGCCGAGTTCCAGGGCGTGCCGGGTATGACCGGCACCCTCAACGTCCGGTATCGCAGCGCGACCCCGCTCGGCAGGATCCGCGGTGAGGCGCGGGTCGACCGGGTCGAAGGTGTGAAAACCTTTGTCACCGGGACGATCACGTGCAACGGCAAGGTGAGCGCCGAGGCGGAGGGGATCTTCATCCTGCCCAAGTGGGCCCGCGGTGAGGTCTCCGATGTGCTGCGGAAGTCGGTGGGCGAGGGCTGATTGCCCTGGTGCTCGGGGGAGATCAGATCTTCGCGAGCGGCTTGCGCGCACCGACGAATGAGTAACGCGCGCAAAGGAATGCCCCGTTGCGGGCGAACTCCTGCAGTTCGAGGTCGTAGCGTCGCGGAAAGAGGGGGCGTCCGGACCCGAGGGTGACCGGCGCGATCGAGACGATCATGTCGTCGAGCATCCCGGCCTCGGCGAACTGGGCGGCGAGATCACCTCCGCCGACGACCCATACGTCCTTGCCGCCTGCTGCTTCCGTCAGCCGGTCGCGGTGGTCGGCGGGGTTCCCGTCGATGACGGAGATGGAGTCGGCCACCGGGGTGATCGTGCGATGGGTGAACACGAAGGACGGGATCTCGTAGGGCCACGGTTTGCCGTCGGCGAGTTCGTTGTCGAGGAGCCACTGGTAGGTGGTGTATCCCATGACCGCGGCCCCGATCCCGGCATAGAAGTCGTCGTAGTTCATCGGCCCGCCTTCTTCGAGCGGCTGGGTCAGAAGCCAGTCGAGGCTGTCGTGGTCGTCGGCGAGGAAGCCGTCGAGGGTGGTCGCGGTGTAGTAGCGGAATGACATCTAGAAACCTCCGGAGTGCTTGCGGTGCCACATGATCGGGTCGGGGTCGAGCGCGGCCGCCCCGACGTCGACCCCGGTGTCGCGCAGCATCCACCGCGCGAGTTGACGACGATGGGCGGAGAAGGTCAGTACGTGCGCGACGATCTGGGAGAGCAGGAACGACTCGGGTGGATCGCACAGGGCGTCGATGACGCGGTCCTGCCAGGCGTTGCGGCGGTCGATGTCGCGGACCAGGGCCAGCCAGCGGGGTGTCAGATCGCGGTGGAGTTCGACGAGGGCGGGCAGATCCGATGGCGGGTCGGGCGGCATGTCGGCGCCCTCGATGGTCGCCAGCCAGGGCTGCTTGTCGACGACGAGATGCGACATGACCTGCGAGAGCGACTCTTCTGGGCCGTTCCAGTGCAGCGGTTCGTGCCCGGGCAGTCGTCTCCGGGTCCACTCGTCGTCGTCGACCCCCTTGGCGGCGTCGAGCAGGACCTCGACGTCGTCGAGGTCGTGCCGCACCATGAGCATCAGGACGTCGCCGGCGCTCTCCGTGGTCGGGGTGCCGTTGTCGACATAGAGCACGGTGGGCGAATGGAAGTGGATGCCGTTGGGTGCGGGCAGCCAGTGGCTGTGTTCGGCCGGTGTCGCGGTCGACGCTGCGCGTCCGGGACTGTGTCCGAAGGCGCGCGTGAAAGCGCGGGCGAACCCGTCGACGGACTCGTAGCCGGAGTCGAAGGCGACCTCGGTGACCGTCCGGCCGTGTTGCAGCAACCAGGCGGCACGCTCGAGGAGGACCCGTCGACGCAGCGCCACCGGCGACTCGCCTGCACCTCGGCTCACCTGCCGGGAGAAGTGGAACGGGGACGAGAACGCGCCGGTCGCCATCTCGTCCAGGTTCGAGTGATCGTCGGCCAGTACGGCGTCGAGCAACTCGCGCAGACGATCACGTTCGCCGGGAGGCCGATTGCTCGGCGTCGGCTCGTCCGCGGGTCGATCACCAGGTGTGGGGGTCACGCTTCGAGTATGGAACGCCGGGCGCCGATTCGACCCGACCGTTCTTGCTCCGGCCGGGGCCCGGCGTTCAGTCGCGATTCAACAGCGGGATGAGCTCCTCGGTCTTCTCCGGGGTCCAGCCCGGAGGCTGCAGAATCTCGGCCCACGCTGCCGGGATCGCGGCCAGGTAGAAGTGGCCGTGGCCGTCGGGGACCCCGGTCGACACTGCCATGTCTGCACTGACCTGGAGAAAGGTCACGAACGGGATCCAGCTCATCGCCGGGAGGACGTCACGTCCGTTCTGCTCCTTCAGCCAATCGGGCTCGCGCAGGATCAGTCGCGGTGACCACCAGGAGATCGGGTCGGAGGCGTGCTGCAGGTACACCGCACGGCCGGGCACCCACTCGGCCGTGGCGGTGTAGAGATCCGGGGCATCGGCGATGAAGCGGACCTGACGTCCGTCCTCGTAGATCGGCTGCCACTCGGGTGTGCCGTCGTCGCGGTTGCCGGTCGTGTCGACCCACAGCGAGTTGTTGAAGGTCGGACCGACGAACAGCGCACCGTCGGTCCGGGCGTTGAGCGACGGGATCGTGCCGAATGCCGATTCGGCGGCGAACGATCCGAGGCTCTCACCGAAGACCACCAGTTTGGGCCGCTCGGCCTCCGGGATCGCACGAACCTTCTCGGACACGGCCTCGAACAGCGCCTGACCGGCTTTGCGGGCGCGCTCCTTGTCGACGAGGAACGACAGCCAACTGGGCAGGTAGGAGTACTGCATGCTCACCGTGGCGGTGTCGCCGTTGTACATGTACTCCAGGGAGTCGACGGTCGCCTGGTTGATCCACCCGGTGCCGGTGGTCGACGCCACGGCGACGACCTCCCGTTGCAGTCCACCGGTGCGTTCGAGTTCTTCGGCGGCGAGTTTCGCGTTGGCGCGCAGGTCGTCTCCCGAACCGAGTCCCACATAGGCGCGGATCGGCTCCATCGCAGGAGTGCCGTTGAACGCCGACAGTTCCTCGACGGTCGGGCCCACCGAGACGAAGATCCGGCCCTGCCGTCCGAGCGAATCCCAGGTCACCAGCGAACCGGGACCACCGGATCGCAGCGGGGAGGTCGGCGGTGTGGAATCGGCCGTGGTCTCGTCGTTGACCGCGGCGAACGTCGAGTTCAGGGCCTGCATACCGTAGTTCGCGACCACGCCGTTGAGCACGAAGACCGTCACGAGCACGGCGACGGCGATCGCCGCGACCGCGGAGATGCGTGGTGGCGCAACGCGATCGATCTTGCGGACCAGCCAGACAACGCCGTCGCCCCACGCCTGGCCGATCAGGATGAGCAGGAAGAAGACCACGATACAGATGACGGCGATCTGCGGGTAGGCGGTCCAGGACAGCAGATCGACGTCCATCATGGTGCGGATCTGATCCTGCCACCGCTGGAACATCACGAGCATGACGACGGTGCCGGCGATCGCGGCGAGGCCGAGCGCCACCCACACCCGGTGCATCGGGGCGGGCCAGGGCTTGTCGCGCGAGATCATGAAGCGGACCAGCCACGAGAAGAACACTCCGAGTGAGTACCCGAGCGCCGCCGACGCACCGCTGACCATGCCCTGAAACAGAGCGCCGCGGGGGAGCAGCGACGGTGTCATGGACAGCCACAGGAACACGAGCGCAACGCTCAGCCCCACGCAGGAGAAGCGGTCGAGGCGGCGCCGCCACCACGCCGGACGGTCGTCATCGGCAAAGTCTTCGGTGGTGTTCGGCGACTCCGCAACCGACCCCGCGGCCTCCTCTGAAGGTTCGGCAGGTTCGGCTGCGGGCTCGAGGCCCGGTCCGGTGGCAGGGGTCGACGACGACACGTGGGTTCCTCTTTTCTCGAGAACCCGGCAAACCTAGCAGCGGATGCCGGTCTGCGACATGGTCTGTGCCCACTTCGGCCCGATACTGCTCCCACACGGTTACCGCCGGCGATTCCGTGTCGCCGGCGGTTGGTCCTGCGTGCCCGATTCGGTCGGGATGTCCTACTTCACCTCGGACCGCATCACGCGGACCAGACCGATGCCGAGGGGGAGCGCGATCCAGATGACGCCGGATACCAGCAGCCGCGCCCACTCGCCGCCGGTTGCCCACTCCCCGGACTGGAAAGGCATGTTGGTCAGCGTCGTGTCGACCCACTGGCCGAGGTTGTCCTTGAACCAGGGGACCAGTTCGCTGACCACCGACAAGGCGGTCGGGAGTGCGAAGTAGGCGACGATGGATCCCGGGGTGTTGAGGATCAGGGCGGCGAAACCGAATCCGAGCAGCAGTCCGAACGCCTGGATGACAAAGGAATTGACGAATCCGGCCACGCTCAACCCCCAGGCGCCGGCCGGGTCGGCGAAGGCGACGGCGGCGATGCTGTTCCCGATGATCCCGAGGACCAGTGCCACCGCGACCGCGGCCACCGCGGTGATCATCGACGCGACCAGTTTCGCGCCGATGATTCGTTCCCGGCGGGGTTCGAGGGTGAAGGTCGTGAGCGCGGTGCGTTGGCTCCACTCGCCGGTGACCAGCAGGATCGCGAGGATCGGGAGGATGATGGCGGTGGGAATGTTCATCATCCCGAAGAACTCGCCGAGATTGAGGTTGCCGGGATCGTTCCGGTTGGCGATGAGCATCGCGACCATGATGACCGCGGCGATGACGCCGATCGATGCGGTCAGCCAGAAGCCGGCCCGCGTGTCGACGAGTTTGCGGAGTTCGACCCTGACCAGGCGCGCGAACGGGATTCCGGGACGATCGACGTCGATCCCGCCGGAGGTCGGGAGCGGCGCGCGGAAGTCGGCGACGGTCATCAGAGGGCTCCTTCGAGAGTGGGCTGCTCGCGCTGCGTGTCGGAGGTCAGCTGCAAGAACATGGCTTCGAGTTGTGCACCATCGGCGGGACGCAACTCGGTGAGGACCACGCCGACCGCCGCCGCGGCGCGGCCGACCTCCACCGGGTCCGCGTCGACGTCGAGTCCTCCAGATGAATCGGGGCGGGCCACGATCTGGGCCGCGGTGAGTGCTCGCAACAGGGTTTCGTCGTCGAGCGAGCGAACGCGCGACCCCGCGCCGGCGAGCAGTTCGGCTTTGGTGCCCTGGGCGACGATCCGGCCGTTGCCGATGACGACGATGTCGTCGGCGATGATCTCGATCTCGTGGAGCAGGTGCGAGGACAGCAGAACCGTGCCGCCACGATCGGCATAGTTGCGCAACAGAGTTCGCATCCAGTGGATACCCGCGGGATCGAGGCCGTTCGCCGGTTCGTCGAGGATGAGGATTTTCGGGTCGCCGAGCAGCGCGGCGGCGATACCGAGACGCTGACGCATACCGAGGGAGTAGTTGCGCACCCGACGCCCGGCCTCCTCCGGTGTGAGGCTGACCATCTCGAGCATCTCGTCGACCCGGTCTCCGTTGATCCCCATCGTCATCGCGGCCAGTCGGAGGATCTCGGCGCCGGTCCGTCCGGCGTGCTGCGCCGACGCGTCGAGCAGGACGCCGACCTGCGTCGCCGGGTTCGGGATGGTCCGGTAGTCGACGCCGTAGAGGTGTGCGACTCCGGAGGTCGCCGGGGTGAGCCCGGCGATGATCCGCATGGTCGTCGACTTGCCGGCGCCGTTCGGGCCGAGGAAGCCCGTGACCTGGCCCGGTCGGCAGGTGAAGGACACGTCGTCGACAGCGACGTGGTCGCCATACCTTTTCGTGAGGTTCTGCACAGTGATCATGCGTCCCATGGTCGTCGGAGCAGGTCGTCGTCCACATCGGTCGCCGGTCCACAGGTGGATCAGCCGAAAGTCGTAGACGCGCCGTATCCGATGGTCGGAGGTCGCGCATGCACAGTCCGACTAGCGTGAACGGGTGTGAAACCCGAGCAGTACCAACCCCCGCTCACCTGGGCAGGTCACGCGTGGCGACTCGCGCTCATGCTGCTGGTGTCCGCGGCCGTGTTCAGCACTCGTGCCGGATACCTGTGGAATGAGGTGCGCTGGTGGTTCTTCGCCGACCTCGCACTCGGCGTGGCGTCATACGCGGCGGTCTGGTGGCGGCGTCGGTATCCCGTCGCGGTGACCGTGTTCACCAACCTCGCGGGGATCGTGTCGACGACGTCGCTCGGGCCGGCGACTCTCGCTCTGGTATCGATGGCGACCCGCCGGCGGTGGGTCGAGATCATCCCGCTGTCATTGTTGTGCGTGGTCGCGAATGTGGTTGCGGCACTGTTCTTCTCCACCCCCGCCGAGGAGAACGATCCGGAGATCGTGGTGTACGCCGTCGTCGTCGCCATCACTGCGGCGATGGTGTCCTGGGGCATGTACATCGGCTCGCGGCGCGAACTCCTCGCGAGCTGGCGGGCGAGGGCGCTCGCGTCGGAAGCCGAGCAACAGGCCAAGGTGCAGCAGGCGCGATCGTTGGAACGTGCGCGGATCGCGCGCGAGATGCACGACATTCTCGCCCACCGGATCTCGGCGATGAGCATGTCGGCCGGGGCACTGGCCTACCGGACGGATCTGACCGGTGAGCAGGTGCGCGAGACGGCACGCACGATCCAGGAGACCTCACACCTCGCGCTCACCGAATTACGCGAAGTTCTCGGTGTCCTACGGGAGGGCCCGGGCGACGCAGCGCCGGAGGAGCCGCAGAACACACCCGACCTGATGGCGCTCGTCGACGAGGCGCAGCGGCTGGGGATGCGGGTCGATGCCAGATGTGAGATCGACGTCGCCGCACTGTCTCCGGCGATCGCGCGCACGCTCTATCGATGCGTGCAGGAGGCCCTGACCAACGCCCGCCGTCACTCTCCGAACGCGCCGGTCTCCATGCACATCCGTGGTGGCCCCGACCACGGCGTGGATCTTCTCGTCGAGAACCCGTTGCCGCTCGCGTCCGGATCCGCCCCACCCGCGCCGGGTTACGGCCTGGTCGGGCTCGCCGAGCGCGTCGGCCTCCACGGCGGGCGGCAGTCGGCGACTGTCAGCGACGACAAGAGATTCCTGCTGCACGTCTGGCTACCGTGGCAGTCATGACCGCACGCATCATGATCGTCGACGACGACCCGCTCGTCCGGTCGGGACTCCGGCTCCTCCTCGGGGGTGACGCCGGGCTCGACATTGTCGCCGAGGCAGGCAACGGGCAGGAAGCACTCGACATCCATTGCGACGATCCGGTCGACCTGATCCTGATGGACCTGCGCATGCCCGTTCTCGACGGCATCGAGGCCACCGGACGATTCAAATCACTGCCCTCGCCACCGGCGGTGATCGTGCTGACGACCTTCGACGCCGACGACTTCGTGGTCCGCGCGCTCGCGATGGGTGCCGACGGCTTTCTTCTCAAGGACACCGCGCCCGACCAGATCGTCGCCGCCATCCACAACGTGCTCGCCGGGCAACCCGCGCTGAGTCCGTCGGTCACCGCCGCGTTGATCAAACAGGTCGTCGACGGCGGGGGAGCCCGATCCGCTTCGGCGGCGAGTCGGATCGAATCGCTGACGGCGCGTGAGCACGATGTCGCGGTCGAACTCGCCCGCGGCGCGTCGAACGCAGAGATCGCCGACCGGCTCTACATGAGCCTCGCCACGGTCAAGGCGCACATCTCGCACATCTTCACCAAGCTCGACGCCTCGAACCGCGTCCAGGTGGCGATCCTCATGCACGACGCCGGAAAGGTCTGAGACCCCGCAGACGTACCGCACGGGTGAACACCCAGACGAGGATCACCATCCCGATCAGCTCGACGAGCGTCTGGGTGATCACCGTCGCCGCGGCGAGTTCGGCACCGACCGGGAGTGCCAGCGCCAGCGGGAGCACCACGAGCGAGTTGCGGGTGACGCCGGAGAACACGACGGCCGTGCCCGACTCCGCCGAGAATCGGAGGGCACGGGCGACGCCGAGTCCGACGATCGTCATCACGGCCAGGAACAGTGCATAGACCGGTACGACACCGGCGATGTCGTCGAACCGCGAATCGATACGCGGGACCTGGGATCCGACCGCCGCGAACAACACCGCCATCATCAGCGGCACCATCGTCGTCGACACCACGTCACCGGCACGACGCCCCACATCGCTGCGCGCCGCCCATGCCTGCGTGATCCAGGCAGACGCCAGCGGAAGGGCGATGAGAACCGCGAACGCCAACAGGAACGGCTCCGGATCGATCACGTCACGTCCGTCGCCGGCCAGCAACGTCAGATACACGGGGACGACGAGCATCTGGGCGAGCAACAGCAGCGGCGTCGTCGCGAGCAGCCGCTGCCTGTCGCCCCCGGCGAGGCCTGCGAAGACGACGACGTAGTCCACGCACGGACACAACAAGACCAGCAGCGCGCCTACCCGGATCGCGTCGTCGGCCGGCAACAGGGGCGACAACGCGGCGACGACGAGCGGCACGCAGACGAAGTTCACCGCCAGGACCACCGACAGGAACTTCCGGTCACGCAGGGAGGCAATAAGGTCGGTTGCTCTGACCTGGAGGAAGGTGACGTACAGCAGCGCGGCGAGCAGCGGTGTGACCGCCACATCCATGGACTCGGCCGCCGACGGCACCGTCAGCCCGAAGGTCAGTCCCGCACCGATCGCGAGCAGATACAGCACTACCTGATGCTGTTCGAGACGTTCGGGGACGTTGACGGTGTCGGGCACTGCACCATTCTGGGTCACCGCGTGGCGTTCGGCGCCACGGGTCGCGGCACTGCGCGACACTCGACGGGTGACCGCACCGTCCCGACGCCATGACGCGGTGCAGCTCGTCGCGGTCGTCGTGGCCCTGATCGCGGCCAACATCACGGCGCACCGCTCGACCGGCGTGCTTGCGGTGCTGATCATCCCCGTGGCGGCGATCCTGTTGCTGCTCATCGCGCGGCTCGGCGGCCTCGACTGGCGTGAACTGGGACTGAGCCGCACAGAACTGCGCGCGGGTGTCCCGTTCGCCGTCGCCTCGGTGATCGTCGTGGCCGCGATCGTGTCGACCGCCGTCGCGATACCCGCGACCCGCGAGTTCTTCCTCTCGGACCGCTACGACGACACGTCCGAGGCGTTGCTGGCCGCGTTCGTGGTCATTCCGCTGCAGACCGCCCTCCCCGAGGAACTGATGTTCCGCGGCGTCCTGCAGGGAACCCTCGGCCGGTTGTGCAGCCCGACCGCGACCCTGGTCTACGGTGCCGTCGCTTTCGGGCTGTGGCACGTCCTGTCCTCGACCGGCCTCACCGAGGGAAACGAAGGACTCAGTGACACTCTCGGGTCGGGCACCGTCGCGCAGGTCGCGGGCATCGCGGGTGCAGTGGTCGCGACCGGCGTCGCGGGTTTCGTCCTCGGTTGGCTACGGCAGCGCACCACGAGCCTCCTCGCACCCATCGCCCTGCACTGGGCTCTCAACGCCACCGGCGCGATCGGCGCCGCGGTGGCCTGGCAGGTGTCCTAGATCTGCTTCACGCCGTCCCGAACACCCGATCACCGACGTCGCCCAAGCCGGGCCGGATGAATCCGTTGGCGTCGAGTTCGCGGTCGACCCCGGCGGTGTAGATCGGGACCTCCGGATGGGCCTCGTGCAGGACGTCGATGCCTTCGGGGCAGGCGACGAGGCATACGAACTTGACCGACCGCGGCGAGTACTCCTTGATCCGATCGATCGCCGCGACGGCCGAGAAACCGGTTGCGAGCAGCGGATCGACGATCACCACGTCGCGCTCGTGCAGATCCGAGGGCATCTTGAAGTAGTACTCGACGACCACCATCGTCTTGGGGTCGCGATACAGACCGATGTGGCCGACACGTGCGCCCGGCACCACGCCGAGCATGCCGTCGGCGATCCCGGCACCGGCACGCAGGACTGCAGCGAACACCAGTTTCTTGCCGTCGATCACGCTCGCCGTGGTGGTCTCCAGGGGTGTGTCGATCGTGACCTCGTGCATGGGGATGTCGCGTAGCACGTCGTAGGCCATGAGGGTGGAGATCTCGTTCAGCAGGCGTCGGAAGTCGTTGGTGGACGTGTCTTTCCGCCGCATCAGGGTGAGCTTGTGCTGTACCAGCGGATGATCGATGACGGAGACGGTGCCCATGGGTTCCCCTATCGTGGTTCTCAGAAGACGGTTCCGGTGCTGCGGATCGACAAGGGCGGCAACCCGTTCCGCAGCCGGCCGGCAAGCACCCGACCGGCCGCCCAGGTTCCGCCCTCGAGGACGCAGGCCAACGGCATCGTCGCCGCGTCGGTCCCGAGCCGATCGCGGACGAGTTCGGCGATCTCGTCGAGCAGGGCGACGGTGAGGGCGCGCCATTCGATGACGATCTGGTCGCGGACCTCCCATTCGACGTCGGCCCAGTCCGGATCCCGGAGTGCGAGCACGCCCGTGTCGAGGAAGAGTCCACCGTTGCGGTATTCGGGGAGACCGGTGAGCTCGTCGAGGCCGGTGACCTCGATCCCGGCCCAGAGGAACGGTTCGAGCAGCGAGTAGGTCAACCACTGCGACAGCTTGTGGAACGGAACCCATCCGGCGGTGAGGCCTGGTCCGGTCACCGCGCGGTGAGCCCAGCAGTCACCCAGCGGCACGCCGCCGATCCTGTTGTCCGACGGCCAGATCGGGCCGAGGTGGGTCAATACGGCGCTGAGGATCTCGGCGGCGCTCACCGTCGTCCGACCACCCGCTGTCAGGTGATCGAACAGTGCGCCGGGTCGGCCGTCGGGTCCGAACACCGTCGGCTCGTCGGCGAGAACGTCGCCGAGGCGACGGAGCAGTTCGACGCGACCCTCGAGTCCGGTGAGCGCATTGGTGGGGGAGACCTGGAAGGCGCTGCCCAGACTCTCGACCGTCACCGCACGGAGGCCGGCCGCGTCGACCCGAAGTGGTTGCGCCGCATCGTCGGAGAACAACCCGGCGGTGAAGGCTGCCCAACTGGCGACGCCGAGGCCTTCCGAACGGGTGAGGACCTCCCCGGTCGACTCCTCCCGGTAGGACCACTCGGGACCGGCCCCGGCATCCAGCAGCACGCTGACCAGGACGACGTCGATGAGGGCGCGGGTGTGGTCGGTGGAATCCGCCGGCGGCAGCGCGTCTCGAAGCGATCCGAGCCGATCGACCCCGCCGGCCTCGAAATGGCGCCAGCGGCTGTGGAACGGGATCGCGCCGTCGGGATAGCGACCGCGGGTGGTCTCCACGACGGCGTCCGCGGCAGCACCGAGAGCGTCGTCGTGGACCGTGAACCAGGCGGACCGACCGTCGCGGGCGCGTTCGAGGAGCTGGCGCGAACGCTCGCGTACCGCGGTGCTCGTCCGCAGCAGCGCGGCGGCGGCGACGTCGGTGTCGGGTGTCTCGGTGGACCGGTCGGCGGTGTCGTCCCGCGCAGGGCCGTTCACTCGAGCCCCCGGCCCTTGACCTTTCGCAACGCCTCGGCGTCGGGAACCGGCCCGGGCGTGAAGTAGCCGGCGGCCATCTTGGCGTCGATCTCCACGCGCGCATCGGCCGGCACCAGCTCGTCGGGGATGTTGACCCGCTCGCCGACCTCGATACCCGAGCCGGTGATCGCGTCGTACTTCATGTTGCTCATCGAGACGAGCCGGTGGATCTTGGTGATCCCGAACCAGTGCAGCACATCGGGCATGAGTTCCTGGAAGCGCATGTCCTGAACTCCGGCAACACATTCCGTGCGGGCGAAGTACTGATCGGCGGTGTCACCGCCTTCCTGGCGCTTGCGGGCGTTGTAGACGAGGAACTTCGTCACCTCGCCCAGAGCCCGGCCCTCCTTGCGGGAGTACGCGACCAGGCCCACGCCACCGCGCTGGGTACCGCGGATGCACTCCTCGATCGCGTGCGTGAGGTACGGACGACACGTGCAGATGTCCGAACCGAACACGTCCGACCCGTTGCATTCGTCGTGGACGCGGGCGGTCAGCTCGACCGACGGGTCGGCGAGATAACGAGCGTCGCCGAAGACGTAGACGGTCTGCCCGCCGATCGGTGGCAGGAAGACCTCCAGGTCCGATCGCGTGACGAGCTCGGGATACATGCCCCCGGTCTCCTCGAACAGCACCCGCCGGAGTTCGGCCTCGGAACAGCCGAAGCGTTCGGCGACACCGGGCAGATGCCAGACGGGTTCGACCGCCGCCTTCGTCACCAGGGCGGCGCCGCTCGGGAGCAGCAGCTTGCCGTCGGGGACGAGCCGCCCCTTCTCGATGGCCTCCGCGATCTCGGGGAGGATGACGTGCGCCTTGGTGACCGCGATGGTCGGTCGGATGTCGTAGCCGGCGGCGATCTTGTCGGGGAAGCTCTCCGCGACCGTCGCTCCCCAGGGGTCGAGCGAGACGATCGCCTTCGGGTCTCCCCATTGCGGGTACGGACCGATGTGGTCGGTCGGGGAGGTGTTGGTCAGATCGGCGCGATGGTCGCGGGCCAACGCCCCGGCGGCCACCGCCAGCGCTCGGTAGACGCTGTACGACCCGCTGTGGGTACCGATCACGTTGCGGTGAGCGCGAACTCCGGTCGTCCCGATGACGGGACCGCGCTCGGCCGCGGTGGGTGCACCCCAGTGGATGGGCGGGGCGTCGACTCCGCCGCTGTGCGAGGTCAGCCGGATGTGCCCCAGGGACTTGTGCTCGCCGGACATCGCGATCTCCTTCTGCCACGACGGTCATCCGCCACCTCGAGGAAAGCGCCAGCATAGTTCCGAAATCGCGATCCTGCCGGGCAGAACGAGATCCGTCACCGCAGACGACGATGCGGCGGCACCCGAGGGGTACCGCCGCATCGTGCCCGGCTGAAACTGATCAGCTGCCGTGGGTGATCAGATGTCGAACCGGTCTGAGTTCATGACCTTGTCCCACGCCGCGACGAAGTCCTTGACGAACTTCTCCTTGGCGTCATCGGAGGCATACACCTCGGCCAGGGCGCGCAGCTGGGAGTTCGAGCTGAACGCCAGGTCGACGCGGCTGCCGGTCCAGGTCTGCTCGCCGGTCGCGCGGTCGGTGCCGACGAAGACGTTCTCGTCGTCGGTCTTGGACCACTTGGTGGACATGTCGAGCAGGTTGACGAAGTAATCGTTCGTCAGCACGCCCGGCCTGTCGGTGAGTACTCCCAGTGCCGAGTTCTGGTAGTTCGCGCCGAGCACGCGCAGGCCGCCGATGAGGGCAGTCATCTCCGGTGCGCTCACGGTGAGCAGATTCGCCCGGTCGAGCAGCTTGAACTCGGCGGGCTGAGCGAGACCCTCACCGACGTAGTTGCGGAAACCGTCGGCGGTGGGCTCGAGGTAGCCGAACGACTCGACGTCGACGTCATCCTGCCCCACGTCGGTGCGGCCCGGCGTGAACGGTACGGAGACCTCCACTCCCGCATCGCGAGCGGCCTTCTCGATGGCGGCGACGCCACCGAGCACGACGAGGTCGGCGAAGGAGATCTTCGCGCCGGCCTCGCCGGTGAACGACTCGGCGATGTGCTCCAGCTTCGCTACGATGTCGGCGAGTTCGGCGGGCTCGTTGGCCTCCCAGCTCGCCTGTGGCTGCAGACGAAGGCGACCACCGTTGGCGCCACCGCGGAAGTCGCTGCCGCGGAACGACGATGCGGCAGCCCATGCGGTCTTCACCAGCTGCGAGACCGAGAGACCCGACTCCAGCAGAGAAGTCTTCAGGGCGGCGATGTCGGCATCGGAGACGAGCGGTCCCTCGTGCACCGGCACGTTGTCCTGCCAGTCGTAGGTGACCTCGGGAACCAGCGGGCCGCGGTAACGGATCGCGGGGCCCATGTCGCGGTGGAGCAGCTTGAACCAGGCCTTGGCGAACTCCTCGGCCAGCTCCTCCGGGTGATCCAGCCAGCGACGGGTGATCTTCCCGTACTCGGGGTCGAAACGAAGTGCGAGATCGCTGGTGAGCATCGACGGGTGGGTCTTGCCGTCACCGAAGGCCATCGGCACGGTGCCGTTGCCGGCGCCGTCCTTGGGACGCCACTGGTTGGCGCCCGCAGGGCTCTTGTACAGCTCCCACTCGTAGCCGTAGAGGGTCTCCAGGAAGGCGTTGTCCCACTGGGTCGGGGTCGGGTTCCAGGTGACCTCGAGACCACTCGTGATGGTGTCGGCACCCTTCCCCTCGCCGTGCGAGCTGCGCCAGCCGAGACCGGCGTCCTCGAGAGCGGCGGCCTCCGGCTCGGGGCCGACCTGGCTCGCATCCCCGGCGCCGTGTGTCTTGCCGAAGGTGTGGCCACCGACGATCAATGCTGCGGTCTCGACGTCGTTCATCGCCATCCGGGCGAAGGTGTCCCGGATGTCGGCAGCCGAACCCAGGACGTCCGGATTACCCTCGGGCCCTTCGGGATTGACGTAGATGAGGCCCATCTGCACAGCGGCCAGCGGGTTCTCGAGTTCGCGGTCACCCGAGTACCGCTGATCGGCCAGCCATTCGAGCTCGGGACCCCAGTAGACGTCATCGGGCTCCCACTCGTCGACGCGGCCGAAGGCGAAGCCGGCGGTCTCGAAGCCCATCGACTCGAGCGCGACGTTTCCGGCGAAGACCAGCAGGTCTGCCCACGAGATGGCCTGGCCGTACTTCTTCTTGATCGGCCACAGCAGACGACGCGCCTTGTCGAGGTTGGCGTTGTCCGGCCAGCTGTTCAGGGGTGCGAAGCGCTGCATGCCGGCTCCGGCGCCGCCGCGCCCGTCCTGGACGCGGTAGGTACCCGCCGCGTGCCACGACATGCGCACCATCAGGCCGCCGTAGTGGCCGAAGTCGGCGGGCCACCAGTCCTGCGAATCGGTCATCAGGGCGGTCAGGTCCGCCTTGAGGGCCTCGACGTCGAGGTCCTTGAGTGCCTCGACGTAATCGAAGTCGGCGTCGAGGGGATTCACGACATCCGGATTGTGCTGCAGGATCTTGAGATTCATCTGGTTCGGCCACCAGTCACGGTTTCCGCCGCCCTCGGTGGGTTGCTTGGCCTTGCCGTGCATGACCGGGCAGCCGCCGGCGGTGGGTTCGGTGTTGGCCTCGGCGATCGGCGGGTGTTCTTGCGCCATGTCATTCCTTTCGGGAAATGGTGATGGAGGCTGAGCACAGCTGTGATCCCGCCCGGTCCACAGTGTGGGCCGGCCGGTCAGGTGTGTTCGGATCTTCGGTGGTTCAGGCCTTGCAGTCGGGGCAGAGGCCCCAGTACACGACCTCGGCCTCGTCGATGACGAAACCGTGGTCGTTTGATGCGGTCAGGCACGGGGCTGCGCCGACTGCGCAGTCGACGTCCCCGATCGCACCGCATGAGCGGCAGACCACATGGTGGTGGTTGTCGCCGATACGGGACTCGTAGCGGGCCACGTGTCCCGACGGCTGAATCCGCCGGATGAGACCGGCAGATGTCAACGCGGCCAACACGTCATAGACCGTCTGCTGGGAGACGTCGGCGAGTTCGGCTCTCGTCGAGCCGAGCACGGTGTCGGTGTCGGCGTGGGGGTGTGCATGCACCGCGCGCATGACCGCGACCCGCGGACGGGTGACGCGGAGTCGAGCTGCGCGCAGCTGGGTGGCGCAGTCGTCGTCGGTGAGCATGTGGACGAGTATGCACCCTTTTTTGGAATGGTTCAAGTTTAGGCCCGGCGAGGTGCCGGATGGCGGGACGTCGGAGACGTAGGATCGGCTCATGTGGAACCGACATCCTGCCGGTCGCGGGTGATGTGATGTCCCGCTACGACGAGATCGTCGACGAACTCTACGGCCTGACGCCGGACGTGTTCGTGAAGCGGCGAAACGAGATCGCCAAGGAGGTCAAAGCCGACGGTGAAACCTCTCTGGCAAAGGACATCTCGAAATTGCGCAGGCCGACGCAGGCCGCGTGGGCGATCAATCAGTGGGTGCGCGCGAATCCCGATGACTGCGACCAGGTGACCGCGCTGGCCGCGGACCTGTCTGCGGCGCAACGACGTTCGGCGGCCGACACGATGCGTGAGCTGTCCCGCCGCCGCCAGGAGTTGATCAACTCCTCCGTCGACGGGGTGGCCGGCACTGCCTCCTCGCTCGGAGTCGGGCTGTCCGACAGTGCGGTTCGCGAGGTCGCGACGACGCTGCGCGCCGCGATCGCCGACGCCGAGATCCTGGCCGACCTCAGACACGGACGCCTCGTCACCTCAGCCGAGTACAGCGGATTCGGTCCCGCAGGGGTCTTCGTCGTGCCCGATCCGCCGGACGAGTCGAAACGCAAGGACAATCACGACCACGATGCCGCCCCGGAGAACGTCGACACGGATTCGGCCGACGAGAGAGAGGACAGTGACGAGGACGCCGAGGTCAGGCGTGAACTCGAGGCGCGGATCGCCCGGGCCGAGTACGATGAGCAGTCCGCGCGTGAGAGCCTCGGCGACGCGTCTTCGGCGGTGGACGAGGCGTCCTCGGAGGTCGACGAACTCGTCGCCGAGGCACGGGACCTTCGCGAGCAGTTGTCCCGCGTCGAGGACTCACTGCGCTTCGCACGTCAGCGGTTGTCGACCGCCGAGGAGGGTCGCTCGGAGGCCAAGGTCGCCCTTCGTGATGCGGTCGCCGAGGCGAACAAGCTGAGAGCGGCGCTCGCCGATCTCTGAGTGTCTAGATCAGCCGCAGCGAGTCATCGCGTCGCAGCACGAAGAAGTACGGTGCCGGTGAGCCCTTGAGATCCATGGCGCCGAGGACTGAATCGTCAGACAGTCGGTGGAAGACATCGTTGATCGGCAGCTGGTCGTAGACCATGGTCGCGGTGTCGGTGCCGCGATAACGCGTGGTGCGCAGCCGTGCGCGCGCCTTCCGGGTCTGGCTGAGCAAGCGGGTGGCGGCGATCGGTGTCGCGAAGGACATCGCTTTCACCTGGGGTGTCTTCTCTGCGACGGAGAGACCACTGAAGGCTATCGCCGGGTTCATCGCCCAGAGTGCGGTGTGGTCGCGGGTGGGGAAGAGGAGCGGGTGGACGGTCTCGGCGTCGACGAACTGCTTGCCCCACCAGCCGCTGGCGGCGAGAAATCCGTCGAGGGGATGACCGGTCGGCAGTTCCGCTCCGCGCCAGGTGCCGATCATGAACTCCGGGTCGATCGCGTCGCAGGAGTCGAACAGATCGAGTGCCTCGGCGGTGTCGGTGGGGATGGTGGTCAGGATCTCGCGCACGTCCATGGCGCCGATCCTACGGCCAAAGACACAAGTAGAGAAGAATGTCGCAATGTCAGGAGGTCGAACCTGCGGGAACCCCGCGCGGGGCGTCGTTGCCGTCGGGTTGGGAGGTGAGCCACGCGACCGCGAAGGCCCCCGCTATCGCCCCGGCGAAACCGATGTAGGCGAGCCACCCGAGTCCGTCGACGGCGCGGTCGCCGAGGAACAGCACGCCGATCACCGACGGAATCCCGACCTCGCCCACCACGAGCACCGCGGTGACGGCGTTGACCGGACCGAGTTGGAGCGCGACGGTCTGCACGTAGAACGCGAGTGCGCCGGCTAGGGCGATGGTCCAGGCCGCCGGGTCGGTCAGCAGGGCTGCGGGGTCGAACGGGTGCACGCCGTCGAGGACGCGCACCGCCACCGCGAGGGCGCCGTACATCGCGCCGGCGAGCGCTCCCGCGAGGATCGCGCCGCGCCGTCCGAGTAGGCGGACGACGATCAGGCCGACGACCGCGACCACCGTCGACACGATGAAGAGAGCCCAGTGAAAGGTCATGTCGTGGGCGGTTCTGGCCTCGTGTGACGCCGACGCGCCGAGCATGCAGAGCGATGCCACGACGACGCCCATCGCGCCCAGGTCTCGGCCTCGGAGCTTCGTACCGAGGAGCACGCTGCCGAGAAGCGCGGTGACGATCAGATTTCCGGCGACGATCGTCTGAGCCAGGAAGAGTGGGAGCAGTCGGGCGGCGACGGCCCCGCCGGCGAAACCGAGGATCACCATGAGGGTGCCGACGAGGAAGGCGGGGTTGCGGAAGGTGTCGAGAGTCGAGCGCAACGACGGCCCGCCCTCGGCCGTGACCCCTGCGGTATCGGGCCCGGCGGCGTTCCGGGCGCCGAGCGCGCGAAGGACCGTCGACAGCCCGTAGGCCACCGCGGCAAGCGATGCCGCCACTATTCCGATCGTGAACACCGTATGAAGGTATAGGTCCTCGTGGCCCGATGCCCGGTTTCCGCGCCCGGTCCGGTGCGGCCGTCGCGCCGGAATAGTCGCTGACCGCGGGCAGTTGCCCAGATCATGACCACCTCTGAGTACGACCCGCGCGACCTTCTCGCCGAAGCACGTCTCGGCGTTCTCGCCACCATCAAGTCCTCCGGCCTTCCGCAACTGTCGCCGGTGACCCCGTTCTACGACCGCGACGCGGACACCATCTACGTGTCGATGACCGAGGGGCGCGCCAAGACGGTCAACCTACGCCGTGATCCGCGCGCGGCGCTCGAAGTGACCGGACCCGACCGGTACACCTGGGCCACCGCAGAAGGGGACGTCACGCTGATCGGTCCGAGCACCGATCCCCGCGGCCCCGAGGTGGAGGCACTCGTCGACTACTACCGGAAGGCAGCCGGCGAGCACCCGGACTGGGACGAGTACCGCAGCGTGATGGTGTCGGATCGTCGCGTGCTGATGGTGATGGCGGTCAGACGCGTGTACGGCGAACGGCTTCGCTGACCGCCGCAGAGTTTCTTTGCGATGAGGACCGTGGCTGTCCTCATCGAGGGCCACAGTGGAGGTATGAGCAGAGAGATCCAGGTGACGTTCGACTGTGCTGATCCCGCGGCCCTCGCCGCGTTCTGGGCCGAGGTCCTCGGTTACCGGATCCAGGCGCCGCCCGCAGGATTCGACACCTGGGAGGCTGCGCTGGAGGCGATGGGCGTACCGGAGGAACGCCGGAACGATGCGTCCGCGGTGGTCGACCCCGACGGTCGCGGTCCGCGGATCTTCTTCCAGCGCGTGCCGGAGGGCAAGACCGCGAAGAACAGGGTACACCTCGACATCCGGGCGGCTCCGGGCCTCGCCGGTGACGACCGCATGGCGTCCCACGAGGCCGAGGCGGCACGACTCGTCGCGCTGGGAGCGAGACGGGTCCGGCGCGTCGAGCCCGCACCTCCGCTCGGCGCCGGGCACATCGTCATGCTGGACCCCGAGGGCAACGAATTCTGCTTGGACTGACCGCATTTCGTAGAGAACGACGGCGCTATGTCCCTACGTTCTCTACCGATTCCCGGCCCGTCAGCGGCAGGTCGCTCGCCAGACGAAGTGTGCCGTTCAGATCGGGCTGCTCGAAGGTGACCCGCGCGTCCCGGCCGTCGACGATCAGGGACGCGATGGTGTTGCCGAACAGCGGGCCCACCTCGCTGTGCCATCGGACCGGTAGCTTCGGTGAACCGCGGAAGCTCGCCCAGCGTCGGACGACCCGCGCGATGCGCGGCGACCACCCGAGGCGGAACACAGATTTCATGTACGGGGGAATGGCGTTGTGCACCGGCGAGCACACCAGTTGGAACACGGTCGCGCTCGTGGGTTCGTCGAATTCGGCTCGTGCGGCGTAGCTGTGGTGGACGTCGCCCGACAAGACACTGACCGTCGCCGGTCCGGTCGTCTCGGTGCCGAGCCGGGCGACATCGCTGATGATCCGACTCAATCGGGTGAAGGAATCGAAGAAGGCCGGCCAGTGTTCCAGATCGGCGCCCTGCCGGACCTTCTCGGCCAGTGTGCCGACCCAGCCGTCGTGCCGGGCCCCGATCTCGTCGAGGGTCTCGACGTCGCTGAGGACGGGCGGGAGCAACCACGGCAACGACGACCCGAGCACCAGGTGGTCCACCGACTCGATGTCGTCGTTCACCTGGCGCTCGACCCAGTCGAATTCGTCGTCGCTCACCATCTTTCGTGCGCCGCCGGCGAGGATGCGGCCGTTGCGGGAGTCGATCATCGTCAGTCGGCTCGCACCGAGGTCCCAGCGAAAGCTGAACCGGATCCCCTTGACCCCGTCGGTTTCGGCGTCGGCACGGTCGGCGAGGTCGACCAGATACGGCCAGCAATCCCCGTCGATGTCCTTCACTGCGCGGTAGTCCTCGGAGGCGGCCAGCTCGGCAGGCGACAGGTTGCCCAGGTGCTGGTACACCCAATACGACGCGAGTCCGGCCCGGATCCGGTCCCGCCACCACGGTTCGCTCTCCATCTCGCGGCGCCAGGTGTCCGAGGTGTTCCAGTCGTCGCGGATGTCGTGATCGTCGAAGATCATCGCGGTCGGGACGGTGGACAGAATCCAACGGATCTCCGGGTCGCCCCAGGTGTGCCGGTAGAGACCTTCGTACTCCTGAAAGCTCACCACCTCGTCGGACGGGCCGTTGGTCGCGGTTCTGGTCGCCTCGAGTTTCTCCTTGACCTGTGGGGTCAGCTCGTCGGCATAGACCTGATCGCCGAGCAGTATGAGCGTGTCCGGCCACGCCGCGACCGGCAGACGGCGCATGCGGACGGCGTAGCAGTCCAACGCGTCGACGCCGAGTTTCCGGTCGATCCTCGGGTCCTCGGCCCGGGGGTATCGGCAGGACCCGAAGACGAACCGGTGATGATGGGCGGACGCCGGACCCCGGGTGCGGATGACGCTGGGCGGGAAGGTCGAACTCGGCAGGGGCCACGCCCGGGAACCGTCGACGGTCACCGTGTACTCGATCGTGGTGTCCGGAACCAGTCCGGTGATCTCGACCAGGGCGTAGTGGTTTCCGAGCACCTCGAAGGTGCGCGCCCGGCTGCCGAGGATCTCGACCTCGGCCGGGGCCTCGGTCTGGACCCATACCAGCGCAGATGTCTCGTCGACGTGCCGCAGAATCGGTCCGAGTACCAAGGCCATTGCCCCAGCGTATGCCGCGCGGTCCTCGATCGTGGCGGTCTCCGCTGACGTGGGCCGGGATCAGGTCCTGAGTGGGCGTCGTAGGCTGACGAACGGACGTACCGGGGCGAGGACGAGGTGGAGATCGATGACGAGCGGTACCGACCTGGATGCGACTGTCGCAGAGGTACTCGCCGAGCTGGCCGAGCTCGAGGACCCGAGGATTCGTGCGGTCAACGAAAAACACGGGGACGACCACGGGGTGAACCTGACCAAGCTGCGGGCTGTCGCCAAGCGACTCAAGACCCAGCACGATCTGGCACTCGCGCTGTGGGCCACCGGCGACACCGCGGCCCGGCTGGTCGCGCTGCTGATCTGTCGCCCGAAGGCCTTCGACGCCGCGCAGCTCGACACGATGGTCCGCGAAGCCGCACGCCCCAAGGTGCACGACTGGCTGGTCAACTACGTGGTGAAGAAGAACGGGCACAAGGAGGAGCTGCGCCTCGCGTGGATGGACGACGCCGACGAGGCGGCGCTGAGCGCCGGCTGGGCCCTCACGACCGAGCGGGTGGCCAAGAATCCCGACGGTCTCGACCTCGTCGAGCTGCTCGACACCATTGAGGCCGGCATGAAGGACGCCCCCGCACGCCTGCAGTGGGCGATGAACACCTGCCTGGCGACGATCGGCATCGAGCATCCCGAACACCGCACTCGCGCAATCGGAATCGGCGAGCGACTGAGGGTGCTCGAGGACTACCCGACATCGCCGGGATGCATCTCGCCGTACGCGCCGGTCTGGATCACGGAGATGGTCGCACGGCAGGAGGCCTGAGGCGTGCTCAGGCGGTCTGAGGACCACGCGGGTCGGTATGCAGTGCTCTATCCCGCCATCGCGGAGGTTGCCCGGCGCCTCGACGCCGAGTACCTCGGCCTGATCGACGTCGGACGGCCCCTCGGACTCAATCTCATCGTCGACCGTGTGGGGATCTCCTACGGCGGCGACCAGCATCTGGGCGATGCATCGTCGCCGGTGCAGGTGGACTGCTCGGTGGTGGGTGACGGTCGAGTACCGAGGACACCGCCGCCGGAGGTCGATGTACGAATGATCCTCGACCGTGCGCCGCTCGACGTTCGAGACCCCGGCGGCCGTGACCGGATTCGGCGGGCCGTCGCGGACGGGTCTGTTCTCGACGCCGAGATCGATCTGGCGAAAGTGATTTCGCCGGAACGTATCTCGGGAGATCCGATTTCCGTACTTCCGGAGGCGGTCACGAGTGTCCCGGATCGTGCTCTGCCCGTCATCCTCACGACGTGGTCGCTGTCGCGGTACCCGCCGGAGAGGCGACGCCGCTTCGTCCATGCGATGGGGGAGGCCTCCGCCGCACGGAAAGTTGCGTGGGTGTCCGTAGAGGGAGTCGGCGTCGCACCGACCATTCCGACTCTCGGGGACCGTCCGGCGTCGGGGCACAGCATCATCGGCGTCACCGTCTTCGAACCGTCAGCGACACGGCTGCACTCCGAGGTCGCCGGCGACGCGCTCGGTCGGTGCTGGTCCCGCGGAAAGCTGTTGTCCTGGTTCGTCTGACGGCGCGCGCCCCGGCTCGACCATCGCATCCGCCTCCTCGGCATCTGCTCGGCGGACTGTCCGTTCGAGAGTCGACACGGCGATCGACAGCGCCGCGATCGCCGCGGCCACCACGAATGCGACGAGGTAACTCGCAGCGGTGATGATCGCGCCGAGGGCGGTGGCACCCACGGCCTGCCCGAACATCAACGCGATGAACAACAGTGCGGTGCCTGCTGCGGACCGGGTGGCGTCGATGGCCGAGGTCCAGGCGATGAGTGCCGACGTCGACGAGGTGAATCCCCACCCGAAGAACAGGCATCCGACGAGCGCGACCACCATCTGTCCCGGAGCTGCAGCGACGAGGAGGATGCCGACCGTCATCGTCGAGCAGCTGAGGATCCACGCGCACGTCGCGGTCCGCTTCGCCAGCGGGATCGCGGATCCGGCCACGGCGGCACCGCCGACCCCGATCATGATCCACGCGATGATCGTGCCGCGCTGCGACGAGCCGCCGGTGTCGACGAGGATCGCGCGGCCGTAGGTCCACATGGCGCTCGACGCCACACCCAACAGGACCGCGGCGGTCAGAGCCGTTCGGTGACGACGGACCCAGTCGACGGACAGGGCATCTCGTTGCTCATCCCGATAGGCCGAACCGGGCCGGTCGGCCGTCAGGAGAGCGATCGTGATGAACACGGTGATCACGCCGATGACCGCCCAGGTCAGCCGCCATCCGGGAAGGAAGAGCAGGGCCAGCAGGCCGGCGCCGACGAGGCCGGGGCCGGTGCCGGAGTTGACCATGGACTGGCCCCGGTCGATACGTTCGGCGGCGAGGTTGCGCCTGACGACACTCACCATCGCCGGTGACGCCAGTCCGGCCCCCACCGAGGCGATCACGGCGGAGATGCCGAAGACGACCAGATGCGCGGCCACGGCCATGCCCCAGACGCCGCCGGCCGCGGTCGCCATGGCGACGACGATCAACGTACGTGGGCGCCGTCGCCCGAACAGGAAACCGCACAGCGCGGCAAGGCAATAGACCAGAGAAGACCCTGCGGAAATGTATCCCGCCCGGGCCGAGTCGAGGGCCAGATCTGTCTGGATGTCGGGCAGGAACAGCCCGTACGCGAGGCGCACGAGTCCGTAGGTCGCCGCGATGAACGCTATACCGGTCACCACGACCAACCCCTCGCGCTCCGAACCAAACGAAAACGTGCGTTTCATATTTTCGATACTAGGCTGACGACCATGGGGATGCGCAAGAGCTCAGAGGAAAAACTGCTCGACGCAGTTGATGACCTGGTGTTCTCGCGCGGCATCGAGACGACGCCGGTCGACGCCATCCTCGCGCGTGCGGGCGTGTCGGCCGCGACGCTGTACCGGGGCTACCGCAGCAAAGAGGCGCTCGTCGCCGCCTCGCTCGAACGACGCCACGCACGGTGGCGCGAGGCGTGGGGGAATGCGATCGCCGCCGCGACCGACGACGAGGGCCGGCTCCTCGCCATCTTCGACGCCATCGACGAGTTCGCCGCACGACCGGACGGCGCGCGGTGGTGCGCGTTCCTCGGCACCGCGGCCGAGATGTCCGACCCGCCTGCCGAGATCGCCGAGGCCGTCACACGAGACACCGACTACATGCGGGACACCTTGCGCGACCTCGCCGCTCGTTTGCCGTGCCCGGACCCGGACCACCTCGCCGAACAGGTCCTTGTCGTCGTCACCGGCGAACTCGCGATGCGACTGCGGGACAACCCGTTACGTAAGTCGGCCCTAGGTCGGGAGATCGCCGGAACGCTCGTCACGATCGCGTGCACACCTGCCACGGACTGACTACCTATCGTCGTACCGCGACTCTCGTACGGGCGTGTGATTCACCGGAAGTACGAGGCGTACTTGCTGTAAGGCACCTGGCCGTTGGGGCTCGCCTTGATCGCGGCGGCCACCGGCGGCGGGATGGGAGCCCAGTAGGCGGGCATCGCGGCCGCGAGTGAGGGCTTGACGATGTAGAGGAGTGCAAAGTTCACGATCCAGAGCGGGGGAGCCATCGACATCCCGACGGTGCTTGTCGCTCCCGCCTTGGTGTTCGTTACCAACTGCGCGGTTCCCGACATCTGTTGCGCGACAAATCCGAACGGGACTTCGACGGTGTACGCCGACCGATAGAGTGCGGCCAGTGTGTCGAGCGCTCCGTTGCTCCGCAGCCAGGTGCCGACGTAGCCGCCGGGGGCGATCAGTGAATTGACCTGTCGCGTCGGCGCACTCGCATTCGCCGGACTCTGCAGCATGC
Organism: Gordonia sp. C13; assembly: GCF_023218005.1. Classification (NCBI taxonomy): domain Bacteria; kingdom Bacillati; phylum Actinomycetota; class Actinomycetes; order Mycobacteriales; family Gordoniaceae; genus Gordonia; species Gordonia sp. C13. The sequence continues at coordinate 147,041 of NZ_JALPSY010000009.1, forward strand.
CCTGCTTGTTCACGTACAGGCCGTAGCTGCCGACGACGGAGTCGCCGAACATCGGGCGACCCCTGGTGTTGGTCAGGATGAGCAGGCAGGCGTCGATGATCTTCGCGGCATCACGGCTGCCGCCGACCCCGCCGCCGGTGATGAGTGCACGGTACTGCTGTTCGGACAGAGCGTCTTTCGGCGACAAGCCGATGGCGGCGGCCGCCCGATTGGCGGCCGCGAGGCCGAGTGGCTGGTTCAGTTGCGCCGGGTCGGTGAGCTTGGGTGGCGCGACGCGCTCGAAGGCCGGGGCGCCCGAGAACGGGAGATCGAAACCGGTTGGACTCGCCGGGGCCGCCACTGCTTTCGGAGCGATCCCGACTGTGACAACAACCGCCGCAACCACTGCGAGGACCACGGCAACGGGTCCGGATCGCAGCGGCACGCCCGGCTGACGGGGAGAGACCTCGATATCCATGGGGACCTGCCAATCGCGCGGACCTGTGAGAGTTGGCTCAGTGAAACCCGTGGTCACCGAGGTGTCAATAGTCCGCGCGGCCGACAGCGTCGACGAAAAAGGCCGCCGGTTCGCGGGTGAGCTCGCGAACCGGCGGCCGATCCGGGGTCAGATCAAGCCGAGAGCCAGCATCGCGTCGGCGACCTGGGTGAAGCCCGCGATGTTCGCGCCCATCACATAGTTGCCGGGAACGCCGTACTCCTCGGCGGTGTGCAGGCAGTGATCGTGAATGGAGGTCATGATCTCGGAGAGGCGCTCCTCGGTGTAACCGAAGCTCCACGAGTCGCGAGATGCGTTCTGCTGCATCTCGAGTGCGCTCGTCGCCACGCCGCCGGCGTTCGCCGCCTTACCGGGCGCGAAGCTGACGCCCGCTTCGCCGAAGATGCGCACTGCCTCAGGGGTGCAGGGCATGTTGGCGCCCTCGGCGACGACGCGCACACCGTTCTTGACGAGCTGTGCGGCATCGGCGCCGTTCAGCTCGTTCTGCGTCGCACACGGGATCGCGATGTCCGTGGGCACGTTCCACAGCGAGCCGTTTGTGACCAGCCGCGCCGAGGAACGGGCGGACACATAGTCACCGATGCGCCCCCGCTGGACGTTCTTGATCTCCTTGAGGAGTTCTAGGTCGATACCGGCTTCGTCGACGACGTACCCGCTCGAATCCGAGCAGGCGACGACGCGGCCACCGAGTTGTTGGATCTTCTCGATGGCGAAGATGGCGACGTTGCCCGAACCGGAGACGACGACCGTCTTGCCGTCGAGCTTGTCGTCGGCTGCGGCGAGCATGTCGCGGACGAAGAAGACCGCGCCGTACCCGGTGGCCTCGGTGCGCACCTGCGAACCGCCCCAGGCGAGCCCCTTGCCGGTCAGGACGCCGGATTCGTACCGGTTGGTGATGCGCTTGTACTGGCCGAACAGGTAACCGATCTCGCGGCCGCCCACGCCGATGTCGCCCGCGGGTACGTCGGTGTACTCACCGATGTGGCGGTAGAGCTCGGTCATGAAGGACTGGCAGAACCGCATGATCTCGAGATCCGACTTGCCCTTGGGGTCGAAGTCGGAACCGCCCTTGCCGCCACCGATCGGCAGCCCGGTCAGTGCGTTTTTGAAGATCTGTTCGAAGCCGAGGAACTTGACCACGCCGAGGTAGACGCTGGGGTGGAAGCGCAGGCCGCCCTTGTAGGGGCCGAGTGCCGAGTTGAACTCGACGCGGAATCCGCGGTTGACCTGTACCTGGTTCTGGTCGTCGATCCACGGCACGCGGAAGATGATCTGCCGCTCGGGTTCGGTCAGACGCTTGATGATGCCGGCGTCTGCGTAGTGCGGGTGCTTGGCCAGGACGGGTCCGAGGCTGTCGAAGACCTCACGAACGGCCTGGTGGAACTCGGCCTCTCCGGGGTTGCGCGCAACCACCTGTTCGTACAGATCGCTGATCTTCTCGTCGAGCACGGCCACGGCGGCCACCACTTCCTTGTTCGATTCGTGCGGAACGCCGGTGCACCCCGAATCGGGTCACCGCCAACCCGCAGCCTATCGAGCGACAGGAAACATGTGTGAATCAGTCCGACGCCGCGCCCAGGCGACGATCGCCGTGAGATTCCTGGCAGATCGCTCCGACGTGCTCATCACGAGATAGAAAGTGGAGGTCAGAGCGTTTCCGTTGACGGCTGCCTCGTAACCGGCGACGCGTGCGACGTGCCGGGCACGTTCTCGTGCGATCTCGGTCTCATCGGGTGTCGATGCTTCGGCGACCACCAGCAATCCGAGCCTGCGGGCGTTCGACGCGGCGATCGACACCGCGTCTATCAGTTCGTCCTCCTGTCGTCGTTCAAGTCGACGGCCCCGCCAGTCCCACCACCTGCGCCGCGGCCGAGGTGCGCGACCCAGCACGGCGATACACGACCTCGCCCCGGCCGTTGTCCGTCGCTCCGGGACGGTGTCGCGGACCCTCGGGCCACCGAACCCGGGGTCCACGATCTCGATGTTCAGCCCTCGGTTCCGGAGGGTTCGGCACAGCCTGGTGGTCAGCTCGCCCGGTCGGGCGATGACGACCACCTCGGCTGTCGCAGTCGGGTTACGAGCCGGCGGCTGCGGCCGGCTCGTCGGGACCTCGGCCGACCCGACGACGGCTCTCACCGGGGCACCGCCGGACGACCGCGACCCCGGATGCACCGCCACGTTGCGTCAGAGAAGCTCGATCCGGTGGTCTTTCACCGCGACCGTGCTCCTCTGCCCGTTCGGCAGCAGATAGGTCCGGACATCGCCGACGTCGGCGCCCAGCACCGCACGCCCGAGCGGTGAGTCGGGCGAACACACGTCCATACCCACCAGGGCGTACTGCTCCGGAGCTCCCACCAGAAAGGTGGTGACGTCGGCTGGATCGTGATCGAAGACAACGGTGACGACCGAACCGACCTGGACGGTGCCGTCTGCTGACGGTTCGGCATCTGCCGTGGACAGCGCGGCGTACAGCTGCGCCAGACGCCGGTCGAGCGATTCGAGACGCTCCAGGGCGCGATGGTAGGCGTCGTTGTTGTCCAGATCGCCGGCGGCGCGATGATCGAGGACCTCGGCACTGACGACGGCTCGATCGCGAATCTCCGCGGCCAGCTGACGCTCGAGCACATCTCGGGTCAGGGGTGTTGTCGGGACAGGTGCTGCGGTGGTCATCGTTGCTTCCTCTACTAGGGGGGCGAGATGTCGGCGTCAGGACGTCGCGATCAGGGACCTTGCGCGGAGCTCGAGCATCGGGTGGCGAGCCGCGATCTCTGCGCGTGAGATGTGGTCCGGGTCGGTGCTGAGGGTGAGAATCCAGGGCACCGATTCCGCAGCTCCTCCCGGCGGCGAATCGACTCCCGAATCCGAGTCCCAGGGGTCGAGCTCGAGGTCGGCGAGAATGTCCCGCGACAGGCTCTCCAGCTTCGACTCCGTCAGCCGGCCCGAAGGATCCGCGAAGGCGAAGCAGATGTCCTTGCCCACCGGCACGCCGAAGTCGTCGACGTCGTTTTCTCGATGCCACTGCCGACGCAGGAGCCGGGAGTCGGAATCCTCGACGACAAGCGAATACTTCACCGTTTTCGGAAAAGCGTTGAATGCGCGTGAAGACGCTTGATCGAGAAACTTCCTCACCCGACTCTTCGATGCGCAGACCCGGATACGACACTCCATGACAACCGCTTGCACGGCGACTCTTCCTTCCACTGAAAACCGGCCGGTCGGGCCGGTGACACGGACTCTAGCCGAAAAAAATATAAAAGCCAGTCGGCTTCCTTCCTGGGCCTGCTCTACTGCGAAAGCAACTGCGGTGCAGGTTATTAAGTGACACCCAGTGCTGCGGAGCGGTAGAGACGAGCCGCGATGGGCGGCGACTGGACTTTTATTTTTTCTGGGCTATGGTCACGGAGGTGAGTGGGTCTCCAACCTCACTTCATCATTCATGTCAGCGAGGAATCATGGCAGAAAAGAATTCCAGTTCGAAAAAACGCCGCCAAGAATTGAAATTGAGGCGCGAGAAGAAGCGTGCGAGCGAAGACAGCTCGATCATCCGAAAACGGAAGAATGTGGGATGACGTGGAACAGAACACGCATCTCGCAGAGGTCCTCACCTATCTCCACGACCGTTTCTCGACGCTGGCCGCGGTCGAGCGGCCGCAGTCCGAGCTGCTTCGGGGATTCCGGGCAGGCATGACATTCGCTCGCGTCTGCGTCCTCGACGAGATCACGACCGAGTCTCTCCGTCCCGACGCGTTCGTCGGCGCAGCTGTGGTCTCAGGGGGTCTGCGCCGGGACTTCGACATCATCCAGGGACTCCTGGATCGTCTCGATCGGGAGGGGCGGTGGGCCGCCGACGCCGACGACAGCGAGTTCCGGGTCGGTTACCACGCCGCGTTGGGAATAGCCCGCCATCACCTCGAGGTGGCTCGCCGGACACTCGACCTCCGGCAGGCACCGGCCGGAGTGCATCGGCCGGTCCGCAGCCGATCCCGACGAGCTGCGCTCACCGCCGGATAGTCACACCTGTGCGTGGGA